>CAYHCM010000018.1:4722-18824 GCA_964355045.1 uncultured Chitinophaga sp. | reverse complement strand
TGATTAAAGAAGGTTAAAGGTTAAAGTGATTAAAGAAGGTTAAAGGTTAAAGTGATTAAAGAAGGTTAAAGGTTAAAGTGAAGTAAAGGTTAAAGTGAAAAGTTGGCGTTGAATTATCCTTTAACCTTCTTACTTTAACCTTTTTACTTTATCCTTTAACCTTTCCACTTTAACCTTTCTTTTCAAAAACCCAACTCCTTAGTATATACCGAAGTTTTTAGAGTTGCTTTCATATCAGCACTTATGGGTACATTTCTGATAGCCGTAATATACCGCGACGAAAAAATACCAAGACCATTGGAAATATTGCTGTATTCAGGTTTTTTTTGCACAATACCTAAGGAAGGTAAATTGACTTGTATATAAGTATAAAGATCTTCACCCACTCCATAATATAAAATATCGCAATATTTGGCCTGCCGCTTAATTAAAGGGTTTGGAGCTATCAGGCCATTTAACAATTCATAAAATATATTGCCCTGAATGGAAGATATTTTTTGCTCATAACCTGCCAATGAATGCGTTGTTGTATTTTTAAAAATAACCCAGTTTATAAATTTGTCAGAATGGACCGAGGTGTCTGTCAACAAGGTTTCCCGGTAATAAAATCGAATTTCCATATCATATGCTTTTACATTACGACCTTCGCGATAGCCAATAGTTAAAAATGTATTGGCTTTATCATTTATAGTAATCGGATAAATAGTGGTGCTAACAGGGGCAAGGGGTTCCAAAAGTCCGGTAGTATAAGTTTTTGCAGAACACTCATATCCGGTTGATTTATTTTTTACCTTAAGTTCATATTCATAATCTTCCCTGCCGCCCGAAATAAGCCGTGAATCGAATATTTTATCAGTAATTTTAAATAAATAATTGGGTGTATTTGAAAAAAGGCCGGTATCTTTTTTTATTCCTACATCATCGCCATTAATAAGTTCAGGAAACAGAGTGTCAATAATTCCTCCATTTTTTCTGACAAGTAATTTTACATCCAAATTTATTGGATAAATGGAATCGTTGGTTCCTGTAAATTGAAAGGCATTACCTTCAGGGTCTAAATACGCTTTTTGAATTCTGAGATAATTAACAGGGGCCGCAGGATCAAGTAATCCGTAAACTACAATGGTTTCCTTCCAGGGCGCGGCAATCTTAATATCATTTTTACACGATGCAATAGTTAATGTGATAAAAATCAGTTTAAATAGATTTGGCATTATATATTAAAATAAACTTAGTTTTGTGTTTTATAAGCTTACAAAAATGAGGTTAATTTTAGTATTTATTTTAATTGTTTTTCATTTAAACACGTCTGCCCAGAAAATAACAGGGAAGTTTGACAATATTGTGTCGGAAGATGATTTTTTGAGCATTACCGGAAAATGGGAACAACGCTCTACGGCCAACGATTTTTATATTACCGAAAATGGTAATTATATTGTTAAAAACCGAAGTACAGAGATGTTTTCCATATCAATGCACCAACCAAATTTAGGCCTTACTAAATTTGAAGTATCCACTTCGTTAAAAACGGATGCATCAAAACAAATAGAAAGCAGTATTGGTGTAATGCTAAATACCAATGCCGACGGAACAGGCGCGATAGTTTGTGAAATGAACAGCAAAAACCAATACAGGGTTCGGAAGTTTTTGAATGGCCAATGGGATATTTTATCGTTTGCCGGCGATAATGGTTGGAATCATGATAAGGCCATAAAAAATAAATCGTTTAATGTCATTAGGGTAAATTATGAAAACGGCATTTTTGATTTTTATATCAATAGCGTTTTTATATTTTCATTTACTGATAAAAAATTGGTTTCGGGCAATGTTGGTTTTTTTGTCAGCGCTAATTCATCAGGTAAAGTAGATTTTATAAAAATAGTGAAAGATTCGGCAGATACTTCAAAGGTTACTCCGGATGCGCCTATTTTAAAACCCATACTTATTCCGGTTGAAAATACTGCCAATGACAACGAAGTGGTACTTTTATTAAAAGGCAAAATTGATAAACAACAAAAGAAAATAGCCGACCTAACTAAAGATTTGGAAAAATGTACCCTCAAAAAAAATGTGGATACCACCATTGAATTAAAAAATATTGAACTTACTCAACTCAATGAAACCCTGTTGATAGAAAAAGGAAAATTAGAAATAGATTTGAAACTGGCAAAAGAAAAATTAGCCGAGTTTGAAATTCTTAAAAAAGCCTTAGAAGATGATGATAACGGAGATATAATTTTATCATTGAATGATATAATTAACCGGGAAAAAAAGAAGAACAAGGAATTGGAGACCAAAAACAATGTATTGCAGGAAGAAAACAAGCAACTGATGGAAATTATTAAGGGACTGCAAAAAAAATAAACGATGAGCCATTATAAAGAATTAAAAAAGATAACAACCAACACGCTCATTGAAATGAAACAAGCGGGTGTTAAAATTTCAATGCTCACTGCTTACGATTATACCTTTGCCCAAATAGTAGATGGGGCGGGCATTGATGTGATTCTTGTTGGTGATTCGGCCTCAAACGTAATGGCCGGCCATATCTCAACATTACCCATTACCTTAGACCAGATGATATATCATGCTCAATCGGTTGTAAGGGCGGCAAACAGGGCTTTAATTATTTGTGATTTGCCATTTGGTTCGTATCAGGGTGACAGTAAAAATGCCTTAATTTCTTCCATCCGAATAATGAAAGAGGCCGAGGCCCATGCCGTAAAACTGGAAGGAGGCGAAGAGGTTGTAGATTCTGTAAAACGAATATTAACCGCCGGAATCCCTGTAATGGGGCATTTAGGATTAACTCCTCAATCTATTTTTAAATTTGGAACGTATAATGTTAGAGCAAAGGAAGAAAAAGAAGCCGAGAAACTTTTGAAAGACGCAAAACTTTTGGAAGAAGCCGGATGTTTTGCCCTTGTGTTGGAAAAAATACCTGCCAAGCTGGCCACCAAAGTAGCCAAAACTTTAAAAATACCGGTGATAGGAATAGGAGCGGGGGGAGGCGTTGACGGGCAGGTATTGGTATTGCACGATATGTTGGGTATGACCAAGGAATTCAACCCGCGTTTTTTAAGACGCTATTTAAATTTGAATGATGAAATAAACAATGCTGTTGGGCGATATATTGACGATGTAAAGTCGAAGGATTTTCCGAATGAAGGGGAGCAGTATTAGATTTTATCTCTAAAGTTTTTATTCCTTAATTTTTTAATTCAGTATTCTCCCACAATAACAAAGTGCTTTCTCTTAAACAAAAAATTATAAGCTTTTTTTCATATAGGGCTATTTTCACGAATTCTCAAAATTTTAGAATTCTTTGTTTAAATCATCTTAGTACTAGGCATACTTTTAAGGAGGATGAAACCTGACTTAAAAATTGTAATAATAAAATCTTAGCTCTAAATTCTAAAAATATGTGTTCTTTTGAGTCCTTAAATTTTCAATTTCATAAATGTTAAAAATCGTTTTAATCACTACAGGAATATTACTTTCCGGTTTATCTTTTTCCCAAACTTTTACCCCAGCTAAAGCGCGATTGGATGGATTAAATACCAAACCTATCAGTCGTTTTTCAAATGCTCCAACCGAATCTGTTGGACCAACTATTATGAGTGGACGGGTTACCGATTTGGAAGTAAATCCGGCCAACTCGATTGAAATGGTAGTTGCGTATGCATCCGGAGGCGTTTGGTACACAGGCAATAACGGCCAATCGTTTAAGCCGATTTTTGATGATCAATCTTCAATTACAGTTGGCGATATAGCCGTGGATTGGAATACGTTTACCATTTGGGTAGGCACCGGTGAAAACAATTCAAGCCGATCGAGCTATGCCGGAACCGGTATTTATAAAAGCAATGATACCGGGCATACCTGGAAACATTTGGGTTTGGAAGAAACCCATCATATTGGCAAAGTTTTATTGCACCCAACACAGCCCAATATTATATATGTGGCGGCTATGGGACATTTGTATTCTACCAACGATGAACGGGGAGTTTATAAATCAACTGATGGGGGAGTGAGTTGGCAAAAAATATTATTTATTGATAATAAAACCGGAGCTATTGATTTGAGTTTTGACCCTCAAAATCCTGAAATATTAATAGCTGCAATGTGGGAAAGGCAAAGAACAGCGTGGAATTTTAAAGGAGCTGGCCCGGGCTCCGGAATTCATATTTCTAAAAACGGAGGAATAAGCTGGACGAAAGTTTTTACTAAAAGCAATCTTGGAAGAATTGGAATAGCGCCCTTTATAAAAAATGGAATAACCGGTTTATATGCCATACTGGATGATCAAGATCCTTTGCCCGAAGACGAAAAAGATACTTCTGTTTTTACAATAGAAGATTTAATAAAAATAGAAAAGCAACCGGAAGAATTTTTAAAAATTCAGGATAATAAATTGAAAGGATTTTTGTCAACCTATGATTTTCCTGAAAAGTTGGATGCTAAAACCGTTAAGGAATTAATAAAATCAAAAAAGAATACGCTGAAAGACCTTATAAATTATACCGGAAATGCCAACCGAAATTTGTTTAATGTAAATTATAAAGGCTCTGTAATTATTAAAACAAACTCCCTTGAAAATATAGATTGGAAAACGGTGAATGATTCTATAAAAGACCTTTTTTATACTTATGGTTATTATTTCGGGCAAATACGAGTGGCCCCTTCAAACCCCGATGATATTTATATTTTAGGAGTCGTATTGGCTCGCTCAACCAATGGTGGAAAAACATTTACAAAACTGAATGACGACAATGTTCATGGTGATCATCATGCCTTGTGGATTAATCCGGACAATGCTTCACATATAGTTAATGGCAATGATGGAGGCTTAAATATTTCTTATGATAACGGACGAAATTGGGTAAAATGCAATAGCCCGGCAGTAGGGCAGTTTTATGCCATAGCCGTAGATGAAGAAGAACCATATAATGTTTACGGAGGCCTTCAGGACAACGGAGTTTGGAAAGGTTCCCGGTATAATTCACCGAATAATGAATGGCATCAATCAGGTAAATATCCTTATCAATTTATTTTGGGTGGTGATGGAATGCAGGTAGCTGTTGATACCAAACAAAAATTGGTTTATACCGGATTTCAGTTTGGGAATTATTACCGGTTAAATATTACAACCGACAAAGAAACCTATATCACGCCCAAACATTCGCTAGGCGAAATGCCTTACCGCTTCAATTGGCAATCGCCCATTCATTTATCGCAGCATGCAGCAAATACCCTTTATTTTGGAGGAAATTATTTGTTTCGTTCCTTTGATAAAGGCGATACATGGCAAAAAATATCTCCCGATTTAACTGCTGGTGGGAAAGAAGGAAATGTACCTTATGGAACATTAACAACGATTGATGAAAGTTCATTAAAATTTGGATTAATTTATACCGGAAGTGATGATGGAAGCATTAATGTAACTAAAGACGGCGGCAATAATTGGACTAATATTTCAATACCGGCGTACAAAGGATATTGGGTTTCAAGAATTCAGGCTTCGCATCATAAGGAAGCTCAGGTTTTTGTAACATTAAATGGATATCGGATGGATATATTTACAGCTTTGGTTTTTGTATCGGATGATTACGGAAAAACATGGAAATCATTCGGCAACAATTTGCCTATGGAACCTGTAAATGTGATTCGGGAAGATTTAATTAACCAAGACATTTTGTATTTAGGAACCGATAATGGCGTTTATATTTCATTGAATAAAGGTAATCTCTGGGAAAAATTAGGAAATTTACCACGAGTGGCTGTTCATGATTTGGCTATTCAACCCAAGGCCAATGAATTGATAGTCGGAACTCACGGACGGTCCTTATATATTTTGCCACTGAAAGAAATTAATTCGTTGGACAGTTCAAAAATGTCACAGAATATATATTTATTTGATATTCCCAAAAGCAAATTTTATAAATCCTGGGGAAATTCAGGCTATTATTGGAGTCCTGCCTTTGAATCCAATATTTCAATTTCATTTTATTCTTCCATGGCCGATTCCTTAGATATGAGTGTTGCCGATTCTACAGGTTTGGTTATATATACCAAAAAAATAAAAGCAGAGAGGGGATTGAATTATGTGAGCTATAATTTCAGCTCTAATATTAATTTTGAGAAATCAAGTCATCTCATAAAAGGGAAAAATAAAAAGTATTATTTAAAGGATGGAACGTATAACCTTATTTTGAAATCAGGAAATATCAAGGCGGAAAGCAAATTAATTTTAATTGAAAAGAAAGAGGATTAGCTTTATAACAGGAATAATTTTTTATGAAAAAAATCTTACTCATTTTATTTTTTAGCCCGTCAATGCTCCATGGGAAAGAAAAACCATTAATTCTTAAATTTAGTTTTGGGATAAATCTTACACCAGAATTAAATTTCCTTTTGGTTGATTCTCGCGATAATCAAAGTTCTAAAACCAGACTTGGTGCATCTTCAGGTCTTAATCTAAAATATAAGGTATCAAAAAATATTTTTTTTCAAACCGGGTTTGGATATGGAATTAAACGATATGATTATATTCAGGAAGGCTTAATATTTCCAAGTGATATAGATCCTGTTAAAGGCATAATCTCAAGCTCAGAAATTGTTACAAAATTTTTATTTAATGAGATTCAAATTCCACTACTTATTCAAATAGACGTGGCCAATCATAAATATTTCCTATCGTCAGGTATTGCACTAAATCGAATTTTTAAAAATAAATCAACACATTCAATCCATTATGGAAATGGGGAAATCGAAGAACTTTCTCCAACTAATAATAAAGCTATGTATAATTCAGCCTTCATTCTAAGTTTAGGTTACAATTTAAAGGTTTCCAATAAAATAAAACTTTCCATTGAGCCAATGCTGAAATTATATTTCAAAGAATATGATATAGACCATTCACAACTGTGTAATTTCGGAATTAAAACCACATGTTACTTTGGCAAAGGATAATATTATTTGTAAACTTTTGAAATATATTAATCTCTAAAAGAATATTAGCAGATTTTCTTTCAACAAATTATTTTTCTTAATACTTGGTTTTCTATTTTATTTCTTTAATTTTGAGATAACCAACTCGAAAAAATTATGATAAAAAAAACACATTTACTTAAACTTATTCCTAGTGCAGGGATTTTAATTTCACTTATTATTTTTCTGTCGGCATGTAAAAAAGATCATGACCCCGGTTTAAATTCAGATGAAAACTTAACAACAGTTCCTGTATTTACAGGCAATGAATCAGGCACTGCCTTTGTGTCCAATCAGGTTCTTTTAAAATTTAAAAAAGGCACCGATTATGAATTAATGCCTTCCATTTATGCCAGAGTAGGCGGGAAATTAGAAGAGATAATTTTAACACAACCGATGAAAGAAGCCGGTGATAAGTATGGCATTTATTTAATAAATGTTCCGATAAATATTTTTGATGCCATAAATCAACTTAAATCAATGCCTGAAGTTGAATTTGCTGAACCAAATTATATATATACACATTTTACCAGTGACACCTATTATAGTTCATTATGGGGAATGCTTGGAGATGCAATATCTCCATACAATCAATACGGATCTCAGGCTAATGAGGCATGGGCGGCAGGTAATACAGGTTCTTCAGGTGTAATCATTGCAGTTATTGATGAAGGTATTATGAACACACATGAAGATTTGGCCGCCAATTGTTGGATAAATCCCAATGATGCTGTTGACGGGGTTGACAATGATGGCAATGGATATAAAGACGATAAATGGGGTTGGGATTTTGTTGGTAATAATAATACTACATTTGATGGGGTAGGCGATGACCATGCTACCCATGTAGCCGGAACAATTGGAGCGATAGCAAACAATGGAAAAGGTGTTGTAGGGGTAAATTGGAATATTAAAATGATTTCATGCAAATTTTTAGGTGCCACCGGCGGTACCACAGCCAATGCAATAAAAGCTGTAGATTATGTAACAGACCTAAAAACCCGAAACGGACTAAATATTGTAGCAACCAATAATTCATGGGGAGGCGGCGGATTTAGTCAGGGCCTAAAGGATGCAATTGACCGTGCCGGTGCTCAAAATATATTGTTTATAGCTGCCGCCGGTAATAGTGGTACAAATAATGATGCTACCACAAGTTATCCATCTGGTTACACAAGTTCTAATATTATTGCAGTTGCAGCTTTAGCATCAAACGGTACATTAGCCAGTTATTCTCAATATGGAGCTACTACTGTTGATATCGGAGCCCCCGGTTCAGGAATCATTTCTTCGATTCCGGTAGCGGGAGCTAAAGTTAAAGGAAAAGCAACAGTTGTTTCAGGTTATGGCAATTACAGTGGAACATCCATGGCAACTCCTCACGTAACAGGAGGAGCGGCTTTATATGCTGCTACCCACAGCGGAAGTAGCGCGGCAGCTATTAAAGCAGCTATTATGAGTTCTGCGGCGGCGACAAGTTCCTTGTCAGGCAAATGCGTTAGCAACGGAAGACTTAACGTAAGCGGATTTTAAAAGAATATTTTATAACTTAAAAAGGCTGTTGGTAAACCGACAGCCTTTTTTATTATTTTACCGGGAAGTAAATTAACTCATCTTTCGGCTGGTAATTGCTGTTTTTGTAACTCCTTTAGAAGTTTTAGCTTTAGCTTCAACCTTTTTTATAGGTTTAACAGTTTTAGATTTAGGTGCCGACTTATCGCCGCTATCCGTTTCTTCCGATTCAGGTTTTGCATTAAAATCAACTTTACCTTTCAAAAGATTATACCAATTCGAAATTTTTTGAATGTCGGAATTATAAACCCGTTCTTTATCAAAATTAGGGATAATACCGTCGAACCAATTTTTAATCATTATGCTCGAAGAGTCTTTTGGAAGGGGTGAAAAATTACCTGTTTTTTCGATTTCTTCAATTTTACTGAAAACTTCTGCCAATTTAATATCGCCATCTACGGTAAAAACTGAAATATCCTCGAGTATAGAAACTTTTTGCGTAAGCGGTGTAATGCTGCGTTTAGCAGTTTCATCAAGTGCTTCAAGCACTAATCCTGAAGCTCCTTTACCAATAATTTTGTGCAAACCGGGTTTGCCGGCTACAGATACAACGTCTTTTAATTCCATAGTGCAAAGAAACAAGGTTTTAGTAAAAGTCAATTCACATTTATGTAAATAAATGTAAGTTTAATAAAATGATACAATCCTTTTATAAATTATAAGGTACATTTAAAAAAAAATAGTTTTATTTGCCGTCCATATTTATTTAATCATGAAAAAACAAATACTACTTGTATTAATCGCTTTGCCCGCATATTTATTTGCCCAGCAAAACACGCCGGTTGTCAACCCTAAAATTGATATTCCACATCCAACGTTATCAGTACCGGTAGCAACCGATCAGGCTGTAAGTCCATTTTTGGCAGGCAGTCCCTTTACTCTTTCCTTGCATAAAAAATCTAAATATGCGGGAATATTGATTGGAAAAACGTTCTATGATTTGCAAACCAATGCATCAGTTGGGCGTCGTGTTATCCTTCATCCCGATGGTAGTATTTCTGCAGTATGGACTACGTCATCCATTGGCGAAGCTAATTGGCCTACAAGGGGAACAGGTTATAATTATAAAGCAACTACATCATTTTTCGCACCTCTTAACACGAGATTGGAAACCCAACGCACAGGCTGGCCCTGTCTTGGAGTTCTTGATAACGCAGGCACCAAATATGAATTTGTAATGGGCCATGTATCTACCTCAGGTGGATGGATTTTCAGTAAAAATAGCGCGATAGGCAATTCATCGTTTCCAACTCAAACAACTGTACTTACCCAATTAAACAATAAGATTAGCATTTGGGGCCGTGTAGGAACAGATGAGAATAAAACAATTCATCTTGTTTCAAATTATTGGTCAAGTACAACTGATGGAATACCTGTTCATAAAATAAATGGAGTAAGCAGCCCAAGTACCTATAGCCGCTCCAAGGATGGAGGAGCTACCTGGGATAAAACATTTATTGCCCTGCCGGGATATGATTCAACACGAATAATAGCAGGCGGAGGTGATAATTATGCAATAGATGTAAAAGGATCTATTGTAGCTATTGTAATGGGCGGTCTAGGAGAAGATGTCGCTTTATATAAATCAACCGATAATGGAAATACATTTACCAAAACTATGGTTGAAGAATTTCCCTATTCGCCATTTAGAAAAAAATACATTGCTACTGCCGACAGACAAAAAACAGCCGACGGGTCGTTTGATGTAATTATCGGGAATGATGATAAAGTACACGTTTTCTTTGGCCGTACATTCGTGGCTGATGAAGATACTACGGATGATGGGTATAGCTGGTATCCCGGAACTGCTCAGCTTATCCATTGGGCAGAAGGATGGGACAGTGTTAATATTTGCGGATTAGCCAAAGATTATGATGGTAGCGGTACTTTAGATGTTACACCTGAAACAACTCAATTTCCCCTCGCCGATGGTAGTTTGCCTGCAGGTGTAAATTCTGCAACCCGCTACGGTGGTACAGCACTCGTTTCTTTTCCTTCATCATCTATGGACGCCAATGGGAATTTATATGTTATATACAGCGCCCCGCATGAATTGGCCATAAGCCCATTCAATGCCAACTACCGGGATATTTATGTTTCTTATTCAACCAATGGTGGCCAAACCTGGAATATTGGTCAAAATATTACTGCGAATGCTTACGGATTGCTTCAAAATCGTGAAAATGTTTTTGGCTCTGTAGCAAAACGGGCAGATAATTTTTTACATCTGATTTATCAGGAAGATGACCTTCCCGGAACCAACCTCCAAAACAACGGAACAAGCAATACACATCCAAATGATGAACAGCGAATAATGTACAGAGCGGTTCCGGTAGCCGATATACTTGGAGGTCAGGTTGGTGATCAGGTTTCCGTAAAAAGAGTTATAAACGACCCAAAGATTTTCTTTGTAAGTCAAAATCAGCCAAACCCTGTTACATCAGAAACCAATGCATTTATCTATATGCGCGATGGAAGCGATTTAACTTTAACGGTTACTGATATAATGGGAAAAGTGATTTCTACCGAAAACTTAGGCTATCATTCAGCCGGTAATCATTCTATAACTATTGATGCAAACGGATTGTCAGCGGGTGTGTATCTTTATACACTTTCAAACAGCAAGTATAGTATTACCAAAAAAATGCAGGTTAGATAAAATCAAACTTTAAAAAAATATTGAGAAAACCGGGATATTAAAATTCCGGTTTTTTTTTGTTTGATACTTTTTAAAAAAATGGTACTTTCGCCACACGTTGCGGATGTGATGTAATTGGTAGCCATGCCAGACTTAGGATCTGGTGCTTTGCGGCGTGTAGGTTCGAGTCCTATCATCCGCACGAATAAGGGGTTTCAGAAATGAAGCCCTTTTTTTATTTCTAAAAATATTCAATACAGGTTGTATCAAAATCTATGTAATTTTTATTTAATAACTGATTATTATTCAAAGTGCAAAAAGCAACAATTGCCAATTTCTATTATTCCATTTATATTTGAAAATTAAAAGAAGAATATTATGAAAATTTCGCTTGATTCACATTATGACAGTTTAATAAATAATCTGATTAATTCCGGTGAGTTTAATTCAGCAAGTGAAATAGTTAATGAAGGTTTGCGCCTCCTTGAGCAACAAAAAGTGGCCGAACTTGCCGAAATCGAATATTTTCGACGCGAAATTCAAAAAGGCATTGACTCCGGATCAGCCGGGCTATGGAATAAGGAAAAATTTTTAAAAGAAGCTCATAAAAGAGCGGGAATCAATCAAGAATAATCACTTTGGCACAGGTAAAAAAAACCCATCAGGCCAATGAGGATTTATACGAGATATGGCATTATATAGCTATTGAGAATCAAAATCCAGAAAATGCAGAACGCTTTATTGATTCCATAGATAAAGCTTTATATACATTGGCTCAGAATACGAAAATTGGATCTGCCAAAAATGAATATCAAAAAGGTCTTCGCCAATTTGCATTTAAAAAGTACCTCATTTTTTATTTCCCTCTTAAAAATGGCATAGAAGTTATAAGAATTATACATGGTGCACGGGATTTAGGAAAACAGTTTGAATAAATGATTATTTATGCAAACTTTTAGGCTTCATAGTCAAAAAGTAAGCTATTGACATTTTAAACATTATGTTATTAATTTTAACTAACAATTAATAAAATAAAATGCGAACAACAATAACACGTATAGGTAACTCAAAAGGAATTATTATTCCTTCAAATATGCTTAAGCGCAGCTGTTTTAAGGAAGAGGTTTCTTTAGAAGTGAAAGACCATTCACTTCTAATTACTAATATTAAAAAGCCCAGAGAAGTATGGAAAGAGGCTTTTTTAGAAGCAGGAATTGTTAAAGAAGAATTACTGATGGAAGATTTTGGAAACAACTTTGATTTGGATGAATGGGTATGGTAAATGGTTCTGATGTCTATTTTTTTCCATCACCAAAATCAATTTTTAATACCCTTATTTTAATAAATTGCACCTCAATTAAAAAGCGTTATTGAAAGAATCATCCTTCATTAATCAAAATAAAGAAAACTGGAAACACTATGAGGATGTGTTGAAAGGAAAATCGCATGAACCCGATGAATTGAATGATCTTTTTATACAGGTAACCGACGATTTATCCTATTCCCGCTCGTTTTATCCTAACAGGTCGGTAAGGGTTTATTTGAATAATCTGGCTCAAAAAATATTTTTAAAACTATATACCAATCGTAAACGAAAACAATCGTTTCTCATAAAATTTTTTAAAGATGAACTGCCGGCCATAATGTATGCAGCCCGAAAGGAAATGCTGGTTTGCTTTTTGATTTTTGTACTAACGTTTATGGTGGGTGTATTCAGCAGCAGGCATCAAGCGGGTTTTGCCCGTGAAATATTGGGCGATACCTATGTTGATATGACCAACGAAAATATTAAGGCAGGCAAACCCATGAACGTGTATTCGGAGGGAGATAAGTTGACCTCCTTTTTCCGAATAGCCCGTAATAATCTTCAGGTGGACTTGCTTACGTTTGTTACAGGTTTAATATTTGGCATCGGTTCTTTGTTTGTGCTGGCCTATAACGGAGTAATGGTTGGTGTATTTCAATATTTTTTTTACGGTTCGGGGTATTTAACGTTTACAATACTTACCATTTGGCTGCATGGAACTTTAGAAATATTTTGCATGATATTATCAGCTACGGCAGGCTTGGTTTTTGGCAAGGGATTAATTGCGCCCGGAACGTATTCACGGTCGCAGGCATTCAGAATTTCGGCTGTTAAGGGAGTAAAAATACTTTTTGTAGTCATTCCGCTTACGCTTATAGCTGCTTTTATTGAATCTTTTATTACCGGACAGTCCCAATCTCCTCTTATTTTTAAAGCAGGGCTTATACTCATATCCTTAGGATTAATCCTGTTTTATTTTGTTTGGTTTCCTTATCGCAGGTTTTCCAATACAGGGTTATTACCCGAAGAAAATGAATTACCGGCCTATAAAGTTCCTGAGTTGGTGTTTGATGATATTAAAACGGTGGGAGAGGTAGTGGCCGATACTTTTAGAATTTGGAAAAAGTATCTCAGCTCGCTCTTATTAATTTCACTTGTGCTAAGTTCGGCTTTGGTTGGGTCGGTTTATGGTATGCAATCACACCGGTTAGAGTACCACTTTTTTGGATTTCCCAATAATTCAATTAATCTTATTGAATTATTAAAAATAAATTATTGGTTCAGGGATGGGTACTATATACTTTGGCCTGCTTTTATTTTGGTCTTTTCACTATTTGCGGTTTACATACAGAGCAGGTTTTTTAAGAAGCATATTTGGATAAACCTTTCGCTTAAAACTCATCTCACCCGATTATTAGCTTGCTGGTTTATTCTTATCCTCTCGCTTGGTACATTTTATTTTTTCGATGGCTTTTGGTGGTTTATGTTTTACTTTTTTATTGGTTTTCCGTTAAGTATTTCTTTTACCTCAAACATTTTTGATAATGGGCTAAGCTCCATAGGTAATGGTATTTCCTGGTTTTTTAAAACATTTTT
>CAYHCM010000018.1:0-4622 GCA_964355045.1 uncultured Chitinophaga sp. | reverse complement strand
ATAATGGGCTAAGCTCCATAGGTAATGGTATTTCCTGGTTTTTTAAAACATTTTTCCCTAAGCTTTTATTAAATCTTTCATTACTTATTCTGATGTTTATAGTTCATCTGATTGTTTCATCACGCATTTTAAATTTTATTTTTGAAGTAGTAAGCAAGGGGTTACGAATATCCGATCCAATGCTTTTTGAGATTGAAAAACTATTTGTATTAACCATTGGCCTCACAACACTATTTGCTTTAATTTCATTATATATTTACGGAAATACTTTGCACTATTTCAGTTCAAAAGAAAAAATAACGGCTCAGTCATTAAAAATTCGTTTAGAAAAAATTTGGAGTTAAAAAAATACAGGATGGTAATAATTAAAAAAGTTGGATTTGTTTTTTTGATGTTGTTTTTCAACCTCAATTCCGCATTTACAGCCAATCTTACGGATGATTATTTAAAAAGCAACCCGCAGGGAAATTCGTTAGATAAAAAACGCTGGGAAAAGTTGAAAGATGATTACAAATACAAGACAATAAAAATAGATACCACTCAAAAAACAAAGATTAATACTCCTTCAGTATTTGGAGATTCAGGTTGGTTTAAAGTGATGGTGTGGTTGGCTATTATTGTGTTGGTCGGGTTAATTATTTATTTATTGGCCAGGATGGGTTTTTTGGATAATAAATCGCTTCAGAAAAAAATAGCGTTTGATATTAACAAGGAACCTGAAGATATTAATAACCTTGAAATAGATCCGTTGCTGGCAGCCGCTTTAAAAAATAAGGATTATAAATTAGCTACCCGTTTAAGATTCCTGACTCTTTTACAATTGCTTAATAAACGGAAATTGATACAATGGAAACGCGACAAAACCAATCGTGACTATATCCATCAACTCAGGGAAAATGATATTTATAGTTCGTTTGGGGAAGTGTGTCATATTTATGAATCAGTGTGGTATGGCAATTATCCCATTAGTGAAAAACAGTATGACATAGTGAGTGAAAAATTTACCCATATTTTATCCCTTATATCCTCAAAGGTTTATGCTTAAAAGAAACTGGCCCTTTATTTTGGCGGCTGCCATTGTACTAAGTATTGCAGGGTATTTTTATTATTTATATACCATAAGCCCCACTCTTAATTGGAGCCCCAACTACAATCATACCAGCAGTTCGCCTTACGGAAACGAGCTTTTGTATAATGTGATGCGCGATTTATGCCCTGAAAAGAAATTTACAACCATTGAAGAGCCTCTTATTTATCACCCATATTTTAATAAAGCAGAAGCAACAAATAATATATATTTTTTCAGCGGAAACAGTTTTTCGCCCGACCGCTCCACCATTGCATCGCTTCGTGATTTTATAAATAAAGGAAATCAGATTTTCATAGCAGCCAATCAAGTTTCAACGTTTTTTTTGGATAGTATTTTAACCGAACAGCTTAATGATTCAATCCTCGAAAATGGGTTATCCTTTACGGAATGTATGAGTTTTACACCCTCACTTATACATCCCCAATTGCAAGTTAAAAAAAATCCGGTCATCCGGTTCAAGGTATTTCAAGCAAGCTTGCCTTTTAGCACAGGCTATGTGCCAGATATTTTTTTTAATACAAATTATTGGCGAAGCGATTATTATAAAATCGGTTATTTCAGGGCCGATAAAAAAGAAAATTATACCAATTATATAAAAATAAGGGTGGGCCTTGGTTGGCTGCATTTATACACCACTCCATTGGTTTTTACGAATTATTACCTTCGCAAAAAAGAAGTGTTTGATTATGCCCAAAAGGTATTTATACATTTGGAACCGGGCGATGTGTATTGGCATGTAAATACATATGGAAGTATGGGAGATAATGAAGAAGGGATAGCAGTTTCGGGACAAAATCCGTTTGGGGTTTTACTTTCTTTCGCCTCTTTCCGGTATGCGTGGTACAGCTTTATCGGAGCCATTATTCTGTTCTGTATTTTTGGTTTCAAACGGCGGCAACGTGCCATTCCGGTTCTTGAAAAAAACACCAATACCTCTGTTGAGTTTGCCGAAACCATTGCCAAACTCTATTTAGCCGATGGCCGGCATAAAAACATTGCTAATCAAAAATTCCGTTATTTTTTCAATTTTGTTAGAACCAAATATGGCATCAATCTCAAAGCCAATTTGCCTGATGATAAAAAACGGCTTTCTTATTTAAGCAAGGTTCCGATTGAACATTTAGATAAAATAGTTTTTAACCATGCAAAAATGGTGTCATTGCCCAATACCACGTTGGAAGAATTAAACGAATCGGTGTATCTGATAAATGGGTTTTATAGGAGTTCGGGGTGAGAAATGTTAAGAATATTATTATAATTGAAAGATGAATTAATTTGTAAAATAAAAAGACCCTTTTGAAGCAGTTCTTATTTTTGGGTAATTTTGTTTTAAATTAAGGTTTAAATAGTATTATGAACAATGATGAACTCGTACAATTAATTGATGAACTTAGATCTTTGCCCAAAGAAAATGAATGGGTGGAGTTTAAAAGTGGTACTGCTACTACCAATGATAAGTTGGGTCAATATATTTCTGCTCTTTCTAATGCTGCTTGTATCAACAATCAATCATTTGGATATTTGATTTTTGGGATCAACGATACCACACATCAAATTGAAGGAACTACCTTTAAGTTTAAAAAAAGAAAGGAGGGCAATGAAGAATTAGAACTTTGGGTTAGAAGATTGCTTCATCCATCCGTTAAATTCCAATTTTTTTCATGCCAGAATGGTAAATACTATCTCGAAATTTTTAAAATACCTGCTGCCAATAGCGAGCCAACTCATTTTAAAAAAACACCTTACATTCGCTTTGATAGCAGCTTGACGGACCTTAGAAATTATCCTCAATTCATTTAGGCTATTTACAATTCTCAAGAAGATTGGTCAGCTGCAATTATAGAAAAGGCTTCAATAAAAAATCTTGATGAAAATGCTATAAAAGAAGCAAGAATAAAGTTCAGGGAAAAAAAGATTGGAACAGCAATATTAAATGAAATTGATAAATGGGATGACATCACTTTTTTAGATAAGGCAAAAATAACTATTGACGGAAAAATCACCAATACAGCAATTATACTGCTTGGCAAGCCTGAATCAGCACATTTTATTTCTCCATCTGTTGGGCAGATTACCTGGAAATTAGACACCGATGAAAAGGCGTATGAACATTTTGAAATTCCTTTTTTCTTATCAGTTAATGATGTTTTAAAAAGAATTAGAAATGTTAAACATAAATTCTTCCCAAACAATCAATTAATTGCAACAGAGGTATTAAAGTATGACCCCGAAGTTATATTGGAAGCCTTAAAACAACTGCATTGCCCATCAGGATTACAGTACCCACTCACGGATTATTCTTACTGAACAAACAGGTAAACTGATCTTTAATAATGCAGGAAACTTCTTTGAAGGCAATGCAGATGATTATAGTTTAGGGGATAGAACACCAAAAAATTATCGGAATAAATGGTTGGCTGATGCCATGGTGAATTTAAACATGATTGATACGCTGGGCTTTGGTATTCATAAAATGTATATTAGCCAAAGGCAACGGTTTTTCCCTTTGCCTGATTACTCCAAGACCAAAAGAAACGAAGTGATACTGGAAATATACAGCAATAGCATTGACGAAAACTATGCTAAATTACTCATCGAACACAAGGATGATTTAACCCTGACAGAAGTGGTGCTATTGGATAAAGTACAAAAAGAACAAGCTATTACAGATGATGCAGCCAAATTATTAAAGAAGAAAGGATTTATTGAAGGTAGAAAGCCCAACTTTTACATCTCCGCTCAAATAGCGGCAATTACTAATCAAAAAGCTGAATACACCCGTAATAAAGGCTTGGACAAAGAAGTGCTTATGTCTTTTATTTTAAAGCATATAGATAATCATGGCTTTGCAACCCGTGAAGAAATTGACATATTGATTATACCCAACTTACCACCTTATTTAACCGATGAACAAAAAAAATACAAAACCAATAATTTGATTCAAGAGATGGCAGGTACGGCAATTCAAAATGTAGGAAGCCGCACTAAATCAAAATGGATTTTATTAAAGACAAATTAAAGTTTATTAAAGCAATAAGCAGATGGTTTATGGTTTTATTATTTATAAATAAAGATAATCAGCGATTTATGTTCATTAATAGAAATAATACAATAGATAATTTATTAAAGCGGAGAATAGCTTTTATTAAAGAATAATTAGACATTCTTCCTGATATTTCAGACAAAGTTCAGAAAGAAAATACGATAAGTAATCTTTTGTATTCTATGCATAAAAAGGAAAAAACTATTGTAAATCAGGGTAATAATAGAAATGCTGTTTAGAAAAAGAATGTCTAAAATGATGTATTATTTTGACGAATTAGACAAACTTTTAGACAAGACATTCTGAAACATCTCGACAAACCTTGAATTTGCAAGAATTGATGGACGAAAATATTTGGTTCAAACAGCGAACGAGATTATTTTAAAACAGAATGCCTCCAAGATCAAAAAAAAGGCCTCAAAAATAATTTGAGGCCTTTTTAATAACAATTGAAAAATCAAAACAATTTCTTCTATTCACTCATTTCCT
>CAYHCM010000017.1:0-39111 GCA_964355045.1 uncultured Chitinophaga sp. | reverse complement strand
TTTTTTTTAATTCATTCAAATCTTTTTGAATATTTTCTTCAATTGTTTCTGATTTTCCGAAAATCACTATTGATTTTTCATTTCCCACTACCATAAATAACTATAATTTTCCCCTGTTATAATACACGTGATAAAAATAAACATGAACAAATATCACTTTTTTTTATTGAGTTATACGCCTTAAAAATATAAATTATGTAAAAAATAAAAACCTCAAACTTTACCCTCAATTCCAAAAACCAAAAGGCGTATTTTTGCACTACTTTTAATCAAACAAAAAAAAATAAAATATGCCATCTATATCAGATAAAGGCAATGCGATGCCTGAATCGCCAATACGAAAGCTTGTTCCCTATGCAGAAGATGCCAAACGCAAAGGGCGAAAAGTTTACCATCTTAATATAGGCCAACCAGATATACCAACTCCTGAAGTAGCTTTGAATGCCATTAAAAATATTAATTTGAAGGTAATTGAATACAGTCATTCGGCTGGTAACGAATCGTATCGCCGAAAGCTTGCAGGGTATTATCAAAATATCGGAATTAACATTGACCATACCGAAATACTCATTACCACCGGAGGATCGGAGGCTATACTTTTTGCATTTATGTCGTGTGTAAATCCGGGGGATGAAGTAATAACGCCTCAACCATTTTATGCCAATTATAATGGGTTTGCTACCACAGCAGGTATTAAAATTGTTCCTGTAACATCGTATATAAATGAAAATTTCGCTCTTCCCCCAATATCGGAAATTGAAAAAAAAATTACCTCAAAAACCAAGGGAATAATTATTTGCAATCCCAATAATCCTACCGGTTATCTTTATTCGCGTGAGGAGCTCAACCAACTTAAGGAACTCGTAAAAAAATATGATTTATTTTTATTTTCAGATGAAGCTTACCGCGAATTTTGCTATGATGGAGCTGAACATTTTTCAGCCATGAATTTGGAAGGAATTGAAAATAATGTCATTTTACTTGATTCCGTTTCAAAACGCTATAGCGAATGTGGGGTAAGAATCGGAGCACTTATTTCAAAAAACAAAGCAGTTATTTCTACGGCTCTTAAATTTGCACAAGCCCGTCTCTCCCCTCCCGGTCTCGGACAAATTGTTGGGGAAGCATCTATTGACACTCCTCCGGAATATTTTAAAGAGGTAAACGAAGAATATACCGCTCGGAGAAATTATATGGTAGAGGCTTTGAATAAAATTCCGGGTGTATTTTGTCCCAAACCGAAAGGCGCGTTTTATACAGTTGTAAAACTTCCGGTGGACGATTCCGATAAATTTGCCCAATGGCTTTTGGAAGATTTTGAATATAATAACCAAACGGTAATGGTAGCGCCGGCATCAGGCTTTTATTCCACTCCAGGTTCGGGCAAAAATGAAGTCAGGATTGCGTATGTTTTAAAAATTGAGGATCTGAAAAACGCCATGATGATTCTTGAGCTAGCTCTTATGGCTTATCCGGGAAGAATTAAAGAAGAATCAGAATTTGAGATTCTTTCGCAGCCAATGTCAAAGTAGAACTGTGCCTTCAAAAATGACGTGTAATGCGTGAAACCTTTTTGTCGTGCAAAGCGGTGTAGTTTATACACATTGAACTAATAAACTTTACGACTTTGCGTCTTTGCGTGAAGCTTTTTTTTCTGATTAAACTTCCTGTCAACTCTTCAATCCGTTTATAAAAATAGAATGTTAAACCAGCAAATTTGTTTGCTTTTCTTCAGCTTTAAAACTGAATAATAACTTTAATGGGGATAATTACTTTGTAATTTTATTATAATGACCTTGCAATTTTTGAATTAAAAGTTTTTAATTTGTTATAGCCAAAGAAAGGAGGTCATAATGAATAGCTTAAAATACTCCCAAAAAGCAGTTGCTTTATTTTTACTTTTATCGTCAGCGTTTGCCTCGCAAGCGCAAACAGCTCAGCTTTTTTTTACTCCTAACTCAGGAACGCCGGGTCAAACCATGGATGTGGTTGTAAGAAGCACGGATGCTATTTTTCAAAATGGTATCTCAATCATTGATTTTGGTGAAGGAATAAGTTTAATGAAACCACTCGTAGTTTCAAACTCACTTCTTGCAACTGCCAGTATAAAAATTGACCCGGCCGCCATACCCGGACAAAGAAACGTAACTGTAAAAAACGGAACTGAAACTGTTGCCGAAAGCATTAATGGTTTTGAAGTTTTTAATTCAGGAGGAACAAATAATTTCAGGGCTACTTTGGAATTGCTTCCTGCTGAAAGTTATAGCCTGAGCGATATGGATTTAACAAATCCACGAAATCAACCAATCCTGTATTTTACCAATTTGTATAATGATAATACTACCCGTGAAGTAAAAATATTGATAAAAATTACTACCGGAAAGTACGGTTTTGTCGGGACGGTTATTAAAGATAAAACCACACTTACCGTTAATCAAACGCTTCGCCTGAGCAACCGTGATTTTGACAGATTTATTATCAATCAACCGAACGGCTCTGATTTTTTAGATATTATTCAGGAAAGGGGGCCATTGCCTCCTGATGAGTATGAGTATCAATTATTAGTTGAGGAAAACGGAATTCTGATAGGTGGAGATATTATTAAAACGGTAATTACAAACCCTAATTTTAATCCTGAACTTATATCTCCCGGTGCAAATTTTACTGCAAATCCCGAAAAATCGTATTCTCCGTTGCCTTTATTCCAATGGTTTGGGCAGGCCAATAGTTTTGATTTAGCCTTATATAAAGTAATGAACGGTCAAACTCCTGAAGAGGTAACACGGAATGTCCCGGTTTTCCAAATACAAAATATTACAGGAAATAATTTCGTGTATCCTGCCTATGCCGAAAAGTTAATTGAAACCCAAATGTATGGCTGGCAAATTAAAGCGAGGGTTAATTCCTCGAAAGGTTTGCAGTTATTGCCAAGTGAAGTTTTTCGTTTCCAATTTTCATCAGGGTCAAATACAGGGCCGGGCGTAAATATCATAAATAAAATAATTGTTTCACCCCAGGAAATTGAACTTAAACCGGGAGAACAATTTCAATTCAACGCTCAATTATTTGATTTGGATAATTTGCCAATTTTAAATATTAAACCTGAATGGAAAGTTGTTCCATTTGCTGGCACCGTTAATTCGGATGGGTTATTCGTTGCCGGAAATTCAACTGCAACTGTTGCTGTAATTGCAAAATATGGTAATTCCCAGGATTATGCAACGGTGATAATAAAAGGCAAAGAAATGCCTGTTGATTCGGATACCGGCGACTGGATGATAGATGCTATGCTCAGGCAATTATTTGGATTGCCGGCCAATTAATTCTTTCCTTTTTATTAAAACTAATTTTTAAATAAATACTTCAAATGGACAGATTTGACTCGATTATAAAACAGATTTTCGTTTTGTTCTTAACTATGGGATTGAGTGCCACAATTTATGCACAAACTACCCTTTACCTAAGCAAACAAACGAATGAAAAAAGCCAATACGACGGTAATTATTCAAAGCAAACCGATCGCTATGAACAAGGAACAGTAACACTTAGCAAGATTGGTCCGATAGATTATTCAGTCAATCCTGCTGCACTTAGTATTTCAACTAATGAAAACAAAACCTGGAATGGTAGTATTTTTCCGGTGGTAGCAAGTGGCCCTGCGCCCGGTTCGTCAAGCCCTGCAAGTGTTACCGGAAATTACAATATTATTTACAGCCGACCATATGGAGCCGGAACAAACGGTACGGTAACAAGTACCTATTATTGCTCAAATAATGGCTCGGCTTCGGGAACTGGCGGATGCACTCATCATGGCGGAAATCCGGGTTCACATGAAATGGTAAATGATATTGGCTCACATACCATGAACTTTACCATTATCAGTATTCTTGTTGATTTGCCCGACACTATTTGCCTAGGTCATACAGGTTCTAAAGTTATTACTCCAACAAGTTTTCCGGCTAATGCAGGAAATTTTCAATGGTCTTCCACAAGTTCTGTTGTGCTAATAGCCAATCCGAATCAGAAATCAACCTTAATAACGTTAACAGACACCAATGTAACCAATGCTACCGTAAAAGTTAAGTTTGAAATAGATGGAGTTACTTATGAAGACGAAGGTGTATTGTCAACATGTGAATGTTCGTGTCCACCTATTACTAATGGAATAACTGCCGGTCCGCTTCAATTAAATTTTAATGTGAATCCTGATAATACCTCTCCGGATGCGGGGATTTGTAAATATACAGCCAATAATGCCGGTTTTACATTACACATGAATGGAATAGTTGGTGGATTTAACAGACAGGTAACCATTAACAACGATGCAATCGTAAAATTTGGAAAAAATTGTGAAACCGGGGCCCTAACAGATGTCGGCATTACCTGGACCGGAGATATTGAAATTCCCGAAGGTAAAGTGAATGTGCCTGGTTTCGGGGCTGTAACAACTTTTAAATTAAATGTAACAGAAATGAGTTTAGTAGTTGCTGTAAATGGGAACCTGAGTGGTACCGTAAAAGTAAAGGTGACGAATACCGTTGACCGCGATTTGTCGGGTAATAAAGGAATTGTAATGTTAAGACAAGGTACCAATACTACCATCACCTTTACCTTTAATAATACAAATGGTTTTAGCGGAAACTGGGATTGGAGCGGAATACAGGGAATAAATATTGACCTTGTAAAAAAAGATAACGGTGCGGATGTGGTTATTGCCAATTTTAATGGAGACTATACAGCAGCGGGGGTTTTGGCCGGTGATTTACTCGTTGTTATGAATGCTTCGTACAAAACAAATTTGTTTAAAATAAGCATGAAGGAATTAACACTCGGTCTGGAATTGGATATTACAAATGCTTCATTTGCCTTAAAAAGCGGTAGTGGAAAAGTTCAGCTTTCAGAAATTAAAACCATTGGCGGAACAATTGATTTGGCTCTGGCTTTTCCTGCTGGTGGCGGATGCAATGCCAGTATAGCCGCCAGCAATATGACCGCCTTTACCATGACTCTTGATGAATTTACTTTAAATATTGATTTTAACAAAGATTTTGATATGACCTTAGTTCAGGGAACTTTGAAGGCAAAACATAATCAGTTTGATGTAAAAATCAATGTTAGCAATTTTAAAATAGAAAACGGAGCGTTAAAGGAATTTGTGTGTAGCGGTCTTGTCAAGTATAGCAACTTTAAATTTACGTTGGAAAATGCCACCTTTACTGCCGGCCCTCCGGGCGAATTGAGCATCAGTGCTAAATTAGAAATGTCGGCTACAGGAACTTCAGTGATGATTCAGGTTTCACAATTTAAAATTAAGGAAGATGGTACCATTTCAATAGGAACTATTGCCGGTAACCTCAATCGTCCACCTGCTTCCATTACTTTTTCGGCTACCTTTGGTACCAATAGGTTTACTGGAACTTTCAATGGCGATTTTGCAGCCATTGGTTTGGATGGTGCTGTGGATATTGGTGCTGAGCCCACTTATAATTTTGCCTATTTGGCCATTACCGTAAAAGCAAATGTTCCTTTGGGGCAATCCGGATTAAAATTAACCCAAATTGGAGGAAAAGTAGGCTATAATTATTTTTTACCAGACCCTAATGCGATGGGAAATCCTCAGCAAGGCTCCTACCTGGCAGGTTTAAAATTAGGTGTAGCCGATGTTGGAAATATGTGCGAAGTAACCGGTGAAGTGGTAGTTGCTTTTACTTCTTCCACGGTAAATATTACTCTTATAGGCACAGTTGCGGTTTTAAAAAATAATAAATTTTTTGACGGTAACGCCAATGTTACGTATAAAATACCAGCCAATACGTTATCAGGAAGCGTAGGTGCCGTATTCAAAATACCGGGAAGTGGGTGGGCTTTTCAGTCTAACAATCTGAACGTAAGTTTCTTCTTTGGCAATAATCAGTTTAGCGCCAATGGCAATAATATGGGCGGGCAAATGTTTGGAAATAAAATTCAATTATCAGGCGGCAACTTCAATTTAAGTGGAAATTTAAGCAGCGTAACTTCTGTAACAGGAAGCCTTGGAGGAACGGCTACCTGTTCTTTCAATTATTCCGACAGTTGGTTTGGCGGAGCTGTTTCAGGCAGTATTGCCTTAAACATGAATTCAAATATAAATGTCAGTTTCGATCAAACCGGAATTAACGGAAGTTTTAATGTAACGGTAAACGGCAATGGAAATGTATCTGTTGACACCTGGGTTTATACTGGTACAAGTTCAGCTTCGGCAAGTGCTACCGGAGATGTTGGATATAGCGGCGGAACATTAAGTATGACCGGAAATGCTACGGTAACACTACCATTCACCATCCCATTTTATGGCGATACCATTACTACACCCACCATCAGTATTTCAATTTAAAGGAGGAAAGCAAAATGAAAAATTTAATTAATTTTATAATAGCAATATTAATTTCAATTAACATAAATGCACAGGATGAAATGGTAAAGTTAATTGGTGAAAGTGCAGATGGAAAGAGTGTTAAAATGATTTGGTTTTTTAAAACCTGGGATAAAAGTACCGTTGGATTTGATATTAAACGAAGGATAATAGAAATTGATAAACCCGGTGAATGGGAAAAATTAAACTCCACTCCTATTACTCCTTCCATTTCAGTTACAAAGAGTTTATCAAACACAGGAATTGGAGAGGAAGAAGCACAAAGGCTTCAATTAAAACTACAAAATCTGATACAAAAAAATCAGGTAAAAGAAATTTCACCTGAAGATTATCTAAAGCGATTGCAAACCGATAATAAGGCTTTGGAAGGTTTGGCGTTTGCCATTGCTTTGGATTATGATTTTGCTTTAATAAATGGGTTTGCCTTTATTGATATTACCCCTTTGGATGGAAAAAAATATGAATATGGTTTGTTTTTGGTTGAAAAAAGTAAAACAGCAAACAAACCTTCTTCCATTTTTAGCTGGTTAAGCGGAACAAAGGCAATGCTCAATCCGGATATTGTGGTTAAGGGAAAAACATTTGTCAGGCAAGGAAAAGTTCAATTAAGTTGGAATGTAAATACTGAAAAAATAAAAGATATTTATGTAGCAGGTTTTAATATTTATAAAAAAGAAGGAACAGCTTGGATAAAAATAAATACAGATCCTGTGAACACGAAATCATTAAACGGCAAAGGATATTATTGGTTGGATACAACGGCATCTTCAACAGCAAGCACAACTTATGGGGTGGCCATGCAAACTATTTTTAAAAACGAAGGAGATAAAAGTATATATAAATATATTCCTGCTGAAAATCCGCCTTCCTTTAAATCTCCTGTTTTGGAAGAAGTTTCTTCTGCAGGAGAAAATTTTGCAGATGGATTTGCTGTAAAGTGGTTATTTTCTAAGGACGATGAAATGTTTATTAAAAGTTTTGTTATTGAAAAAGCCAACCTTCCGGATGGGTTTAAAAATGTTTATGAAATAATTCCCCGTTCGCGAAATATGACGGATGTTACTTTTTCGCCTCCTGCAAGCTATGTTAGTTTCAGGGTAGTTGCCATTTATCTGGATGGAACACGATTAAACAGCAATGAAAAAATTCTTTATTATTTACCTGTAATTAAAGCCCCAAAACCACAAAATCTCAATGTAACATGGGTGATGGAAAATAAAAAATTATACGCTGATTTAAGTTGGAATCCTAAAAATGCAAAAGATACTCTTACGGATTATTATTTGATTTACGCCTCCAATCCGGTTAATGGAAAATTTATGCAGGCCGGCGGACTTCCGCTTTATTCAAATAGCTATCGTTTTGAAATTATGTTTGACCCTGCAAGCCGCTATAAATTTGGGGTTACAGCGGTAAGCAAATATAAATTTGAAAGTGAAATGAGCGATACAGCCATCGTAATGTCGCCAAGCAAAAAGCTACCCTATATTCAAATTAACACGATTATTCAGGATAGCAACCGGGTGCAGTTTACATGGACTTATCCTGAAATTTGGGATTTAAAGGGCTTTCGTGTTTTTCAAAACGGTAATATGGTAGCTAGTGAATTTGAATTGAATAAAGATATACGAAAATTTAAAACTCCCGGTTTAAAATGGAATGCTGATTATAATTTTTCCGTTCAGGCTGTAAGCGAAAATGGGGTTGTTAGTGAAATGTCAATACCTGCAGGAATTCGTATTTTAATAACTCAAAAAAAATAAAAGTTTATGCCTTGCGGTATGCATCTAAAATTTTGTAACCTGAGAATAAATATTAAGCTAATTTCAGCCTGCCTTGTATTTTGTTTCCCCTTTTATTCATCGTATAGTCAATCTACCTATTACACGGTTATAAGCCCTGCACCCAATAGCATTGTATCAAACGGCAATTTATTTGTGGTTGTTTCCATCAGTCCTGAATTAGATATAATTACAGATGATATTCGGATATTGATTGACAAAACGCCTTTAAATGCAGTTCCTAAATTAAATCAAAACCGGCTTAGTTTTATTTATGAAAACTCATTGCCCGATGGTAAGCATTATCTCGAAATTTTGGTAAGAACCACTAATGAACCGGCAAAAATCAGAAACATTCATTGGTTTTTTTATATCAATATAAATAACGATAGGGATTCTGCAGGCAAGATTAAGCCCGGAGCAGGAAAGTATAAGGAAAAAAAAATGTCGCTAAGCGGAAATATAATAGCGGATAACCGAACGGAATTTTTGAGTGGTACCGGGCAATACTTGCGACAGGAACCCGCATTTACCCGCACATTAGCCATTAATGTAAATGTTAAAATTAAAAAAGCTCAAATCCCAATCCGGTTTTTTACTACAACCGATAATTATTCTCAAATTCAAAACCGAAATTTTTTCCAAATTGGTTACATAAACAAATGGCTTGACATGATGTATGGCGATATTAATCCAGGTATGGACAGATTTATTTTAACCGGAATACGTATGAGAGGTATTAAAACAGTATTTAAAAGAAAGGCAAGTTCGATCCAATTTTATTACGGAATATTAAATGATAAAGTGGAAGGTGATTCCTTAAAATATGTACCCGGTTCAGGGTTTATCCCTCCAAATTTTATTAATGATTCGGTTTATATGCTTCCGGGAACTTATAAAAGAACCATGTTCGCCGGGCGAATTGAAGTAGGATCGAAAAAAGAATATTTTAAAATTGGAATTCATGGTTTTAAGGCCAAAGACGATATTGAGTCAATAAAATATGGTGTGTCGCCAAAAGATAATCTCGCCGCAGGTGCCGACTTTACCTGTAAATTTTTTAAACGTTCCCTAATACTAAGTGGCGGGCTGGCTGCAAGTATTATTACCAATGACATTTTGAATGGTGCGGCCAATAAAAAACAAATTGATACCACTTTCAATTCCGACCTTCCTTTTGATCCCAAGGATTTTGAAAAATATATTATTATTAATTCTTCTACCGTTCCCATTACGCCTAAAAATTTTAATTACGGAGCATATTTCGGTTCTTTATTTTATACCAACAAATTTCAAAGCTTATCATTTGAATACCGAAAAAACGGCCCTCAGTTTGTGTCGTTGGGCAATCCGTTTTTACGTAATAATTATGAAGGATATAGTATTGGCGAACGGGTGTGGGTTTGGAAAAGACGATTAACAATGAATTTAAATTATCAAAATTTCACGAATGATTTGAACTATTCGCTTATTTCAACCATGCAAACTACTATTATAGGGAGTTCGCTATACTTTGCCTATAGCCGGAAATATCCAAGTGTTATGGTTAATTATATGAGGCAAAACAGAAATACTGAAAATGCCATAATAAGTTTTGCTAAAATGGATGACAGGTTTAATATTTTTGGTGTCAATATTAATTATACTAAGAAGTTTTGGGGCCTGAATCACAATTTCAGACTTATGTATAATCAAACAAACAGAAAAGATTTTATCAGGCCTCAAAGTCAAACAAATTTTTATAATATTATGCTGGGTGTGGGTGAAAGTATTACTGAAAAAATAAATATAAGCCTGGATGGCGGAAAAACAATCATCCATAATTTTGAGAAAAAAGTCATCTCCAATTTATTTACATTTACGGGGAATATTCGTTGGCAAATAAAACCAAAGCGGATATACACTGCTATTTCTGTTTCAAGCAATTTAACCCGCGCCACCATGTATAGCAACGAAACCCAACGATTTTCATTGATAGGAAGTTTTGGTTTTAAATTTTATAAAGGCATGGGTATTGATGCTGATTTCGGTTATCAGCCATTCACCGATAAAAGTAATAGTTTATATAATTTTAAGGAGAAATATATCTATTTCCGATATACCTATGATTTTGATTTTAGGTGATTAAGTCTTCTTCTAAAAGTTAAATTAAGAGGTAGTATTTGTTTTATAATTCTCCAAATTATTAAGCAAGCAATAGATTAATTTTATTTTGCCATTCGTCTTCAAAAACGACTTGAAATTCAAAATCGCGGTTTGGAAATTCATCGAACAATTCTTTCCAAGCTCTCTTTGCTCCTAATTCGGTACAAAGTGCAAAAACATCTTGTTTGTATTTTGTGTCCTCATTCTTTAAATGGATACCTTTGGTTTCTAAAACATATACAGTTTCATAATCCTCCATGTCTTCCTCTCGTTGTTCCGCTGCAATAAAATCAGGATATATTTTGTTTCGTTTCCATCCTTGTATATGATAGTCCTGACGACTCATATTGCGATACCACCATAATAATTTTTCTTGTTCATCAAGATAAATTGCTACCGACTTCTCAAGTTCATTAATATTTTCTTCGGGCACATACTCAAACAACGATTTCTGAATCTGCGAACCATCATTTCGGTTAAGCTGCCTATTACTTTTTACCTTTATTCTTGAGGGAATTTTAAAACCGCCCCTGTCTGAAATAAGGAAGAAGCAAAGTTTCTTTTTCTCAATCAAGTTTCTAAAAACCAATTCAGCCAATCGGTTCTTCTCTTTATCTAATATTTTTTTAAGTTCTTCAATTACAAATACAAAATTTGCAGCAACAGTTTCACGGTCATATTTTTCTAAAACCATATTAATTGCATTCTCTCCTATTTGAAAGCAAATCCAAGGGTTAGGAATTATCTCTGTAATTTGTCGCGTTAAAAAAACTTCATCAATATCAATAGTTCCGGTTTTTTCGGCCCTACCGGTTTCTTTAAGTAAGTCCTTTTCTATATCACTCCATCCCAAAACAATTTCCTGTTCTCGGTTTCTTTTAGTTTGTAATGAAATAGATTTTAGCTCATCAATATTAACGCTCTCCCATGCAATCGCACTTAAAATATCAACCTCAAAAATCATGTCCCTCCAGGTTTCTTTTTCCTGAATAACAAATTTTGGTAAGTATATTTTTCCTTCAAACTTTTTAAACCCTTCCCTGTATTTTATTTCACGATCCTTTAATCCTACATCCTCCGGACCTCCTTCATCATTCACTATTCGTCCGGCTAAGTCGCCCAATCCTTCGTCTTCCAAACCCGATTTAATTTCTCTCACCAAAGTACTTGCGTTTTGACGAAATGTATAAACATAACATTCGTCCAATTCTATAATTTTGGTTTTTCGTGCAAAGGGTTGTCTTAATATCCGACCAACTAATTGAGTAATTCCCGTAGCTGACGATGGATTGGTAAGAATGGTAAGAATATAAGCGAATGAACAATCCCAACCTTCTTGCAAGGCCTGCTTTGTTATGATATAGCGGATGTCGCACTCTCTGGCAAACAAATCAATTCCTTCTATATCATCTTTCTCACTACTTTTTATGGCAATATGTGATTCAGGGATATTGCAATTTTTTATTAAAAACTCTTTTGCGTCTTCTGCATGAATAAAGTTTTTATCCCTTTGATCTTTTCCTGTTCTTTCTACTTGTATAAGGCAAATGGGGCGGATGAACACTCCAGTATTGCCTTCATATTCTTTCGCTTTGTTTTCTAATTCATTTCGTTTTTCATAACTGGCCAACATGGTATCCCGCCAATCCAAACTTGTTTTGTTGGTTAGGTGAATATCTAATTTTATCATCTCTTCTTCATGCAATTCTCTACCCGTAACTTTAACCAACTCATTACTGTTGGGCGGTGGAGTGGCCGAAAGTTCTAGTATAAATGAAGGATTAAAATTGCGAACCGTGGTTCGTGCCAGTTCGCCATAAGCCCGATGTCCTTCATCTATAATCACAATTGGTCTTAACACTTTTAGGGTATTACCTAATGAGGTTTTTATTTGGATTCCGAATATACCTATTTCAGTAGTGAAACAATCCAAATTAGGAATGAGGTTTTTTAATTCTTTGTGTCCCTGATAATCATCTTCGGGTGGAAAGAAATCAGTAAAACCTCCCGAATCCCGAAACATTCTTAGGGTTTCTTTGTTCTGCCTGTTGGCCGAAGGCAGCATCAGCATTAAAACTACCAGATGTTCCTGAACATCCAATTGGTTAAACATTTCTGTTTTTTCTTTTATAAGCGTTCTGCCTCCACTCGATATATCCAATATCTGACGGTAAGGATGTTCCCTGTTTTTTAAAGCTAAAATCGTTTGCTTATAAATTTGATTGGAAGGCACTATCCACAATACAAGGCCGATTTGTTTTTTAAGAAATGTCTTTTGAATATTATCAATGGCATGGCAAGCCAATAGTGTTTTTCCACCGCCTGTCGGTACTTTCAAATAAATATCGGGCAAAGGTTCATGCAGGCCATTGGTTTTGGAATGATAAATGGTTAGGCCCGTGGCTTGTTCATACGCCCGTTTGGGAAAATTATAATCTCTGGCCATATCAGCATCAAACTCTAATGCCTTTTGGTATTTTGCATTAAAGTCGGAAAGAGAACTTAAATATTCTTTAAGTTCCTTTAATACCTTTTCCTGATAGAGTTTCAGCCTCATTTTTGTGTTCTATAAATTTCGTAAGGCAATTGGCAAAAATCAATTCTATGTTCAAGTAGGGTGTGGTCATCAACATATTTTGCAGGGGCAAAAACCAAACGCTGCTTGCCACTGTGTTTGGGCAAATCCTTACAAATATCTAAAGTTAGGGCATTGTGTTTTAGCCATTCCAATTCAGGTTTATAAAACAAATAAGCTTCATAATTTCGGCTTTCTCCAATAAAGCCTGTTTGCGTATTGATGGCTTTTTCGTCAAACTCTTCGCCTGTGGCGGTATAAAAAAGATAACGGGCAAACTCTTTATACGATGGAAAGTTTTCACCTTTCAGCAAACTTTCCATTTCAATAGTATCCCCTAATTCAAAATAACTGAATGAACCGCCCAAGCCATTTTTGAGGGTTTCATTTTTTGCGGTTTTTACCCCTTTAATAACTCTTCGAACTCTTTCAGCTGTAATTGTGTTTGCATAATCTTCTTGCTCTACCAAAATAAATCTTCTGTTTCCTCCATCTTCTTTGTTGAGTTCTAAAACGGCATGAGCTGTTGTACCTGAACCGGAGAAACTGTCAAGGATAACAGAATTTTTATCAGTTGAAATTTGAATACATCTTTTAATTAGTCTAACTGTTTTAGGTGTTGCAAATATACCTTTATCAAGAATCGAAGCTATTTCTTCATTAGCGTCATGAGTACTTCCTACTTCGTCAAACTTTCATAATGAACCAACCGTTTTACCCTGCTTAACCTCAGATAAGTATGTTTTAAGATTCGGAGATTGTTTTCCATCTTTGCCAAAATGCAACCTATTCTCACTATATAATTGCAAAAGAGAATTCTCCGAATAAGCAGGAAATCTTCCAGGAGGTGCTACCCAACTAATACCATTTGGAAAGATTATTTTATATCTTGAATTTTCAGTTCCACTTCTTGCATGCAATGGGGTTGCTTTCCATACTCCTCTTTCATCTTTATCTGGATTGGTATACCTATCATTCATCTCTTCCGTTCTTGGAAGTAAACCTAATTGAAAGTTTTCAATGTTTTTACAATAAACTGTAACATATTCATGTTGTCTTGAAAAATTTTTAGCATCATTTGCTGTTGTATATTTACTAAACCACACAGCATTTACAATAAAATTTTGTTCTCCAAATATTTCATCAAGCAAACATCTCAAATTGTGTTGTTCATTATCATCAATGGAAATAAAAATTGCACCATCTTCACTCAATAATTCTCGAAGCAATTTTAATCTGGGCATCATCATGCAAAGCCATTTGTCGTGCCGTGTTAAATCTTCTTTGTCCACCACTTTTCCCAACCAATCCTTTATCATGGGGCTGTTCACATTGTCATTGTATGCCCAACTTTCATTTCCGGTATTGTAAGGCGGGTCAATGCAGATGCACTTTATTTTTCCTGCGTAAGTAGGAAGCAATGCCTTCAATGCTTTCAGGTTATCGCCTTGTATTATCAGGTTATCGTGTAAGGAAACTTTGTCGGTCAAACTCAATTCCTTATTGGGCACCAATTGGTGGTACTTCACAGCAAGGTGGTGGTTTTGTACAAACGTTTTTCCTTTAAAATGGAGCGTTGGCATAGTTATATTTTTGGTATAGGGTTCGTTTTATTATACTGTATTTGTTCTTCGGCTACTTGCAAAACCCTTAAGGCTAAATCATCATCTCCAATTTCATAAATCACTTTTTCACTTAAAAAAAGTACCATTAATTCATCAGTATCGTGCTTGTAAATATTTGCCAGTTTATTTATTACTTCTCGGTTCAGACGTCTTTCGCCCCGTTCCATTTTGCTTAGTATAGCTACATCAATATCAATTAAGGCAGCCACCTTTCGCAGTGGTAGTCCGTTTTCCTCCCTTAATTTCCTAAGTTTATCACCAATTTTTTCTGTTGACATGAATACTGTTGACTAATACTGTCAAAAATAATAAAGAATTTAATATATTTTCAAAAAAAATTTAGAAAATTTTCAACAGATTATCATCATTTATCCAGAAAATAAGATTTCCTCAATACTCCAAATAAGCCTCTATTTTCCCAATCATTTCTTTACTCAGCAAAAACACCTTTTCCAAATCAGACTTCGATTTATAAAGTCCGTGTTGCTTGCGATAATTGATAATGGCATTGGCTTCTTTGCTTGAGATATAAGGATGTCCGTTGAGTTGAGAATAGTCGGCGGTATTGATTTTGATTGGAGTAATATTTTTAGTATTTATATATACAAATGGTTTAAAAACATCCACCTGTTCGGGTTTCATATTATAAATTTCATAAAGCTGTTCTATTTTTACAAAACCTCCCAAAGCCTTTCTGTACCTCAAAATTTTAGAACTTAAAAATGGACCAATGCCTTTTACATTTACTAAAGTTATTGAATCGGCAGTATTCAATTCCACATTTACAATTTCAGGTTCAGGTTTTTTGTATTCCGGTTTTGTGGTTTTATCATAGTCACTTGGATTATTTTGATTTCCAATTTTAATATATGGAGCCATTCGTTCATAAAGGTTTGGCTTTAATCCATACAATTTTTTTAGGTCTTCTTTTTTATAAAACTTCGCCCCGGCATTTCTGTATTTTGTAAAGCGGTCAATTACGTATTGGGGAATCCCAAATTTATCCAATTGCTGCGGGTCAACAGTATTGGGATCGAAATAAAACGGTTCAAATAATTCAGTTTTTTGATAATCATTATTGGTGTATTCATAATTTGGTTCTTCGGCATTGCCACTATCCATTGCCGCTATTTCTTTTTCAAATGCTTTCAATTCTTTCGAATAATCCTGATCCTTATAAAGCCAACCGGGCAAAAAATAAAACAGGGCTATTAAAAGTAATAGCCCTGCAATCCCTGTTTTTTCGCGGGTTGTGAAATTTAAATAATCGTTAACAAATTGTTTGAACGATGACATGGCTCTGCATCGTTTTTATTAATTGAAACTTGCTAATTTCTCAAAATTATATTTACCGGCTTCTAATTTTACCTTTATTTCTTTAAAGGCTTGAATCGTTCTGCTAACATCTTCAAGAGAATGAACAGCAGTAGGAATAAGACGAAGCATAATAATTCCTTTTGGCACTACAGGATACATTACTATGGAGCAAAAGATATTATAATTTTCGCGCAAGTCTAATGTAAGGTGAGTAGCTTCACCTACGCTTCCATTAAGCAAAACAGGTGTTACCGGGCTTTGAGTAGTTCCAATATTAAAACCTGCCTCCCTTAATCCACCTTGCAAGGCATTTACAATTTTCCAAAGGTTTGCCTTTAATTCCGGCTTGGTTCTTAAAAGTTCCAAACGTTTTAAAGCTCCAATTACCAATGGCATTGGCAATGATTTGGCGTAAATCTGGCTTCGCATATTATAGCGCAAATAATCTATGATGGTTTTATCTCCTGCAAAAAATGCCCCTATACTGGCCATTGATTTGGCAAATGTTGAGAAATACAAATCAATTCCATCCTGGCAGCCCTGCTCCTCGCCGGTGCCGGCTCCGGTTTTTCCCATCGTTCCAAAACCATGTGCATCATCCACCAACAAACGAAAATCATATTTTTTCTTTAATTCTATTATTTCTTTCAGTTTTCCCTGAGTACCGCTCATTCCAAAAACCCCTTCGGTAATTACCAAAATTGCGCCGGAAGTTTCTTTTACCAAAGCCGTCGCTCTTTGTAATTGTTTCTCCAAATTATCAATATTATTATGTGGAAATACAAATCGTTTTCCCTGATGCAACCTAACGCCGTCCACTATACAGGCATGCGACTCGGCATCATAAACAATCACATCATGGCGATCAACCAAGGCGTCTATTGCAGAAATTACCCCCTGATACCCGAAATTTACCAATATACAATCTTCCTTGCTTTCGAAGGCAGCCAATTCGACTTCCAATTGCTCGTGAATAGAGCTGTTTCCACTCATCATTCTGGCTCCCATTGGATATGCCAAACCATATTCTAATGCTGCTTCTGAGTCCACTTTGCGAATTTCAGGATGGTTTGCCAATCCTAAATAATTGTTCAAACTCCACACTAATTTTGTTTTTCCTCTAAAATTCATGTTAGGAGAAATTTCTCCTTCAAGTTTCGGAAACGTATAGTACCCGTGAGCCTCCTTGGCATGGCTGCCCAAAGGCCCCATGTTGTTAATCCGTTTTTCAAATAAATCCATTCTCTCTGTTTAAAGGCGGCAAAGGTATGAAAAATCTGTGAAAGGTATTTGGTAAATGGTGATTGGTAATCGGTAAATGTAATTGGTGAATTCAACTATTTAAAACCTTTTCCATTTGCAAAAGATGACGTTGATTATGTTCAATCACAAATTCAAACCATTGGAATTTGGTGATTGGGCCTAAAACAGGATGAGGATAGGTTTCATGTCCGGCCTTTGGTAATTCATGAATAATATATTGCTCCATTTTAATTCGCAAATTCATGAAGGCTTTTCTTATTCCGGCTATTGTCGAAAATCTGCCGCTGGGCAAAGTAAATACGGGAGCCTCAAATTTGCCTGAACGGTATTCTTCAATTTTTTCATGCTTGGTACTAGGTTCATCGGTAAATAATTCAGGGCTTTTTAAAACGTTATAAATAGCTTTTTCTGAAATAAAAATATGTTCCATACATTCCATAATACTCCAATCATCAGCTATTATTTTTTTATTGGCTTTTTCATTATCCAGACCATCCAAAAATAGTGTGATTTTATCCGTTTCAATAATTAAGTTTCTCAATAATTCGGTCATGGCGCAAACGTAAATATTTTTTGCAAAGATTTCCAAATCATTTCATTTTTTTTGCAAAATGCAATTAGAAGAAGTTTTAGCAGAATTGGAAGCCTTTGGCAGCCCGGCCATCAAAAAAATATTTATGAATCATGGAGCACCCGAACCATTTTGGGGTGTGAAAGTAGGAGATATGAAAACAATTCTTAAAAAAATAAAAAACAATCAGGCTTTAGCTATGCAGCTTTATGATACCGGTATTTCGGATGCCATGTATTTGGCAGGTTTGGTGGCCGACGGCAATAAAATGAGCAAAACCGAAATTCAAAAATGGGCTAAGAATGCATCGTGGTATATGATATCAGAATACACTTTTCCTTGGGTAGCGGCAGAAAGTAAATACGGTCAGGAACTGGCTTTGGAATGGATTGAATCGGATAATGAAAAAATTGGCGCTGCAGGTTGGAGAACATTGTCAGACATAGTTTCCATTAAGCCCGATAGCAAATTGGATATTGATTTATTTAAAAAAATGCTTGAACGAGTACAAAACTCCATTCATCAAAATCCTAATCGTGTAAGACATTGCATGAACGGCTTTGTAATTGCTTTGGGAACTTATGTTTCTGCTTTAACAAAAGCGGCTATGGAAGTGGCCTTAAAAAATGGAAAAGTGTCGGTTAATATGGGTAATACAGCCTGCAAAGTGCCTTATGCACCTGATTATATTCAAAAGATTAGTGATATAGGGCGGATCGGATTGAAGAAGAAAACGGCGAAATGTTAAGTTTGGTTTAGATTTGACAACTTTTAAAAAGTTGTCAAATCTCAGCAACCAAAACCTCTCTTTTTTCCATAGCCTGAATGGTATAATAATTTTTATAAATTCCATCCTCAATCATCATTAATTCAGTGTGGGTACCTTGTTCGGCAATGTTTCCATTATCCAAAACCACGATGAGGTCAGCATTTTTTATGGTACTCAATCGGTGTGCTATTACAACGGAAGTTCGGTTAATTAATAATTTTTCCAAGGCATCCTGAACCAAAAGTTCGCTTTGGCTGTCGAGGCTGCTCGTGGCTTCATCCAAAATTAATATTTCAGGATTTTTTAAAACTGCACGAGCTATGGCTATGCGTTGGCGTTGCCCGCCTGAAAGTTTTACTCCTCGGTCTCCAACCAAGGTTTCATAATTTTCAGTAAAACCGGAAATAAATTCATGAGCATTTGCAGTTTTTGCAGCTGCAATAATTTCTTCATCCGTGGCTGAGGGTTTTCCATAAGCAATATTTTCCTTAATGCTGCCGCCAAACAACAATATTTCCTGAGGCACAAAAGCAAACAATTTGCGGTAAGCTGTGGTATCAAACTCATTTATATTTTTTCCATCCAATTCTATTGAACCATTAGTCGGTTCATAAAATTTAAGCAGTAAACTGGCTAAGGTAGATTTACCCATACCACTTGGGCCTACTATGGCTATTTGTTTTCCTTTTTCAATGATGAGGTTTAGTTTATTAATAATTGTTTGATCAGGGCGGGATGAATAAACAAAACTTGTATTATTAAAGGTGAGTGATTTTTCAAATACAGGCTTTTCAAGTTCAATAGCTTTAATAATATTTACTTCCGAAGTTTCCTGTAAAATTTCTTTAACCCGTTGCGTAGCTCCAATGGATTTTTGAAGCTGGGTATAATTTTCTGCAAAACCTGCCAATGAACCGGCTATGAACATACTAAAAAATACAAATTTATTTAGAGTTCCAATTTCCATTAAGCCTTGTTGCACTTTGGTTAAACCGACCCACAGCACCAATGAAATTGCCCCGAACATCAGGAACATCACAGTTCCGGCAAATGCTCCCCGGAAACCTGCATTGCGGATTGCTAAAGCTACTACACCTTTTAAACCTTTTGAATATCTTAAAATTTCAAAAGGTTCATTGGTAAATGATTTTACACTGCTTATTCCTTGCAGCGATTCTTCCAAAATAATTGAGGTTTGGGCCAGAGCATCTTGAGTTTTGCGGGCATTGTTTTTAATTTTTTTTCCAAAATAAAATGCAAAAGCAATAATTAAAGGCACCACACTCAAAAACCAAAGAGCCAAATCAGGAAACATGATTAAAACATACGTTACACCTCCTGTTAATACGATGGTTTGACGGATAACATTGGATAAAATTGTGCTGATTGTATCCTGAATTTGTGACAAATCGTTTGATATTCGACTTATCAATTCCCCTACCCTGTTTTGGTAAAAAAAATCAACCGGAAGGGTAATTATTTTTTCATACAAACGAATTCGAATATCTGCAACTGCTTTTTCGCCAACCTCGGCAAACCATTTAATGCGGAATAAAGCCAATAATGAAACGGTAAAAATTAAAACGCCCAATAATGTAAAAATACCCTTGAGGCTTGAACCGAAGTATTTTGATGGTTTATTATGAACAGCAATATTTATTAAATCGCCGAGTATGGACGGAAACAAAAGAGACAAACCGCTTGTTAACGCTAAAAAAATAAGGCCAATTATGAACTTTGTCCGATACGGTTTTACAAATGAAAAAATGAAAAAAGCATCCTTTATATTTTCCTTAGAAAACTTTGCCTTCGGCAAGTCTTCTTCCATTTTGGCGGCTGAGTTGAATCGAGACATAAATCAGGTGGCAAATTTACTTTTAAGTTGGCCAAAAATAATGATGTCAGATTATTTAATCTTATAAAAACATTTACCTTTGGCCGCAATAACTTATATGATTGACATGAATAAAATTCTTTTTACTTGCATTGTGTTAACTGGTCTTTCAGCTTGCACCGTTTCTAAATATTCCAATAAACAAAAGGAAGAAGAAACAGTGATGAAAGTTTCGGAAGATGAAACATATATCGCCTCGGCCGAAACCGAACAACCTCTTGCGCGAGGGGTTAAAAACCGTGGATTAATTACCGCTTCCATGCTGATAAAAGGCGTTAGTTTGGGAGCTGATGCTGTCAAAAAATTTATTGATAAGGAAAAGAAAAAATATACAGCCGAATATACTGATGGACTTTCAAGCCTCTATTTCTACAGCCATCTCAGTGAAAAAAATGCATGGGATCCCGAAGGAATTCAATTGAAAGAATTCACGTTTGTTAGAACGTTTAAAAATAAAAAAGGCAAAATTGATACAGCCTTAAAAATAACGTTTATGCTTGATACCACTAAATCGTATGAAATATATAACAATGCTGTGTTCCGATTAAAAGTAAAGGACATAGTGATAAATTATGCCAAAGCTAAAATACCAACCAAACGCTGGTATATGCCATGGACTTATATTCAAAAACAACGGAATGACAAATTAGATATGGATATTGAAATAGATTTTACAACTACCTACAATACCGAACAAGGCCTTATTTATCACGACCTTGATATTGGTAAATTCTATCTCTTTATTCGCGATGCCCCATTGGATAAAAAAGACAGTACCTACCAAAGTTATTATGATGCTATGTCGGGCATTTCATTGGATGGCTATAGTTTTATTGTTCCCCGCTCGTTCGGGCATTATTACAACGGATCCGAATTTATACGCTGTTTTAGCCAGGGAAATTATAATATTACCATTAAGGTAACCGAATCGGGCAAAGAAAAATATATTGATAAATTGATCATGGATAATTCGAGTATAGCTGTGGATGCTATTAGTGAGCAGGTGAAGAAGATTAAATAGGTATTAATACTCAAACTTGGTTAATCGTAACATAAATTCCCCTCCCACCGTTTTACCAAAACAATGAATATTTTTGTTAACTTTGCACGCTTGATGCGAAAGGCCCTTATTTTTCTACTTTCTATTACTATTTTACTTTCCTGTAAAGACAGTTACAATTATGTAGCCCGAAAAGGTACATTGGCAAAAAAATATGAATTTGCCAAAAAGTATTACGACAAAAAGAAATACAGCAAAGCCCAACCGCTTTTAGAAGAAATTTATCCCCAGTATAAAGGGAAAAAAGAAGCGGAAGAAATTTATTACATGCTGGCAAACAGTCATTATAAGCTGCGAGATTATTTATTGGCCAGCTATCATTTTGAAAACTTTACCCAACAATATAATTTTAGCCCCCTTGCCGAAGAGTGCGCTTTTATGCATTGCATTTGCGAATTTTATAAATCACTTCCTCCCTATCTTGATCAAAGTATTACCGAGAATGGAATTAAACAATTTCAGCTTTTTGTTACTAATTATCCTGATAGCCGCTATATGGGGCAGTGCAATGAATATTTGGATAAACTAAGAGCAAAGCTGCATAAGAAGGCCTATTCCAACGCAATGCTCTATTATAATATTGGCGATTATAAAGCTGCTGCCGTTGCTTTTGGAAACGCAATTAAGGATTATGCGGATATTCCGCAAAAAGATGAATTGGAATTTTTGATTGTGAAATCGTATTATTTGTATGCAAAAAACTCGATTCTTCAATTGCAAATTGAACGGTATAATAAAGCGATAGAAAGCTCTAAAGAATATTTTGCAGAACATCAGCAAAATCAAAATAAGTATAACAATGAAATGATTAATCTTGTAAAACAGATTAATTCGGGCATAGAAAAGGCAACCAAAGAATTAAAACGAAGGCCGGTTGCACCTGTTAAACCGGTAACACTTTAAAAAAAAGAATAATTTTTATAAAATAATATAGATGAAAAAAGAAGAAAAAATTTCAAGTTCTGCAGTAAGTCGCGACACACGGTTATTAGACAACGTAACCGGAAACCTTTATGAAACGGTAGCCATTATTTCAAAACGCGCCAACCAAATTTCGTTGCAAACAAAGGAAGAAATGCATCAGAAATTAGAAGAATTTATTGGCGATAACGACAATTTGGAAGAAGTGTTTGAAAACCGTGAACAAATTGAAATAGCCACTTATTTTGAACAGCAACCCAAGCCAACTTTGATGGCTACGGATGAATTTTTAAAAGATAAAATTTATTACAGGAATCCTGCGAAAGTGGATGCTGCAACATAAAAAAATATTATTAGGTGTAACGGCCAGTATAGCTGCTTATAAGTCGGCTACTCTTATTCGTATGCTTATAAAAGCAGGTGCTGAGGTTAAAGTAATAATGACTCCGGGTGCCTGTGATTTTATTACGCCCCTTACCCTATCTACTTTAAGCAAAAACCCCGTTTATTCCAAATATTGGGATGCCGGCAGCGGAGAATGGAACAACCATGTAGAATTAGCAGCGTGGGCCGATTTAATGGTAATAGCCCCGGCCACTGCCAATACATTAGCCAAAATGGCAAATGGTATCTGTGATAATTTATTATTGGCAACTTATTTTTCAGCAAAATGTGAAGTAGTTTTTGCCCCAGCCATGGACTTGGATATGTACATCCATCCCACTTTAAAAGCTAATATTGCTAAATTAACGGGATTTGGAAATTTATTAATTCCTGTGGAATCGGGAGAATTGGCCAGCGGACTCATAGGTGAAGGAAGAATGGCTGAGCCTGAAAATATTTCAATATTTATTAAAGATTATTTCAGAAAAAGTAATGTACTGAAAGGAAAGAAAGCCTTTGTGAGTGCTGGTCCTACGTATGAAAAAATAGACCCCGTAAGGTATTTAGGTAACCACTCATCGGGTAAAATGGGAATAGCTATAGCCAATGAATTATCAAGACATGGAGCAAGGGTTACATTAATATTAGGGCCGAGTTGTGAAAATAATATTGATTCGGCTAATGATATTTTAAGAGTTACTTCTGCCGAAGAAATGTATAATGCATGTATTGCCATAGCACCCGATTGTGATATTATGGTAATGAGTGCAGCAGTGGCCGATTATACCCCAAAAATAAAGTTGGATATAAAAATAAAAAAGAAAGAAGATAACATGTCAATAGAGGTAGAAAAAACACTGGACATTCTTGAAAAATTGGGTGAATTAAAAACCGATAAACAAATTCTGGTAGGATTTGCTTTGGAAACAAATAATGAATATGACAATGCCGTTGAAAAGCTGAATAAGAAAAACCTTGATTTTATCGTTCTAAATTCATTGAATGATAAAGGAGCAGGTTTTAAATGTGATTCAAATAAAATTACACTGATTGATAAAACCTTAAATCCTCAATTATTTGAACTAAAATCAAAAAAAGAAGTTGCTAAAGATATTGTTGCTAAAATTATTGAACTTGCCAAATAATATGAAGGCTAATTCATATTTTGAGTGCTATCCTTATTATCAAGATTTAGTTTTTTTAAAATTTTTGTATTTTTGACCAACTTGTTTTATTCAAGGTCAAATGATCAATATTCAATTTTCAACACTCAATATTCAATAGCTGACGGATGCAAAATAGAAAATATGATTTAGAAGATAGACTTATTGATTATGCATGCAGGATGATTGATGTAGTAGAAGCATTACCTAATACCCGGGCTGGAAATTATATAGCGGGGCAATTGATTAAATCTTGCCATTCACCTGCCTTCAATTATAGCGAAGCCCAATCAGCAGAATCACCAAAAGATTTCGTGCATAAAATGAGTGTGGTGTTAAAAGAATTGAAGGAATGCAGAACAGCTTTAAAAATTATCCGCAAAAAAGAAATGATAAAACCAGTTTCAAAACTTGATTATATATATACTGAAAACAGAGGAGTTAATCGCTATTGTTGCAAAAAGTATAAGTACCACCAGAAAAAACAATAAACTCTAAACATGGAGAAAACTTATCTATTGCTGGAAAGGTTGAACATTGAAAATTGGGTATTGATTATTGAATATTATTTTATACCACCTCAAAATAAGAATTAACCGGAATGAAGTTTAAAATTCTATTATTGTCTCTTGTGATTGGCTGTATGCCGGTTTCAAACATAGCTCAAGACTTAAACGCAACTGTAAAAGTATTAACCAACGACCTTACCAATCCGGATAAACCATTGGTGGCCGATCTTCAAATAGCTGTATTTAATTTTTTGAATAATAAAAAATGGTGCGATGATAAAGTTCAGATTAATGAAAAAATTGACTGCACCTTTATAATAAACTTAAAAACTCAGAATTCTGATAATTTTAGTGCTACTGTTGAAATACAGTCAAGCAGGCCGGTATTTGGCTCCTCATATAATTCTATTCTGTTTAGGCATCTCGACAATTGGGAGTTTAAATATTCCTTATATCTTCCTCTGGATTATCAGGACAATGCCTATACAAGTCAGCTTACCAGCCTTTTGGCCTATTATGCCAATCTTATCATTGGTTTAGACTATGATTCGTATGCCCAAGACGGAGGTTTGAATTATTATCGAAAAGCAAAAAATATTAAAGATTTGGCCATGAATGAAGCTGGATGGAGCATACGAGATGGTAAAAATAATTTTAACCGTTGGTTTCTTATCGAAAACATGATGGATGAACGATATAAAACTATACATGATGCTTTTTATCTGTACCATATCAAGGGAATGGATATTATGTACAAGGATTTAGATAAAGGCCGTATTTCCATAATTGACGCGCTTACCGAACTTAAAAAAATCTATAATATTTACCCCAATTCATTTACTCTATTTTTGTTTTTTGAAGCCAAAAGCAAAGAATTGGTTAAAATTTTCAGCAAGGCCTCTCCTACTCAAAAAAACAGGGCTTACGAACTATTGGTTCAACTGAATCCTTATAACCGGAGCAAGTATGATGAGATGTTGAAGGGGAATTAAATAACTTAATTGTTATACCATTTCTAATTTTGAATTAATTTATTTTATACTTCAATTAGTATAATGCCCGAAGGATAGTAGTTTAGGATTCCGATTTTTTGGTGACCATAGATTATCGATATAATCACCAATCACCAATCACCATTTTAACTAATCACTATTTTAACCAATCACCGATCACCTCCAATATTTAACATAGCTTCCGTCGGTTCTGCAAAGGCATTGCATTTTTCCAAATAATCCTGCATTTCATCCATTTTATCCCCAAAAATAGTTTCACTGAATTCTTGCGCCTTTTGCAACATCCTAATATAAGGGGCAGCATCACCACGCCTTGTCAAGATTCTCAATATCCCAATATAATCTTCCCGAAAAACAGTAGGAATAATTATTTTAGATTGATTTGCACAGGTTAATTCTGCATTCATCATCACTCTGGCAATTCTTCCGTTGCCATCTATAAAAGGATGTATTTCAGTTAAAATAAACATCATGTAAGCCGCTTTTGAAAAAGGATGTTCCAATGCCTTGTAGAAATTAAAACTTTTCATCAAGGTTCCCCTTACCAAATTAAAATCAACGAAGGAAGTACTTCCGGCAAAATTGTTTTTATCTTTAAATTGCCCCGGATTTTTATCTTCTCTGGAGCCAAGTAAAATTTTATGCCGGTAGGAAAGTAACCTTAAAAAGTCCTCCTCAGATTTAGGGGTAATTGACATTTCCAGCTTATTTGAGACTAATTGATAAGTTCCTAATACATCATGGCTATCCTGATTTCGTGCAGGTATGGGTTTATTCGTTGCAATTATTTGCTTGGCTTCTTCTATTTCAAATTTCGTTCCTTCGATATAGTTTGAAAAGTAGCTTTCAAAAAATGCAAAGTTCTTATAAGAAATAAATGTTGAATTTCGGTCTGCTCGGTATTTGAACTCTTGAATATGCAATTCTCGAAAGAGGTGTTCAAATAATTGCATTCTACCCGGGTCGTAAGGAAAACCAAATGCTCTGGCAATAGCAAGCGGCGAGGAAAGAATTTTCGGAGTATGTGTTGCAAGCAGAGCGCTTATCATTTTGTTAAGCTGTTCAAACTCTTTTTGCATATTGAGTTCATTGGCTATTTCTCTTGATTTGTCCCTCACCTTATTAATTTCCCCTCCCCCATTTACTCTTATAATTTGTTCGAGTTTATCTTCAATTTCAGGCAATGAGAGACATTTTGCTTTCGGACCCTTTCCTTTATGGGCTTGAAGATTCTCTAAAAAGGCTCTTGGCTTTTGTGAGACAAAGAGTTTGGCTGAGATTGGATTATCTCCGTCAATAGGATTAGGCCCTTCCTGAAACCGTATGGTTATACCGGGTAATTCTACTTTTTTGGTATATTTAAAAGTCAAAAATAAATAACCTGCTTCTGTAGGTTGAAATTCAAATGCAGAGCGGTGACTCAATAATGAACCGGGGTATAGATTACCGAGTATCTGAAATAAATTTCTTCTCACTATGTCCTCAATGGAATCTTCCAAATTTGAGGAGTATATTCGTGGAGCAATTTTTCGAACCTTCCCTTCCTTTTCCATTTTAGAAATTTGTTTTGAAATTCCCGAATCAGAAGAGCCAAAGATTACTTCCTGAAGGTGTATCGGTAAAATATTTTCCATTAACTCCGTTTTAAAAGGTAAAATTAGAAAATTATTTCCAGTAAAAGGGTAATTGCAGAAAATATTTTCCAGTAATTCGTCATACTGATCGATATAATGACTATACCTATTTTTCAAAGTTTTTAAAAACCATTGCAATTATTCCCCGTCGCAATACAGGACGCATATAAAAAATATACAACAAGTGGATACAAATTGACATCTGTCGTTGAGGGTCGTTTGGTGACACTAACCGGAAGCAGGCCGTTTTTAGTTTAAATATTTATTTTCCTTGTTAATCTGTTAAAGCAGTACTAAATGATATTAAATTTGAATTTTTATAAAAATGAACGCCATAGAATTACGTGACATACTAAGCACCGGTGAAACCGGCAAAGTGCAATTCAAAGATAAAATGCCGCATACCGAAAGTGTGGCAAGGGAAATTGTTGCAATCTCTAATTCGTTAGGAGGGATTATTTTGTTTGGCATTAAAGATGTTACAAGTGAAGTTATGGGATTATCAGCCGAAGAAATTGAAAGCTAAGATAGGGCTATTTCACATATAGCCGATAATCTTAAACCCCCTGTTTATTTAACAACTGAAGTGGTAAAAATTGAAGGCGATAATGAAATTAAAAACGTTTTGGTGGTTCATATCAACGAAGGCATAAACAAACCCTATAAAACAGCTCAGGGAGAAATTTATATAAAGCAAGGTTCCAATAAAAGATTGCTTACTGATAATGCTGAAATAATGCGCTTATACCAAAATAGCGGTAACTTATCAGCAGATGAAATGGAAGTTTATGAAACTTCAATACTTGACCTTGATGAATTAAAGTTCTCGCACTATTTTAAAAAAGAATTTGAGCAAACATTTGCAGAAATGGGATTGACGTATGAGCAAGCCTTAAAAGCAAAAAGGGTTATCAGAAACACCAAAGTAACCCTTGCGGGATTGCTGTTTTTTGGAAATAATCCGCAAACCATAAAGCCTGCCTTTACCATCAAAGCGGTTTCATATTATGGCAATGAAATAGAAGGAAATAATTACCGAAGCAAGCCGGGAGATATGACAGGCACCATCCCGGAGCTTTATGAAAAAGCAATGAACTTTTTGTTAAGCAACTTGCACCATCTTCAAAACGGGGATAATTTTAACACTCCCGGAAAATTGGAAATTTCTAAAATAGCCTTAGGTGAATTACTTCAAAATGCCTTGGTTCATCGCGATTATTTTAAAAATTCACCCATACGTCTGCTCATTTTTGATAACCGTGTTGAAATAATAAGCCCGGGTAAACTACCGAATAGTTTGACCGTGGAAGACATACGATATGGTAATCCCGTCATCAGAAATAATCAAATTCTTGCCTTCAGTTTGCGCTTATTGCCAATCAGCGGCTTGGGTTCGGGTATTAAAAGAGCCTTGGCAGCCCAACCTGATATTGAATTTATTAATCAGGAACAAGGCGAACAATTTATTGTAAAAATACCACGACCTGAAAGGGATTGATGAGTATTTAATTTGAATTTTTATTGAACGTGTCGCCAAGTATTAGTTGTTTTGCGGTACTTGGATTAAGTGGAAAATATCTAAACTATTTAATACTTATTTTTTAAAAACCATTGGGGTTATTCTCCGTTACATTAGGGGATGCTTTTAAAAAATGTACAAGAGTAGATTCGAATTGACATCTGTCGTTCAATAAATAAAAACTACTTTTGAAAGAATAAAAATAAAAACTATGTCCAAAGAAATTGAAAACAATTCACGCCGGCAATTTTTGCGCAACACAGCTATTACCACGTTAGGAGTTGGACTATTGCCGGGTATTGTAAAATCGGAACCAAAGCCGCTGCCGGCAGAGGCAAAAGCTTGTAATCCTGTAACCCTCGACTATTATGGAGTTGGCCCTTTTTATACAGCCAATGCACCCGTTATTACCGATAGTCAATTGGCAAAGCCTTTGGAGCCCGGAACCCGATTGATACTTAGCGGTATTGTGCAAACGTTGGATTGTACTAAAGTTATTGGGAATACAACCATTGATGTTTGGCATGCCAATAAAGACGGTGCTTATGATAATACAGGGTATAATTTACGGGGAATAATAAAATCCAATTCTCAGGGATTTTATATCATGGAAACCATTCTTCCCGGTAAATACCTGAATGGATCGGCTTACCGGCCAAGACATATTCATTTTAAAATTACACCTCCGGGATTTCCAACTATTATTACCCAACTATACTTTGAGGGTGATACCGACATTCCGGGTGATGCTGCGGCTTCCATTAAATCAGGAACCTATGATGCCACAAACAGGATTATCCCTATTACCCTAAACGGACAAGGAAAATATGAAGGTACCTGGGACATAGCCATAAATGGAAATGGCACCATTGGAATCGGAGATATTCATTTGGATAAAGGAATTATTTATTCCGTTTCGCCCAATCCGTTTACCGACGAAGTCACCATTAATTATGGGGTGTATAATGCTGCAAAAGTCAGTATCCGGATTTTTGATATTCGGGGTTCTTTGATTGCCATATTAAATGAAGAAAACTTAGAACCGCAAAAATATACCGCCATTTGGAAACCGGATTCTAATTTGCCGGAAGGCATGTATTGGGTTGTTTTAAAACTAAACGATCTGCAGGTTCATTATTTGAAGGTCGCTAAGCAATAGGCCTGCAAGACCCCAAGGCCCAAAATCCAAATTCCAAATTTCAAGCCTTCGGATTTTGGATTTAGCTTTTTGTTTTTTATTTTTTGTTTTTGGCCTTGGAATTAGTGACTTGAAATTTGGAATTTGAAATTTGGGATTTAACCTTTCAATCTTCCAACTTTGCTGAAAGACCTCTGTCCAACATTGCTTCGCAAATTGGTTTCAAATCATTATACGAACCACTTTTTACCTGACATTTTCCTTTGTAATGAACCAACAAGGCACATTGCTCTGCTTGATTTGCCGTATGTCCGCAGAGATCAATCAGGCTGTCTATCACCCAATCAAAGGTATTTACATCATCATTATAAAGAATAATAGTATAGGTACCGATTAAATCCTCAAGAGAAATAATTTTTTCTTCTACATCAGTCTTATTATTACTAAAACTCATTTAAACTTTTTTTTTAAATAAATTGGCTTTGTTTTCTTCACCTATCCAAAGCTTTTTAATATTTTTTTGGTGAGTCAAAACTACAATAATTATGGCAACAATACCAAAAGCTATAAGCAATGGTTCATCGCGTTTGAAAATAAAAATTGCAAAAACAGGGAATGCTACCGTAGCCAGGATTGAACTTAGTGAAACATATCTGGTTAAGAACAATACGGTAAGAAATAATGCGATACAGGCCAAAGCCAGCAAATAATCAATACCAATAGCCATCCCTAATAAAGTGGCAATTCCTTTTCCGCCAATAAATTTTTCATAAACCGGAAACAAATGTCCCAACACTGCACATAATCCAAAAAGCAATTGAATATTTATGTAACGGTCGGTACCATGAACAATGCTGCCGAGGAACATTACCAAACTGGCAGCAGTAACTCCTTTTAAAATATCGAGAAATAATACTATGATGCCTATTTTACTTCCTAAAACCCTAAAAGTATTGGTAGCACCTGCATTGCCCGACCCGTGATCTCTAATATCAATTCCATGAAAAGCCCTGCTAATCCAAACGGAACTGGGCAATGAACCTAATAAATACGATAGAATACAAAAAGATAATATTATGACTGTCTCCATCAATTATTGAGGGTGCAAGTTTACGATTTTTTTATTTAATAATAAAGGAGGAAAATCCCAAATCCCATCCGCCTAATGCGGACCAAAAAACAAATTCCAAAATTCAAATTTCATCCGCCTTAGGCGGATCAAATTTCAAAATCTACTTGGCATCCAATATCACCGGCGATTTACCATCCCCCATTATTATCATTTTAGCATTGGGTGAGGTGGCCATTTCTTTATACGCCTTAATCATTTCGTATTTAATCTGATTGTCGGTAAGGCTTGTGCTTATTATTCTTTGATAGTCAGCAATACCTTGGGCTTCCACACGCTTTCTTTCAGCTTCCTGTTTTTCTTTTTGCAACACAAATTGCATTTTTTGAGCGTCCTGTTCGGCATTAATTTTTGATTCGATGGTGGTTTTTACTGATTGAGGAAGTGTTATATTTCTAACCAAAAGCTGTTCAAGCAATAGGCCTCTTTTTTTGAAATCATTTTCTATACTTTTAAAAATACGCACCTGAAATTCATCCCGTTTTTTTGAATATAATGAAACTGCATCATAATAAACGGCGTTGTCTCTAATCTTGGTTCGTGTAATAGGCCTAACCACTTTATTGGTATAATCGGCACCTAATTTTCGAACAATATTTGGCGCTTCAGATGGGATTACCCTGTAAAGAACTGTTAAATCAATAACCACTTCAAGACCATCCGAACTCAAAACTCTAATGGCATCATCACCACTTTGGTCACCTTCATCATGCACACCGCTCATGGTATAGTTTTGGGTTTTTACATCCAGCTTTCTAAGTTCCAATAAGGGATTAATAAAATGCAAACCGCTTTCCAAAATATCATTTTGCACTTTTCCAAAAAGCACCTTTACACCCACTTCACCGGGGTTTATTTGCTTTACACCCGCGGCCGTTAATCCTGTTAGGATAAACAACACGCCGGCAATTTGAATTCCCTTACCAATACGTGGATTGGGGATTAGTTTGCCAAAAAAACTGTAAACAACGAGGGCAATTATGCCAAGAAAAATTAGAAACATAGTATTTAAGAATTAAAGTACAATATTAATGGTAAAGAAATTCACATTTAGATTTATTTTCGAAAGATTATGAGAATATTAATTCAACGGGTAACCGGAGCCTCGGTAGAAATAAATTATAAAATGACGGCCAATATTCATAAAGGCTTACTGGTATTGGTCGGTATTGAATACGCTGATACCAATGAAGACAGTGAATGGCTGGCAAATAAAATTATAAATCTGCGAATATTTAATGATGAAAGTGGAATTATGAACCTTTCGGTAAAAGAAATTAATGGTGAAATTTTGGTAATAAGCCAATTTACGCTTCATGCCAGCACCAAAAAAGGAAACCGGCCATCGTATATTAATGCGGCCAAACCTGAAATTGCGATTCCTTTATATGAAAAATTTATAAAACTCTTAGCTGACATACTCGGCAAACCCATTGAAACCGGAACCTTTGGAGCTGATATGAAAATAGCCTTGGTAAACGATGGCCCGGTGACTATATGGATGGACTCCAAAAATAAAGGTTAAAGTAAAAAGGCTAAAAAAGGTTAAAGTGTAAAGGACAAAGTTGAAAGTTGCCGTAACTAAACTTTCTACTTTACCCTTTTTTTAACTTTAACCTTTTTTTACTTTAACCTTGATTTTATAATCCCGGAAAAATACTTCTGCTAATACTACTCCAAGGCCATGGAATATTAAAAAGTAAAATCAGAATGCCTACACTAAACCAAATTAGCGCTTTTTTATGTTTACCCAAATCTGAAATTGCTTTTTTAGATGCAATTCGTCCATATTGAATAAGCGCGATTGCAATAATATTTCCCAACAAATGTTCCATTCCCCAATAGCGGGTTTCAGGGTCTTTCATTCCTTCAGCCATATTTGAGAACAGAGATTGTTTGCCCAGATAAAAATATAAAACCAATCCCAATACCAATTGCACATGGCAAAATAGAACAAACCACATTCCGGCATTATTGTCCTTGGTTTCCCAAATTCGTTTATTGGTAACGCCAGTAGTTGCTAAATAAATAGCCCATACTCCGGCTAATAAAACAGCCCAGCGCAAAATGCTGTGGGTATAATGAAGAAGCGTATTTGTAGTTTCCATTTTTTAAGATTTTTCGGGGTCAAAAATAAGGGAGAAAATATGTTTTTAAATAACAAATTATAAAATACAAAAAACAAATGATAAAAGACAAATAATAAAAGACAAATAATAAATAAATCTCAAGAATAAAGATCTCAAACCTTAATTTCTTTAAAGTTTTGAATTTAAAAATTTGGAACTTATTTGTTTTTTGGTCCGCATTAGGCGGATGGAATTTGGAATTTCCCCGCTTACTCTTTCCTGTACAACTGCGGATTTTTGGCATCGCCATAAAGATTTTCATACCGTACCCAAAACCCTTTTTCAAATTTAAAAAAATCATACGTTCCATCGGGCAAATAATAGTGAAACATGCCTTTTTGCATAGGATTAGAAGGTACCATATTAGCAAATACTACCAGTTTATTTTCTTTTTCATATCGTAAAAGCATCACAGCATTATCAGAAAACGAAAAAATCATCCGGCTTTGAATATCACCACCATTATCAAAAACAGGGGAGCCAAATTTAGGCAGTCCTTCCTTATCAAACCATAATACATCAATTACCTTTTTATTCACTTTGGCATCTTCACCATCCCATCCCATAAGCATATATTGAGTTTTCTTTTTATGCTTAAAAGTATGGATTTGATAATACAAGGCGCCCATCCAATGCCTGTTGTCGAGCGTGGCATACGATGGATTTATTATATAATTGCTGCTGTCATAAAGCCCAAAAATCTGAAAAGTATCTTTCAAATTCATTTGGATTACCCCAAAATAAAGGAACTTCCCGCTGTCAAGCGGAAGATTCCATGTAAAAATCCTGAATTTATTATCATCAGGTTTAATAATTGAAACCGTTTGAAGACTGGTAAACGGATAATTAAAGGAGTTTTTTATTTTTAAAGCCTGCTTGAGGTGCTGGATAAAATAATAGGTACTGGTAATACGGGTTATTTGATCCTCACCATTAATTATATTATTGCTCAGGCCTTCCAATGTGTATTCATAATTTCGTATAGAATCGAAATTAGTGGTATCTTTTCCGCTATTTAATTTGGCAAAAGAAAGTTTAGCATTTAGAAGGAAAATTGAAAATAATATATAGTACTTCATGTTGGACATAACGAATTTTATCAAAGTTTTAGTGTTTAAAATAGGTACCAATATTTAACCCATAACTATAAGGATAATAATTTGGGCTTTCGCGTATCGTTTTATTCTTATTAAATTTGGTGATACAGGTTTGAAAAAATGGGGTAATACAAATAACTCCACCACTTTTTAAAATAACATCAGCCGTAAAACTTGTTCGAGCTGAAACTCCAAATTTTTTGATAACAGGAATTGATTTATTAAAGTTAAACAACGGGTTTATGGTTTGATAAATCCAAATTTTAATATTCTTTTTTGAAAACAAAGTATAGGATAAACCACCATAAACACTCTTAAATTCGAACTTTACAGGAACATAATATGCTACAATTTTTTGGCTGTCGTTTAGGGTAGTTCCTTCCTCGTCAAAGCCTATTGGTGTATATCCTAATCCTACAATTGGTTTGCAAATCCATTTTGGTGAAGCAAAAATATAGCTCACATTAAAATCAAAAAAAAATGCAGACTTTTGACTTCGTGGATATAATGGATTTGTTTCTGTTTTTAATCCCAATACAAAAACTTTTGAGTAAAGATTGCTCATGGACAGGCCTCCGTTAATCATTACGTTGCCTTTTAATTTAGCTTGACTAAAAACCAATAAATTTGAAAGTAATAGAATTCCGGAAATTAATAGCTTTTTTATTATTTGGGTTTTCAAGGTTATGGATTCAAATTATTTATAAAGGCAATTTATCAGGATTTTGGGATGTATGAAATATTGAGGAAATATAAACGGTTTTAGTTTGTTCAACAATATAATAAACTATGATAAAAGGGAATTTTTTAACATAAAGAGCCCTATAATCTTTATAAAGAACTTTGTAATAAGGATTGGCGGCAATAATATCAACGTGTAGTTGAACTACATACAAAAATCTTTCGCCTAATCCTTTTTGCTTCTCCTCATAATAATTAATCGCCTGTTGTAAATCTGCAAGCCCGTTTGAATCAATTACAGCTCGAAAAGTAACCATGTTTTACTAAAACCGAATTTTTTCTCTGGCAATATTCCAATCTATAAAATCGTCTTCTTTCGAATTATTTCTCCTTTGATCAAGAACTGATTTTTGTTCTTCACTCAGAAAAATATCCTCATCTTCCAAGCGTTTTACGCTAATATAATTTAGGCTTTTTAAAAAGTTGAATAACAAATCAGTTTTGTTATCATCGTTAACTGTGAGAATGAGTTGTTGCATAATTAGGTATTGTATTTAAAAATACTTCTGATTACAAACTTACAAATATCAATTCAATTTCCTTTTTAAATTTTTATAATTTACGTTCAGATATTTAAGGTCATTTAACTTAGAACTCAGAACTTTTTTAAACATTCTCAATCACCATAGCACTGGCTCCACCGCCACCATTGCATATTCCGGCTCCGCCAAATTTGCCTTTATTTTGTTTTAGCACATTAATCAAGGTTACAATAATTCTGGCACCCGAACAGCCTAAAGGATGACCCAAGGAAACCGCTCCACCATTAACATTTACCTTATGCGCATTTAAACCCAATAATTTATTATTGGCCAAACCCACCACGGCAAAAGCTTCGTTCAATTCAAAAAAATCAATTTCATTCATAGTAACGCCAGCCCGTTCAATTGCTTTTGGCAAAGCCAAAGAAGGGGAAGTGGTAAATAGCTCGGGAGCTTGTTCTGCATCCGCAAATCCTGCAATACGGGCTAAAGGGGTTAATTTCAATTCGTCCATTTTAGCTTTGCTCATCAGTATCAATGCGGCTGCTCCGTCGTTCATGGTGCTGGCATTGGCGGCAGTTACCGTTCCGTCTTTTTTAAAAACCGTATTTAAGGTTGGAATTTTATCAAACTTTACATTTTTATATTCTTCATCTTCGCTAAATAATATCGGGTCGCCTTTTTTTTGCGGGATTTCAACAGGAACTATTTCGTCTTTAAAATTGCCATCGGCCCAGGCCTTAGCTGAACGATGGTAAGATTCAATGGCAAATTCATCCTGCATCTCGCGGGTAAACCCATATTCTTCGGCACATAATTCAGCGCAACTTCCCATCATTTGCTGGTCATACACATTTTGCAAACCGTCGAATTGCAAACCGTCAATAACATTTACATTTCCGTACTTATATCCACTTCGGCTACCCATTAAATAATGTGGCACCATACTCATATTTTCCATACCACCTGCTACCACCACATCGGCTTGGCCAAGCATAATTGCCTGTGCACCATAAGCAATGGATTTCATACCACTTGCACATACTTTATTTACAGTTGTACAAACTACACTTTCAGGCAATCCGGCATAGATAGCTGATTGTCTGGCAGGAGCCTGACCAATGCCAGCCTGCAATACACAGCCCATGATAACCTCATTGACTTCATTCGGGTTTAAACCAATTTTGGCCAAAGCCCCTTTGATAGCCGCAGCCCCTAATTTAGTAGCCGGAACAGAAGATAAACTTCCCATAAAACTGCCGATGGGAGTACGAACGGCGGATACGATATATACGTCTTGCATAATGTTTTTTGAATTTTGGGGCGAAGTTAGGGGTATAGAGATTGGTAATCAAAAATAATTTAGAGATGCTTCACAAGGGGGCACGGAGGCACGGGGAAAAGTGGTAACTTTTTATTTTAAAATGGGTTTATGCCGTCCTTAACTCTATTAATTCTCGCCTCAATAAACAATTTCAACGATGACTTTATTAACCTAATCTCGCCATTTTTCATTGTAAATTCATAAACAGGGGGATTATCACCTTCATCTAAATAGACAAAAAGTAATGTTTCATAATCATTATAACAGTCAATTGCATAGAATGGACGTGTAATGCTTTGTCGGTAATCACTGATAGCTTCTCTCTGGGACTCTTGCAAATCATTCTGTGAATCATATGCGCCATAATCCAATACATAACAATCACCTCCAGCTAAATAAAGTAATTCTCGTAAAGCCTTGGGAAAAGGATTGCCATTGTTGTAAGTTGTTTCCAAAGTTTCTATTTCGGACATTGGAATAGATTCAATTTCATCTTGATCCTCGGTATCATTCGGGTAGGCTTTAGGATTTTCTTTTAAGTCTTTTAAATATTGAATTTCCATTTAAATGGCATATTTCTTTTTTACAGCATCATGTGGCATAATCCGGCCTGCCTCAACATCTTTTAATCCACGCTCTATTCCTTGTTTTTGCTCATACGTCAAATCCTCCCACCAATCCTTTTGTGAGGTTTTGGAATCTTTTACAACTTTAAGGTAATCCAAAGTATCATCATCTTCAAGCCCGATAAGCCATTCAATTAGTTCCAGTTTTATTGATTCGTGTTTCATAGTTTTCAAATTTAGTAATTATATTTATACAGCCATTTTTCAATCTGTTTATCCATAAACCAGTTGTTTGCTTTCGTTGATCGAACTTATAAGAATCGGATTTTTCAAGGTTTGTTCTTCTAATAAATCAACTTCCCTTTTTAAAACTTTTTCTAATGAATCCTTTAAATGGATATAATTATTAAAATAGTTTTTCAGATTGAATTTTTTAAACTTAACCAATAAATCTATATCGCTGTTACGATTAAATTTATCGGAAAGCACTGAACCAAAAGCATAAAGCGTCATCACATTGTGATTATCACAAATTATCTGAATATCATTTTTATACTTTTCTATTTCGTTCATACTACAAAAATAGTCAATTTTAGATTTGACAACTTTTTAAAAATTGTCAAATCTTTACCTTATTTATCCCAAGAGTACTGCAACCCAAACGTAAACATCGGAGCAAAACCATTGGTGCTGAATATTGCTTTTTTATAATCTGTTCCGAAGGTATAATCCACTTCCACCTTTGATAGTTCACCTGTTCCGGTTATAAATCCTAAATTGGTAAATAATTTTATTGCCGAATTCATTTGATAATAGAGTTTGGAACCTACTCCAATTAATATGGCTGAGCCTGTCAATCCGAAAGTTTTTATTTTTATTTCCACACTTTTGGTTCCTCCTGTAGTTTCTATTTCTTTGCTTCGTTGCAATATGACATCGTAAGGATTTTTAGCTCCAAATAATAAGGATATTCCAAAGGTATTAACCCAAAATAGTTTTTTGTTAAGGGTTTTTGTTTTATGACAAATGTTTAAAAAAATCCGGTTACTCCGCATCACACTTACCAGTTCGCGGGTTGAAAACAATTCACCTTCGGGGCCTTTTACTTTAAAATTCAGTTTATAATTATTGGTGGCCAATCCGGCTTCCCAATCCAATTTATCATTTATTGTCCGGCAATAGGATACAAAAGCTATCGCTCCTAAATCAAGGTTTCGTTCAAAAACATTTTCAGGTTGTTTAATTGTAAAAAAATCATATTTCGTTCCCAAACCAAATTCTATAGCCTGTTTTTGGGCATTTAAAAATCCTGAAATAAAAAATAAAAATACTAAAAAACAGATGTGTTTTATCATAATGATTGGGTTTGAAAAAGTGGAATTTGCATTAATGATTTTACATGAAAGGAGCGACGATGATAAGGGGTAAGTCCATATTTTTTTATGGCGTCCACATGGGTTTTGGTTCCGTATCCTTTGTTGTTGACCCATCCATATTCAGGAAATTCATCATGAAGTTTTACCATCCAATCATCCCTGTAGGTTTTGGCCAAAACTGAGGCTGCAGCAATATTCAAATACGTGTTATCGCCTTTAACAAAGGTTTTATGATTGATTTTGGGATAAGGCAAAAAATAATTTCCATCTACTGCCAAATGTTTTGGTTTTTTAGAAAGGCCATCCACCGCAAGGTGCATGGCTTTAATGGAAGCCTGTAAAATATTAATGTGGTCAATAGTATTCTCATCAACATGGGCTACCGAAAAACTAATCGCCTCTATTTCTATTTCAGTTCGTAAAAATTCCCGTTGAAAATGATTTAATGTTTTGGAATCACGCAATAAATAATGACTAAAATCATGAGGTAAAATAACGGCCGCAGCAAACACCGGCCCGGCCAAACAGCCTCTTCCGGCTTCGTCTAATCCGGCTTCCAAACAATCTTTTTTAA
>CAYHCM010000016.1:0-40126 GCA_964355045.1 uncultured Chitinophaga sp. | reverse complement strand
TAGGTTTCTTCGCCTTCATAACTACAAATTTACATTTTTCCTTCGAACCAAAAAAGCCCCGTAAGTTGTGTTTATTTTAAAGGGTTTTCAATTGGTTTTCATATTAGCCGCCACGTCCGTTTTCCATTTCACATTACATCGCTAACGAGATTTGGATGGGAAGCCGGTGCTGAAGGACAATCGGAATGGAAGAAAACTTTGGTTTGCGCTTGGGTCGCAGGGCTTGCCTATGTATTGCGATGGAGGGCAATGAAGGATTTTCTTGAAATCTTAATTTTCAATTGGGTTAACATCATTTACATATTTTACAAGAATTCCTAATGGTGAATCAATTGGTAAAGTTCTACAATAATCAGCATTTCCAATAATGTAAAGGGTATTTCTTGCTCGTGTTACTGCAACATTTATTAGATATGGAACTTTATTATTAATCCATTCCGCTTTATAAGCAGGACTATTTCTGGAAACAACTAAACTGAAAATCATAATATCTCTCTCGTCTCCTTGAAAGCTGTGAACTGCATCTGCCTTTATTCTGGCTCTATAATTTTGGGGTATTGCTTCCTTTAGCTCATCTGCTTGATGTCTAAAAGGCGTTGTTATTCCAATAGTAATTTCTGGATGCCTGTCAGCTAAATTACAGGCTAAGTCAATTGAAGCAGTCACTTCTATTTGATTGCTGTTTCTTTGACCATGTTGTTGTCCTAAAGTATTTTTCCAATATATTCCTTTTGGTTCAATCTTATAATTGTCGGGGCTTGTAAGAATTTCTAGTTCCTGTCCTCTTAGTGGCCCATAAAAGGCTTTGTTAGAATATGTAATTATTTCTGGATGACATCTGAAATGTTCTTTAAGGAATACACTATTACTTCTTGATGTTATTGACAAATTATAACAATAGTCAAAAAGCGATTCATTTACATAATCTAACCGTAAATTCTTGTCAATACCTAACGTGTTTGTGATATATTTTTCTTCGTAGCCCTGCACCTTGGTAATATGTTTCAATTGCAAAGGATCACCAATTACAACAAGTTGATTCGCTCTAAGTACTAAAGGGATTGCAGATGCTACATCACACTGTGATGCTTCATCAATTACAACTAAGTCGAACAATTCGTCAGCCAAAGGAAAGGCACTTTTAATTGAAAGACTTGTAATTGCAGTTATATTGAATGTGTTAAGGAAATTCTTTGTTGTTTTAACGAACTCAGGAATTTCATTGTCCTTCCAAGGAATATTGTCAGGTATATGATCTTTAAACTTGTTAATATCTGCGGCATTTCCTAATCGTATTCTATCACTTACTAATTCGTCTAGTAAATTAAGACCTGTATTGTCAAGAATTTGTTGGTTTTCAGAAATTAAATTTTTCAATTCATTCTCAGCTTCTCTAATATTTTCCGCTTCAGAATGTAATTCTTGCAGTTTAGTTTCCTTATCTTCAATCCCTTTTAAAAAACCGCTATTTGTCTGCTGTAATTCTAATCCGAATGCGATGAATTGGCAAAGTTGTTCGCATTCTCTAATTATTACTTCACCGTTTCTTAAATCATTTGGTTTGATTTGAATTCCCTGTTTAATAGCTAAAGCCTTTAAATCAGGTAACAATGATTCAAAATATGAAGTTAATTTTACGGCATATTTATTTTTTGAACTAAAGTCAAAAAGCAATTTTCCGAATCCTTTATATTTTGAGATCACTTCATTTTTTAGTGAGTTGTTCTTTGAAAACAATTCTCCTAAACTTTCTTTCGTATGATTACAAAACACATTGATTAATTCTTTGTTATTTATAGTCACCCAATTCTCAAACTCATTTTTTATAGTTTGTAAACCTAATTCTAAAACTGGAATTTCTGTTTCAATTTGCTTTCTTTTTTCAAGTTTGGAAACCGAATTTCTTATTATTCTTATTTTTTCATTCCGCGAATTTTGAAGTTCTAAAAGATTTTCTGAATTGTCCGGAATTATATGGTCATGAATTCGAGTTACATATGCATTGATCATGGGTTTGGTTTTTTCCACTATCTCCCTTTTAGATCCAAAACGTAGAAAGAAATTTGGCTCTTTAATAATAGTTGCCAATCGTTCTTTTACATTGTCCACCGCTTGATTATTCTTGCTTGCTAATAAAACTTTTTTATTATGTACTATGGCATTTGCTAATATATTTAATACGACTTGTGTCTTACCAGTTCCTGGAGGACCAGTAATAACAGTTAATGGTTGATTAAAAGAAAATTTGATAGCTTTTTTTTGATTACTATTCATAGAGGAAATCTGAATTAGTTCTGATGAATCAATCTGTTGAATGCTATTAGAGATAGGTTCCTTTTTTAAGAATTTCTCTAAGAAGCTACCTCCTGAAACCAAACCTCTTGAACCTATAGACTTTATTTCAGACAAGAGTTGACTTGTATATGGGTTTTCTTCACTAAAGGCTATTGTAACATTCTCAACCAACTCAATAACCCCATCTAAGTAACCTCTTAGTATTTCTAATTTCTCTGTGATTGTATTTTTTTGATTTATCGCTGATGTAAGTTCTTCAATTAGTTCATCAGGATAATTTCTGTCTTCAAATGGCTTGGTATAAAGGGTAAAATCTTTTATATTAGATTCGATGGCATTATGATTTAAAATATCACCATGCGGAATAATATTATAAAGGAAAGTTAAGGTTTGATTATTAAAAAGCACGTTTACTCCAATAAAAATATTCTTTTTGAAATTCGCACCCATCATATGCTGAAATCTAACATGAAACTGGGGATTGTTTTCAAGATTGATAATGATACTTTCCGTTACTCCCCCCCAATTAACATGATATGGATGTTCTTCCGTAACTTTGGGTTCTTTAACTCTTTCAAGTGATATAATTGTTTGATAGTATAGTAAAAGCTTTTCAATTTCTGTTTTATTCTCAAAATCCACCCTATTTAATTCTTTCCTTACCTGTTCTAATCTCTCTGCTGCATTTGGCTGGATTGCATCCAAAGGTGTTTCCGTCTCCTGAGTTTCATCGTAAAGATTTTCCTCCTGAATATCAAGAACCGATAAAATTTTCTCAATTTCAACATCACTTAAATTGAGTTGAATAGAATTTCGATCGGCTATTGTTGTAATACAATTATTGTTGTCTGCCACTCCAAAATACTTTTGAATCTTTTGTGGTATTACATTATTGTCAAAAACTACAGGTTGCTGGAATAAAACTAAAGTGCTTAAATGGCCAAGATTGAAGCTTTGATGGTTAGGGTCTAAAATTTCGTTTTGTCTATCTCCTAAAAACTGCATAAGTGAAAATCTGTATGCATTAACTTGGTGATATGGGTTTCTTATTCCGCCGCCACCTTGTACAAAAACAAAATCATTTCCAGTTGTCATTTGCCAAGGATTATTTTCAGAAAACGTTAAAGTGCCTCCATAATTTTTAAAATCTATGACAATAATTTTGCCACTGGCAATATAAAGTGCATCAATTTGATGTCCATTGCAACTTACATTGCCAATTAAAACATTCAGTCCGTCAATATCCTTAAATCTATTTCGGAGTTGTAATGAAAAGACTCTGAAAAATGAATTTTCATGCGAGTGTTCATATTGTTTTGTTAGGTAAGATTTATATCCCATTGAATTAGACTGTCCTGTCCGCAAATGTAAAATATTTAATGTCCTTTTAAGATAAGATTTCAAGAACCTTGTCCCACTGCTCGTTATAAAAATGATCTTCAAGTATTTCGTTCATTTCTTGCTTGTCTGTTTGTTCGGAGAGTTAAGATCGCCGTTAATTATTTCAATCTGTTAGGTTTGCTGAAAGTGTCAAAAGAACTAAAAATAAAAATATTCCTAGAATAAAGAATAATGAATAAAAAATGACTTTCCATAATAGTGTCATTGTTTCTAAATTTACTTCAACTCCACAGAAATGAGCGATGATACCAAATAATATTATCTCAATAAGAAAAGATGCAATAGCAAAAACTACTAACATCAAAATTCTTAACATAAAAGGCATTGGCACTTTAGTTTCTCCTGTTTCTTTAACGTCTTTACTTTTCATATTTCCACTTACTTCTTTAGACTTAGAGGATGCTGTTAGTTTATTATTCGTAAAATTATGACCTTCTGATTTCCTTTTGTTGAAAACTTGTAAAAACGTTGGGACAAGACCAATGACAGCAACTATTAAAGCTCCTAAAGCTATTAAATTTGAGGTTTCCATATTTATATCTTAAATGTCAATAATATTACGATTATTCAAAGCTATTTAAAATTCAGTTTTTGTTTTACAATTACTGCCAACATTTCAATATAAAAACCCGTTGCCGATTATTTCAGCATTATCAAAAGCCGTAAAATAAACTGAAACCTTTACAAAATTATCATTTCCATTTAGCATTAAATCTTCTATGAGTTTCGCTATCATATATTTTTTTTAAACAACTCAAAAGTAAGGTTAATTTTATAATATTTTATTCACCTGCCCTTCAACAAAACTATCAAATCAGAATCCCGATAAAAAACGAGATAGCTAATGCCATTAAACGTTAAACTATTTTTTTGAGGATTGTAGGTTAAGTTTATTTTTACAGGAAATTCCTTGTCTGAAATGGAGTAGAAAATTGTGCTGTCATTATTCATTATCCATTTTATTGGGTCAAGGGAATAATTGGTTTTAAAATTACTTTTACTCAGATAAATACACTCATTCTCGGGTTCCTCAATACAATACCAGCCTTCATTTTTAAATAATTCTTCTTTTATCCAATTGGCATTTGCAATAGGGGAAATTATTATACCATTTATTATTGATTCAATTTCTTTGGAAAAACTTAAATTTAATTTTTCAGGAGGGGTATAATTTATCACCTCCCATTTAGGTTTAGCCATTTCTATTTTTTTTAACGAATCCTGCTCTTTTTTATATTTAGATTCGGGTCTTGGGGCCTCAATTATTGCGTCACCCCATCCATCTCCATCTCCTATGGTCATTTCATTACCTTCATAGCCTGTTGATGTGTTACTTTGATTTTTAAAAGATTCAAAATAGTCGTTCAGCCATTCAGTTGATAATTCATATTTCATATTCCTCCCCGAATAAAAATCAAACCTAGGATCATTAGTATAATCATTTAAGGGAATGTATTTACCCGCCTTATCAAACATATAAATTGAATAGCGGTTTTTAGGTTGAATAATATTAAAACAAATATTCCTTTTAATGAGATAATTTTCGCAAAATGAATCCAAATTCCGTTCTTTTAATGAAAGTAAATAATGTTCAAAATGGTCAATTTGTTCTTTCCTTCCTGAATTGCAAAAATTTAAAAATACGACGTTTCCCTTCTTATATTTATTATTAAGATGTTCCAGATAAAACACATCCGTTTCCCGATAATGATCATCCCAATACTGACAAATAATTATTTTACCCTTATGTCTTTTAATGATTCTTTGAACCTGGATGTTCGAATCGAGAATTTGTTGTTTTTTTAAAGTTTTACAATAGCTCTCAACTTCCGACCTGTTGATGGTTAATTTTCGATAATGTTCTGTCATACCAGAAACAAAACTTACCTGTTCTTTATCAAAATTTTTGGTAAATAAAGTTAAATGTTCGGGCGTTATAAACCGGTTTTTTATTAAATACGCAGGATAATAGGAAACCCCGGTTACCCCATAAAAATCGGCTAAATTATAGGATTCTCTTAGCCTGTTTATGAGTTTGTGATAAATAATATTTTTATCCAAATCCGATTCTGTAAGAAATTTAATGTATAAACTATCCAAAGCATACTGGGTAGATAAATTAAAGTTGGTGTAAAAATCATTAACAATATCAATCTCTACTTTTTCATTTCTAAACATAGCCTGAAATTTGGCGATATTCCATTTCTCATCGCTTTTTTTTGTATTAAACCATGTTAAATATTCCTTCTCCCAACTTTTATTAGCTATAAATTTACCACTGTTTACATAGGTTTGAAAATATTTCAAATCATAAAATGAAATCCCGGCTGAATAGGTATTATAAAAATCTGAAATTGAATTACAAAATTTAATAAAGGCGGGTAAATAAATATCCTCCGTTTCCGGTTTGTTGAAGGCATTGGCTTTTGTAAAATAGTGGGATGGCGTAATTTTATAATATTTAATTTTTTCTAAAATTTCAATTGCACTTGTATAGCGGCACTTGTCATACAATAATTTCTTTAAATCTAAAATATTTTCATCCGTACCGGGGATAAACGTATCAATTAAATTTTTTCTTTCCTCTAATTTTTTCCAGGCTTCTGACAAATAAATATTACTCAAACTGTCATTTTTTATTTTATATACTCGGCCATAATCATCCCGTTCATTTATGATATCATCCGAATATTTACTATAATAATAGGCATGATATTTATTGGCCTCGGCATTATATCCGCTAAACGTATAGCGGGCATTAAAGTAATCTAAATTATCACAAAGCCTTATGCATTTTAAAAGTATATTGGTATTTACTTTTAAAGTTTTTTCAGGATACAAAAGCACATTGAGATCAAAATAAATATTAGAACCTGTAAGCTCTATTCTAACCTGCTTCATTCTTTTAAAATCAAATTTTAAAATAATTTTTTGATAATCGGTAACGACCTGTTTTTCATTCGTTGAATATCCGCTATATTCATCAGCATAGGTGCATGAGGCAATAATTTCTTCGGTATTATTTTTTAATTCTATAGGATAATTAAATTCTAAAATCAAGGTTTGACCATAAGAATACAAGCCAACGAATTGGATTAAAACCAAAAGCGGTTTTAAAATATTTTTAATTTTCTCCACAGTTTATTCTAATAAATTCAATTTGTAAAAGCATTTCCAAAAATACTGTTTTTTAGAATCGGCTCAGAGTATAAAAATTATTAATTTTAGTGATATATGGAAATAATTTCTTGCTAAATACACATGTTCGGGAGGTTTGGTTATATTGGTTTGATAAAGTAAATATAACCTGAGGTTTAATGACATTATGAAAGATTTTTTATGTTTGTCACAGAATTTTAGAATCTTTCGAAAGGTAAAATGTGTTCCTTCAAAACAGTAAGTTATTGTTATTTATATATTTTTATATATTTTCGCCAAAACAAAATTTCAAATCTTAATATGAATCTAAAGTCAGCAGTGCCAATTATTTGTATGTTATTGTTATTTTCACAATCCTGTAAAAAGGAAGATAAGGTTGATCCGATAATACCATTAAAAGATGAAATTCCTGAATTTTACAAAGCGGCAGTAGCTGATGAGTGGGGGATTATGTTGCCAGATTTTAAGCTTATAGCCGATAATACAAGCAAAATAGCCATTCCGCAGGATTTAGATTTTAACCCAACCAAACCAAGCGAAGTATGGATTTTAAATAAAGGAACTGAAAGTACCGGAAGCACAACCGTAACATTAACCAATCCGGGCGAACCTAATCAAAGCTACATTTATAAAAAGGATGGAAATGCATGGCATTTTATGTCATTAACATCTGCTATTGCTTTTAGCCAAAATGGGAATTGGGGTTCCAGCCCAAATGTATTGGATGCCAATCATGGCACAGGCAGATATACCGGCCCTTCATTATGGTCGAGTGATATGACTATTTATGCTGAATATGCCGGGCCGGGAACCAATGGAAGCCATTTGGATATGGTTCATCAAAGCCCTTACAGCATGGGGATAGCTTCTGAAAAGGACAATGTTTTTTGGGTGTTTGATGGGTATTATAATAATATTATTCGCTATGATTTTGTAGCCGATCACGGCCCGGGTAATGATTATCATTCAGATGCCAAGTTGCGACGATATACTGAAGTTGTTGTAAAAAGAGATGCAGCAGTGCCAAGCCATCTTATTTTGGATAAGGATAAAAAATGGCTTTATATTGTAGATGGTGGAAACAAGAGAATTTTGAGAATGGATATTACAACAGGAAAAGTAGCTGCCAATCTTCCTCCGGTAAGTGAAGTATTGGCCGAATATTCGAGGATGGATGCTGTTACCTGGGAAGTTTTTTATGACCAAAATCTACAAAAACCTTGCGGCATTGATATAAAAGATAATCGGTTGTTTGTTTCCGATTATGCCACTGGTGAAATTATTTGTATTGATGTGAATACCAAAAAAGAGCTTGATCGCTTAAATACAGGCTCACCCGGTATAATGGGAATAAAAATATTTAACGGAAAACTTTGGTATGTAAATGCTACCAATAATACCCTAATGACTGTAATTCCAAAATAAGGTGAATGAGGTTTTATTTTACCGCAGTATTATTAACCTTTCTTTTAATTAATTCCGAAGCCCAAAAAGTAACATGGGCGGAGGATATTGCCTGTATTATTTATAGTCATTGCTCTCCGTGTCATAATAGCGAAGCTAATTCAAGTTTTCCTCTTACCAATTATACCGAAGTTTTTAATAACCGCTTATATGTGGAATTATTCGTTAATACCGGAAAAATGCCTCCGGCTATGCACGATGGAAAGTATAGTAAATTTATGCACGACCGGCATTTAACAGAAAAAGAAATTGACCTTATTAAAAACTGGGCACGGGATTTAGCTTTAGAAGGAGATACCAACCTGGCTCCTCCTTCGCCGGTTTATAGCAAACCTGTAAGCACTCTTATTAATCCTGACATCAGTTTCAAAATAAATTTTCAATTACCTGATACAATTAATGAACATTTAAGGCAATGTTTTATAATTAATAAACCTCTTAATTCTTCCAAACGGATAAATGCAATTGAAGTATTGCCGGGTAGCAGGTTGGCGGTTCATGCTGTTTATATTTATTCTGATACGTCTTCTATTCCATTACAGTTGGATATGGCAGATAACAAAAAGGGATATTCTCAATTCTACGGAACAGGCAGCAGCAGTTCAAAACCTTTGTATGGCTATACCTTAGATTCAAAACCATTTGTGTTGCCAAAAAATTTAAATTTAAAAGTAGATTCAAATTCCTATTTTATTGTTCAGGTTCAATATTCGGAAAAGGGAGCTGGATTTTTGGATTCTACATTAATAAATATAAAGTTTGATACCAGCTCTAATAATACTCGATTAATTGAAACTTCCCGGCTTTTGGCCCATGATAAAAATTTGGTAAACGGGCCTTTTGTTATTCCTGTAGATTCTACCCGGACATTTCATGAGCAAGTATCAATTTCAAATGACCTGACTATTCTGAGCATGTCGCCCAATCTACATGGTTTTTGCGATAGATTGAAAGTGTATGCAGTAACGCCAATCAAGGATACCATCGGGTTATTGAAAATTGATAACTGGGATGCCGTTTGGTCGGAAGGAACGTACTATTATAAAACTCCGATTCATCTAACTGCGGGTTCGGTTTTATATGCATTTGCAACCTATAGCAATACCATATTTAACCAACACAATCCGGATGACCCTTTAGCAACAGTTTATGCAGGAACCGATGATGACAGCGAGGAAATGGTATTTTATTTTTCCCATTTACCCTATAAGGCGGGAGACGAAAAAATTAGTTTTGATACATTAACCCATTATAAACATTACCTTGATTGCAAACCTGTGCATGATGTTTCAGGTATAAATGTTGTTAAAAATATTCCATTAAGCTTATATCCTAACCCCGCTCATAAATCTGTTCATTTAAATTTTTCTACTCAGTATTCTTCAGTTGTAATTGAACTATTTAATACCCTTGGTCAGCTTTGTATTTCTCAAAAAGTAGCTAAACAAGATGAAATTGAAATAAATGTTTCCACACTTAAATCAGGGATATATTTCCTAAAAATCAATTCTGAAAATTATTCAGAAGTTAAAAAGGTTGTTATAGAGAATGGAGATTAAAAAAGCAGCATTTAATATACTAATTTATTTTTCCCTACATTTGCCACGTTGAAAAAGGTTATTTCGATACTATTATTAACCGTGTTTCTCAGTTCAACTACTGAGTTGCATGAGTTATTGAAACTGCCAAATTTAGTATATCATTTTTTTGAACATCGTTCAGAACATTCCGAAACTTCATTTACCCAGTTTTTACAAATTCATTTTTTACAGGAGCACAATAACCATAAAGACAGTGGTCACGATAAAGGATGTTTGCCTTTTCAGGGAGAGCATTATCACCCAGTACAGTTGCTACATTTTTATGCTAATAATAACACCGACTTTGGATTAATTCCTCTCAGCAGTTCCTTAAAGACTCAATATTTCAGTCAGTCTTTTCCTGCATCTGTATATCTTGCCAACATTTGGCAACCGCCGAAGTTCTCTTAAAAAAGAAATTTGATATTTGATATTCGAAATTCATAATAAATTTCTGTTTTCAAATTTCTAAAACATTTTGCTTTTTGCAAAGCAACTAAATTTTCCTTTTTCCAATTTCCATTTTCAATAAAAAACTATGCTCAATAAAATAATAGCGTTTTCTATAAAACAAAAACTCATAATAGGGCTTTTCATTTTAGCCCTTATTGGTTATGGCAGTTACCAATTTACAAAACTGCCCATTGATGCAGTGCCTGACATTACTGATAATCAGGTTCAGGTAATTACTGCTGCTCCTTCGTTGGGTGCTCCCGATGTGGAAAGGCTCATTACTTTCCCGATAGAACAAGCCAACAGCAATATTCCGGGACTGCATGAAATCCGAAGTTTCTCAAGGTTTGGTTTGTCGCTTATTACCATCGTTTTCGATGATGATGTGGACATTTACTGGGCCCGACAGCAGGTAACCGAGCGTTTAAAATGGGCTCAGGAACAAATTCCGAAAGGATTGGGTTCGCCCGAATTAGCACCTGTTACTACAGGTCTTGGCGAAATTTATCAATATGTAGTTAGAGCCAAACATGGGTACGAAACAAAATACAATGCTACCGAATTGCGGACTATTCAGGATTGGATTGTTCGCCGACAGTTGCTTGGTGTAAAAGGGGTAGCAGATGTTAGCAGTTTTGGTGGCAAATTGAAACAGTATGAAATAGCCATTGATGCCAATAAACTGAAATCATTCAATATTACAATCAACGATGTATTTACCGCTTTAGAGAAAAATAATGGAAATACAGGCGGTGCTTATATTGAAAAAAAATCAACTGTGCTTTATATCCGGAGCGAAGGATTAATTGGTAGTATTGATGACATTAAAAACATTGTTGTAAAAAGTACTGCCAACGGAACCCCACTTTTGATTAGTGATGTGGCCGAAATAAGAATAGGAAGTGCTACACGTTACGGTGCTTTGAGCTATAATGATGAAGGTGAGGCGGCTGGGGCTGTAGTTATGATGCTGAAAGGTGGTAACAGCAGTGACGTAATTGAAAATGTAAAAAAACGCATAAAGCAAATAGAGAAAACCTTACCCGAAGGTGTGGCCATAGAACCTTTTCTTGACCGAACCAAAATGGTAAATAATGCCATCAGTACTGTTTCAATAAACTTAATGGAAGGGGCATTGATTGTAATATTTATTTTGGTTTTATTTCTGGGAAATTTCAGAGCAGGGATTTTGGTTGCTTCTGTAATCCCTTTATCCATGCTGTTTGCCATTATTATGATGAACATATTTGGCGTCAGTGGAAACCTTATGAGCTTGGGTGCCCTGGATTTTGGTTTGATTGTGGATGGTGCTGTTATTATTGTTGAAGCGGTGATGCACAGTTTGGTTCATGGCAAAAAACTTGAAAACATTACACGCATAAATCAAAGTGAAATGGATAAAACAGTAAAGCGTTCAGCAAGCCGCATGATGAACAGTGCCGTGTTCGGACAAATTATTATTCTTGTTGTTTATCTTCCGATTTTCACCCTTGAAGGAATAGAAGGTAAAATGTTTAAGCCAATGGCTCAAACGGTTGTCTTTGCTTTGTTGGGTGCCTTTATTCTTTCAGTTACTTACATCCCAATGATGAGTGCTTTGTTCCTGAGTAAAACGATTTCTCACAAAAAGAATTTTTCAGACAGGATGATGGATTTTTTTGTAAGTGGTCATCTTAAATATCTGAAAAAGGTAATAAATTTTCCTAAGATGGTTATCGGAATTTCCGTTTTGCTTTTGTTTTTTTCACTTTATGTTTTTTCAAAAATGGGTGGCGAATTTATTCCCGAATTGCCCGAAGGTGATTTTGCCGTGGAGACCCGGGTTCTTACCGGTAGCAACATAAGCACTACAGTGGATGCTTGTTTGAAAGCTTCTCATATTTTGAAACAGAAATTTCCTGAAGTAATAAAAGTGGTAGGAAAAATAGGAAGTGGCGAAATTCCTACCGATCCCATGCCAATGGAAGCAGCCGATCTGATGATTATACTTAAAGATAAAAACGATTGGACATCAGCTAAAACCTGGGACGAACTATCTGAAAAAATGAGTGAGGCTTTGAAAGATGTTCCCGGTGTTACTTACAGTTTTCAGTATCCTGTGGCTATGCGTTTCAATGAACTGATGACCGGTGCTAAGCAAGATGTGGTATGTAAAATATTTGGAGAAAATTTAGATACCCTTTCAAAATATTCAAAATTGCTGGGCGATGTGGCGGGAAAAATTAATGGCGCACAAAATATTTATGTAGAACCGATTGATGGACTTCCTCAATTAATTATTACTTACAAACGAAATTTAATTGCACAATATGGGTTGAATATTGACGACGTAAATAAAGTAGTAAATACAGCATTTGCAGGGCAAAGCAGCGGACTGGTATTTGAAGATGAAAAGCGGTTTGATTTGGTGGTTCGTCTTGCCGGTGAAAACAGAAAAGAGTTGGAAGATGTTCAAAATCTTTTAATACCAACATCCAATGGAACACAAATTCCGTTGTATCAGGTGGCAGATGTTTCCATTAAGGAAAGTATAAATCAAATTCAGCGTGATGATGCCAAACGAAGAATTATTGTTGGTTTCAATGTTCATGGCCGTGATGTGCAGAGCATCGTAAATGATTTGCAAACGAAAATTGAAAAAGAAATAAAATTACCACCGGGCTATTATATAACTTATGGTGGTGCGTTCGAAAATTTAATTGCAGCCCGAAAACGCCTGTCGCTTGCAGTGCCTGTTTCCTTGTTATTGATTTTTATTTTTCTCTATTTTGCTTTCGGTTCTATCAAACAAGGATTGTTGATTTATTCAGCTATTCCTCTTTCAGCTATCGGTGGAATTCTTTTTTTAGCGTTAAGAGGAATGCCTTTCAGTATTAGTGCAGGCATAGGTTTCATTGCTTTGTTTGGAGTGGCAGTTTTGAACGGAATTGTATTGATAGCAGAATTTAACCGTTTGAAAAAAGAAATGCAATTAACAATGAGCAATGAGCAAAATTTGCCAATTGCCAATTGCTTATTGCCTATTGAAAAAATTAAAGAAATTGTATTGCAGGGAACAAAACACCGTTTGCGGCCCATACTGATGACTGCTTTTGTAGCTTCCTTTGGTTTTTTACCAATGGCATTAAGCACAGGGTCGGGTGCCGAAGTGCAGCGGCCATTAGCAACAGTTGTAATTGGTGGTTTGCTAATTGCAACTTTCCTTACACTTTTTGTTTTGCCGGTTCTTTATATCCTTTTTGAAAAAATTGGAAAGAAAAAATCTTCCAACAATTATTCAAAAATTATGGCTTCAATTTTATTGCTAGCTTTTATTTCTTTTAAAACTGCAAATGCTCAAGCCCCTATTTCATTGAACACAGCTATTGAAATTGCATTGAAAAACAATTTGCAGGTAAAAAATGAAAAGTTGAATGCTGAATATCAAAAAAAATTAACTGCTATTAAGGCCGATATTCCGCAAACCAGCTTTACCGGCGAATACGGGCAAATCAATTCTTTTTATAAAGACACCAAGTTCGGCATTTCTCAAGGCATTAGTTTTCCAAAAGTTTATGCTAAGCAAAACCTGTTGCAAAATGAAATTTATAAAAACAGTGTATTGAACATTGCGGTAAAAGAAGCCGGGTTAAAAAAGCGAGTCAGTGAAGTTTTTTACTTACTGATTTATTTAGGTGAGAAGAAAAAAATCTTGTTACAAAATGATAGTGTTTATGCTTCGTTTTTAGAAAAGGCAAACCTGCGTTTTGCCAAGGGAGAAAGCAACATTTTGGAAAAAACCACAGCCGAAACCCAACGTGGACAAATCGCTATTCAGCTAAACCAGTTGAAGAATGATATTGAACTAATGCAACTTCAATTTCAATTATTGCTAAATACTGAAACTGTTTTAATCCCTTTTGCTGAAAACCCGAAGTTGAATTTTGTAGCGATACCTGATATTTCTTTAGTGAATCTTCATCCACAACTAAAAGTTTTGCAACAGCAAAAAAATATTTTGTTAGTCAATACGCAGTTGGAAAAATCAAAATTATTACCAAATCTCTATATCGGTTACAGCAATCAAAGCATACAAGGAATGGGAGCCGATAATGTGCTTTACACAAAATCCGATCGGTTCAATTCCGTTCAGTTTGGTGTAGGAGTTCCACTTTTTTTCGGTTCGCAAAAAGCAAAAATCAATTCCTCAAAAACTTTGGAGCTGATATCTGAAAACAACTATGAAATCGGGTTTCAAGCTCTGAAAACAGAATATGAAACCGCATTCAAACAATATCAAACCCAACTTCAAATTGTAAAATACTTTGAGGAAACAGCTTTGCAAAATGCAAAAACCATTACCCGAACTGCCAACCAACAATTTGCAAATGGCGACATCAATTACCTTGAATGGACCATGCTTATTAATAACGCCGTGAGTATTGAAAGCGGCTACACCGATGCCTTAAAAGAATTCAATCAAACAATCATTCAACTCAATTATTTAACATCAAAATAGGCAATAAGCAATTGGCAATTGGCAATAAGCAATAAGTATTTGACAATAATTTAAAAAAATAAAAACATGGCAGCATATAATTTTAAAGAAACCACTCTCTATAAAAAAGCATTTGCTTTGGCAATGGAAATTTTCAAAGGTAGTAAGTCATTCCCAAAGGAAGAAAGATATTCCTTAACTGACCAGGTAAGGCGAAGTTCAAGAAGTGTTTGTGCAAACCTTGCAGAAGCATATCGGAAGAAAAGCTATCCCGCAAATTTTATTTCAAAACTCACTGATTGCGATGCAGAAAATTCGGAGACTGGAGTATGGATTGACGTTGCTTATTCATGTGAATACATAACTGAAAATATCTACAAAGATTTCACTGCTAAAATTGAGGAAGTAGGGAAAATGCTTTCTCACATCATAAATAATCCAGAAAAATATTAATTAAAATAATGAGCAATTTGTAATAAGCAATTTGCAACAAACAAAAAACTTAAACAAAAAAACAGAAAAATGAAAAACATATCACATCTAAATAAAAACAAGTCAAAATTGCCAATTGCCAATTGCCAATTGCTCATTGCCTATCCCTCATCCCGAAGTTCAATTTGCCTATTGCTAATTGCTTATTGCTTATTGCTTATTTATTCATGCGGAAACAAGAAAACAGCAACTACTTCAACAGAAGACGCTTCAAATGAAACAACCGTTGAACTAACCGATGCACAACTTAAAAATTCTGAAATTAAAACAGGGAAGATTGAAGAACGCAATATTTCTTCTCTATTAAAAGTGAACGGAAAAATTGAAGTGCCACCGCAAAATATGATATCAGTCAGTGTTGCGATGGGTGGTTATCTCAAATCAACTAAACTTTTGGCAGGCATGCATATTAGCAAAGGCGAAGTAATTGCCACCATGGAAGACCAGCAGTATATTCAATTGCAGCAAGATTACCTTACTGCCAAAGCACATTTCACTTCTATTGAAATGGAATACAATCGCCAAAAGGAATTAAACGCAAGCAAGGCCAGCAGTGACAAGGTTTTTCAAAATGCCCAAACAGAATATCTCTCACAAAAAATCCTGATTAAATCATTGGAAGAAAAACTTAAACTCATTGGAATAAACCCAAGCAACTTAAATGAAAACACAATTTCAAGAAGTATCAATATTTATTCGCCGATTAATGGTTTTGTCTCAACTGTAAAGCACAATATCGGGAAATATATCACTCCAACAGATGTATTGTTTGAATTGGTAAATCCTTCGGATATTCATTTGGCAATTACCGTTTTTGAAAAAGATTTAGATAAAATTGCCATTGGTCAAAAAATTATTGCATACAATAATACACGGCCCGATAAAAAATACATTTGCGAGATAATCTTAATCAGTAAAGATATTTCAGCCGAAAGGGCTTTAACGGTTCATTGCCATTTTGAGCAATACGATAAAACCCTAATCCCCGGAATGTATATGAATGCGGAGGTTGAAGTAGCTACCCACAACGCTTTTGTAATTGATAATGATGGCTTGGTGCGATTTGAAGGCAAACAATATATTTTTGAAGAAACAGGAGCCGGAAAATACACCATGTTGGAGGTTACAACTCAAAACAATGAAAATGGTTTTACCCAGATTATTTTTGATGATAGTACAGGTATCAGAAACAAAGTATTTGTAATCAAAGGGGCTTATACTTTATTGATGAAAATGAAAAATATGGAAGAGGAGGAATAAAAAATTTTAATGAAAAACCTTGTCTTCAAGTCGGGTTATTCTTTCGCCATGTTCTGTAGTTACTTCTAATTTATCAGCAATTTTCATTAATGCTAATCTTACGTCCGAAAGTTCGATGTTTGTCTTAGCCTGCTGACTTTCTAATTTATCAAGCCTTGAAATTATCTTATCATTTTGTAACAACATCTCCGAAAGTATTTCAACTATTCTATCCTCTGATTTCATAATTCAAAGATAGAACATGAAATTTATTTTCCAATAACTTTTTTAAAGACCATCTTACCATTTTGCAAAATGAAAAAGGTTAAACAACCCCTAATGTAAAACTTTGTCTTCAAATCTTGAAATTCTTTTATCAAACTCAGCCGTTACTTCTAATCTGCCAGCTATCTGCATTAATGATAATCTCATATCGGAAAGTTCAATATTAGTTTTGGCCTGCTGTTTTTCTTGCTTATCCATCGGTTTTACTACCTCATCTAATTTTGCATTCGTCTTATCATTCTGAATAAACATCTTTGAAAGTATTTCAACAATTCTATCTTCTGATTTCATCAAATCAAAAATAGAACTTGAAATTTACTTTCCAAACAACTTTTTCATCTGCCTTAGGCAGACCAAAACTTTGGAAAAGTTTAACTTCGAAAATTTTGTATTTTTGAATCCGAATTTGAAAACCCTGATAACTCTTTTTTGTATTTACTTTGCAGGTATTGTTTCAGTGCCTTGTCAGGCTAATATTGGGGTTCAATCACATTGCGAAGCTGAAGATAATTGCGACGATGAAACGGAAGATAAGGAATGCCAGCCTTTTTGCAACTGTTCATGCTGCTTTTCAATATTTAATAACCAGCTTATTTCTTTAGAATTGAACTCCCCGTTTAAACAGGAAATTATACGATTTTATTTTTTTAAGGAATCTTTTTCAAAATTTTTACCTTCCATTTGGCAGCCGCCCAAAATAGGATAAAATCAATTTTTATGTTTCTCGCAAAGACGCTAAGTCGCTAGGATTTTATCTTCTACTTTGCGCCTTTGCGAGCCTTATTTTTTATACATTCATTTAATTAAAATTTTAACATGACAAAACTAAAACTGACATTGATACTCCTGATTGGATGTTTCATGTCGCAAGCACAAAATATTTTAAAAGCAAAAATAACGGATGCAGCCACCAATGAACCATTGGCAGGGGCAACCTTATTTTTAAAACCGGCAAACCTTGGCAGTTCGGCCGATGAGGAAGGAATAATTATCATCTCAAATATTGCGAATGGAAAACAAATATTGACCTTTCGGCTTATAGGTTTTGAAACCCGACATGATACCTTAATTTTTCCTCTCACAAATTCGGATACTATAAAAATTCAACTCCTGTCATTGGATGAGGAAATTGAAGAAATTGAAATAACTTCTACCCGGAGTACCCGCAGCATTAAGGATATTCCTGCCCGTGTGGAATATATAGCCGGGGAAGAACTGGAAGAAAAAGGAAATATGAAACCCGGTGATATCAGGATGTTGTTGGCCGAAAGTACCGGCATTCAAACCCAGCAAACATCGGCTACAAGCGCCAATGCCAGCATACGTATTCAGGGATTGGATGGTCGCTATACCCAAATTTTGAAAGACGGATTTCCGTTATATTCCGGTTTTTCAGGTGGATTGGGATTATTGCAAACTCCGCCCTTGGATTTGAAACAAGCCGAAGTTATTAAAGGGTCAAGTTCCACCCTATACGGTGGTGGTGCAATAGCCGGTATGGTTAATCTAATTTCAAAAACACCAACCGAAGAAGGTGATTTACGATTGTTTTTAAACGGAACAAGCGCAAAAGGATTAGACATAAACGGGTTTTATGAAAAACGATTTGGTAAGGTTGGTATTACGCTTTATGCAGCCCGAAACAGCAATGAAGCCTTTGACCCATCAGGAATTGGATTGACCGCTATTCCTAAATTTGAACGCTATACATTTAATCCAAGGCTATATTTTTACCCTAATAAGTCAACAAAAATAATGTTTGGGGTCACCGGTGTAACGGAAGAACGGAAAGGCGGCGACATATCTTTGATAAATGGAGAAGCTGGAATTCCGGAAAGATATTTTGAGAATAACTCAACGAAACGGTTTTCAACACAATTTCATGCAGAACATAAGCTAAAAAAAGGAGGTGTTTTAAATATAAAAAACAGCATGGCTTATTTTGACAGAAAATTAGCGACTTATTATTTTGATTTTAATGGAGAACAAACCAATTCGTTTACCGAAATAAATTACATTAAAACCAATAAAAAGCTAGAATGGATTGGAGGTATAAATGCTTGGACTGAGAGTTTTGAACATAAAAAACCAATTAATTCTGATTTAACCTATCAACAAAATACACTCGGAGCTTTTGTTCAAAATACATGGAAAGCCAATAAAAAACTTACAGTAGAAAGTGGCTTAAGAACAGATTATGTATTGGATTACGGAATAGCGATATTACCAAGATTAGCGCTTTTATACAAAATAAACCCGGCCTTATCAACGCGCCTTGGCGGAGGAATGGGCTACAAAGCGCCAACTATTTTTACGGAGGAAACCGAAAGAATATTTTATGAAAGGTTAGACCCAATTGATAAAGACAGTAATAAAATGGAAAAAAGCTTTGGTTTAAATGGCGACATTAATTACCGGTTTTATTTGGCAAATAATAAAATATCGTTCAACATAAACCAATTGTTTTTTTATACGAGAATAAATTCACCCCTGCTTTTAGGTTCATACTACAAAGGGACTTGGTGGCCTCCTTATTATAGGTTACTAAATTCATCTGGTCATATTGATACAAAAGGTGGCGAAACCAATATAAAGGTTGGGTATGGTGATTTTAAATTGTTTTTAGGATATACCTTTACCCAAACTGAATTATTTTATGAGAATGGTAAAAGTAAAAGAATGCCCCTAACTCCAAAACACCGATTGAATACGGTATTGATGTATGAACTGGAAGGAAGTTGGAAAATAGGGCTGGAAGCGTATTATTTTGATAAGCAAACTTTGAGTGATTATAAAATTGGAAAAGCTTACTGGATTTGCGGATTTATGGTTGAAAAACTTTGGGAGAAATTTTCAGTTTTTATCAATTTCGAAAATTTCCTCGATGCCCGTCAAACCAGGTTTGATACAATATATACAGGCATGCTTAGCAATCCTCAGTTCAGAGATATTTATGCACCCTTAGATGGTTTTGTAATAAATGGTGGAATAAAATATTTTCCTATGGGAGATAAGTGTTGTAAGAAGTAGTTCTAAGTTCTAAGAAAGTTCTAAGTTCTAAGTTCGGTCACATTAAATTAATTGCAGCGAAAACTTAGAACTTAGCACTAAGAACTTAGAACATTATTTAATCAATTTCATTCACTAATTTTTCCAACTCACCCTGTAAATTGGCATTTTCATAAACAATCCTGTATGCAAAATTGAGAATAGGCATTTTAACCTTGTATTTTTTATTGAGTTCAAAAATAGATTTGGCGGCGTAATATCCTTCGGCAATCATGTTCATTTCAACATGGGCTGCTTTTACGGAGTATCCTTTACCAAGCATGTTTCCAAAAGTTCTGTTTCGACTAAATTGCGAATAGGCTGTTACCAATAAATCGCCCAAATAGGCCGAATCATTAATATCGCGTTTTATGGGATGAACCACATTGATAAACCGTTTTATTTCGCGAATGGCATTGGAAATTAGCACAGCCTGAAAATTGTCGCCACAACCCAATCCATGGCAAATGCCGCAAGCCATGGCATACACATTTTTTAAAACTGCGCTGTATTCGGTACCATAAATATCATCCGAAATAGTGGTTTTTATATATCGGTTATTTAATAATAATTGAATTTTTGATGACGTATTTTCCGATTCTGAGGCTATAGTTAAATAGGATAATTTTTCAAACGCAACTTCCTCAGCATGGCATGGACCGGTTATTACACCAATCCTATTTCGGTTAATGGCATATTTTGTTTCAAAATATTCTCCAACTATTTGGCCGGTTTGAGGCACCAGACCTTTAATAGCCGAAACAATTATTTTATTTTTAAAATTTTTGGATTCCGTATTTTTTAAAGCCTCTTCCAAAAATGCTGCTGGAATAACAAAAATTATAAGTTCTGAAGAACGAATAACATCGGCAATTACAGAAGTAGGTTTTACAATTTCAGAATGAATTTCTACCGACGAAATGTATTTGGGATTATGCTTATGTTGCTTTATATGGCTTACTGTTGCTTCACTTCTCAGCCACCAGTTAATGGTTTTCTGCAGATCATTATCGGTTAATATTTTAACCAAAGCTGTGGCCCAGCTTCCGCCACCTATCACACCTATTTGCATGCCACGAATTTAATTTTTATTGGTAAATAAAAAATTTTTTTGTCGCGGAGACTTAATGCATAGCGTCTCTATAGCGGCCTTACATGGTTTTAATCCAATCTTCTTTTTTGATCTGATAAATAAAATGAAGTTTATCAGCTTCTGAATAATAGTCCATATCATTTTCACCTACCCGTTTCCCGCCAATTTTTTCAATGGCTTTTTGAGATCTAATATTTTTGAATCCTATATGAAATATTACAGTATTCGTAAATTTAAAAGAATGATCAATCATTAACTTTTTGAGGGCATAATTAAACGAACCTCCCCAGTATTGACGGGCTAAGAATGTAAAACCTATTGCTATCCTATTTTCTATAAAATTAAAATCATAGAATCGAGAACTCCCGATTGGCGTATTTGTTTTGCTATCATAAACCAAAAATGCCGCCTTAGATTCCATTGCTCCTCTGAAATAAATTTCAAAAACTTCCCTTTTGTATCTTTCATAATCCGGATGTTGTTCCCAGATTAATGAATCGGAAGCTACTTTAAATAATTTTTCAAAGTCCTCTGTTTTTAGAGGTTCTAATTTTACCAAATCATTTTGCAGGGTGGGCTGTAAATCAATTTCAGAAAAAGCCATTTTATATAAAAAATTCAGATAGTTTTAAAAAGCTAAGCCTTTTTGTTATAAACCACCACCGACCTTACAACCATATCATGAATGGCTTTTCGTTTTTTATTACCGGTAATTGTAAGTAAAGATATCCACCCCAAAAGTGATTTGAAAATAAATCGTATAAATGCAAGGGGGAGTATAATATTTTTTGTTTCATCCTTTTCACGCTTCACGCGAATTCCGTTCATCATGTGCCCTAAGGTTCCCCCAAAAAATGTTGTAAATAAAGGATCGTAAAGAAAAACAATAAAGATGAAGGTTACCATCCTGGCATTATCCGGTACATTTTCAAAAAATGAAAAAATTAAGGTGGCTATTATCATAAATATAACCATTATAAAAGTATCTGTAAAAACAGCCTTCACCCTGTCGGACACGCTCGGGTAAACGGGTTCAACTATTATTTCTTGCTCAGGAATTGATTCTCCTAAAAATTCTTTATCGAGTGTTTCTTCAGTCATAGTTTTGTGCTTTGTTTAACAATTACGGTCACAATAATACGTAATGAAATGCCATAAAAAACAAAACTATTTTAACAGGCTATCTTAAGGAAATTATTTCATCTCAGCATAAGCCTCCACAGGCAAGCAGGCACATACCAAATTTCTATCACCATATGTATTATCAATGCGCGATACACTTGGCCAAAATTTATTATTTTTAATATATGCCAATGGAAATACTGCTTTTTCACGGCTGTAAGGTTTATCCCAGGTATCGCTCATTACTACGGCTGCGGTATGTGGAGCATTATGAAGCACGTTGTTTTCTTTAGGGTACATGCCATTTTCTATTTCCTTAATTTCATTTCTAATTTCGATTAATGCATCGCAGAACCTATCCAATTCGTCCGGGCTTTCACTTTCGGTAGGTTCTATCATCATGGTTCCGGCTACAGGGAAAGAAACCGTTGGGGCATGAAAACCATAATCCATCAATCGTTTGGCAATATCGCCAACTTCCACTCCTGTGGTGGCTTTAAATCCACGGGTTTCTATAATCATCTCGTGGGCTGCAGTTCCATTGGTTCCGGTATATAAGGATTCATAATGGCCGCTTAATCTCGATTGAATATAATTGGCATTCAATATAGCTGTTTCGGTAGCTTGCCTTAAACCATCCGGTCCCATCATTTTTATATAGGCGTAAGAAATTAAGAGTATGGAAGCACTGCCCCAGGGAGCAGCAGATATGGCATGAATAGCTTTTTCGCCCCCTGTTTTTATTACAGGATTACCGGGCAAATAATCCACCAAATGCGCTGCAACTCCAATGGGTCCCATTCCCGGGCCACCACCGCCATGAGGAATACAAAAAGTTTTATGCAGGTTGAGATGACAAACATCGGCACCAATCATACCGGGACTTGTAAGCCCAACTTGTGCATTCATATTGGCACCATCCATATAAACCTGACCACCGTTTTGATGAATAATATTTGTAATATCCATAATGGTTTCTTCATAAATTCCGTAAGTGGAAGGGTAGGTAACCATTAAACAAGCCAAATCATTTTTATGGGCTTCAGCCTTGGCTTTTAAATCATCCACATCAATATAGCCATTCGAATTGCATCTTACAATCACTATTTTCATACCTGCCATAACCGCACTTGCAGGATTGGTACCATGAGCCGATTCAGGAATTATAGCAATATTCCTATGACCTTCGTTTCGGTCTTTAAAATATTCGCGAATTACCATCAAACCCGCATACTCACCCTGTGAGCCGGCGTTAGGCTGTAAACTCATAGCTGCAAAACCGGTAATTTCACACAAATCATTGCTCAATTCATTTATAACATGCGCATATCCTTTGGCCTGATCAACCGGTGCAAACGGATGAATTTGATTAAACTCGGGCCAGGTTACAGGTATCATTTCAGAAGTTGCATTTAATTTCATGGTACAACTTCCCAACGAAATCATACTTTGACAAAGGGATAAATCTTTTACTTCTAAAGATTTAATGTAACGCAACATTTCATGCTCCGATTGGTAAGTATTAAAAACAGAGTGAAGCATAAAATTGCTTATCCTTTCAAATTTTGAGCTGAATCCTGCTGAAGCGCTTTTGGCATGATGGGCAATATCCTCATACCCGCTATTGGCAGCACTTGTAAAAATATCACAAATGGTTTGAATATCTTTTAAACTGGTTGTTTCATCAATTGAAATTCCGATGTAATTATCGAAGTAACGGAAATTAATTTCTGCTTTTATGGCTTTTTCCTGAATGTTTTTTTGAAGATTAATATCCGCTTCAATACAAAGTGTATCAAAAAAATCGGAATTTACTTGTTTGTATCCCGCCAACTTCAAAGCATGGTTTAACAGATGTGCAGATGAATTAATTCGCTTCGCAATTTTTATTAAACCCTCGGCTCCATGGTAAACGCCATACATCCCGGCCATAATAGCCAACAAAACCTGTGCGGTGCAAATATTACTCGTAGCTTTATCGCGTCGGATATGTTGTTCGCGGGTTTGCAAAGCCATACGCAATGCCCTGTTTCCTTCGGCATCAATTGATACGCCGATTATCCTTCCCGGAATTTGACGTTTGTATTCATCCCTTGTGGCAAAAAACGCAGCATGAGGGCCGCCGTATCCCATTGGAACTCCAAAACGCTGCGAACAACCCACCACACAATCGGCCCCGAATTCTCCGGGAGGTGTCAACAGTGTTAATGCCAATAAATCTGCACCTACTGTTACCATAGCACCTGCCGCACGGGCTTTATCACAAAATGATTTGTAGTCATTAATATTTCCTAAATTATCAGGATATTGAATGTAAGCTCCAAAATAGTCATGGGTAAATTCAAATGTTTCAAAATCACCAATCACCAATTCAATTCCTACTGGTTCTGAACGAGTTTTTAATACATCCAAAGTTTGAGGAAATATGTTTTTACTTACAAAAAATTTATTGCCGTTTTCTTTTGGTTTAGCTGAATCAAACATGTGCATGGCCTCTGCTGCGGCTGTTCCTTCGTCTAATAATGAAGCATTGGCAATTGGTAAACCGGTCAGGTCAATTACCATAGTTTGAAAATTGAGTAAGGCTTCCAATCTTCCCTGAGAAATTTCAGCCTGATAAGGGGTGTATTGCGTGTACCACCCCGGATTTTCCATTATATTTCTAAGAATCACTCCCGGAGTAATGGTGTTGTAATATCCGGTTCCTATATAGGTTTTATAAATTTTGTTTTGTGAAGCTACTTCTTTTAAATCATTCAAAAATTGGTATTCAGAAACGGCAGGAGATATATCCAGAGGTTCTTGAAGCCTGATATTAGCCGGAACGGTTTTATTAATTAATTCATCAATGGAATCGTATCCAATGATTTCTAACATTTTTATTCTTTCACTCTTGGTTGGGCTATTGTGCCTGGCACTAAATTTTTCGAATCCGTATATTGAATTTTGCATGGTAGTTTTTTTTTAAAAAGTGCCGCGAATTTACGATGAAAAATCGGATAGCGAAATTGTTAAATTGCCTTATTGTTAAATTGATTTTGGAAGAAACTTCGTATAAAATTTTAATACATATTTCAATAATCTCAATAACCAATCTCACACGAACAACCCGAATGTGTATCGCCATGCCAATCAAAGGCCGGTGCATAATTGTAGCGTTCCCAATAAAACATTCCTCTGGGTAAATCAAAGTTTCCTACTTCGTTCATGGTTTCAGTATCGTATAATCGCCCGTTAATCATGGTAAAAATAACGGTGTTCGAATTCTTTATATCTTCCAAGGGGTTCTTATCAAGGATAATTAGGTCTGCTATTTTTCCTGCTTCCAATGAACCTATTTGTGAATCCATACCCAAATAATTGGCTCCGTTCATAGTGGCTGCTCTAAGGGCTTCCATATTGGTCATGCCGCCTTGGGCCAACATCCACAGTTCCCAATGAACGCCAATTCCCTGAATTTGGCCATGAGCGCCAAGGTTTACTTTCACTCCGGCATCGTTCAATCGTTTACAGCTTTTTGAAACCAAAATATGACCGTTTTCATATTCAGCCATTGGCACCATAACCCTGTGACGTGAACGGGCATCAATAATACTTCGGGGCGTATATTTTAATAATTTTTTATCTTCCCAAACATTGGTGGTTTGGTACCAATAATATTCGCCATTCAGTCCGCCATAGTTTACAATTAAGGTTGGCGTATATCCTGTTTTGCTGGCAGCCCAAAGCTGTACAACATCTTTATGTAAAGTGGCCACCGGTAAATTGTGTTCAACCCCGGTATGCCCGTCAAGTATCATGGATAAATTATGATAAAATGTTGAACCACCTTCAGGCACTACTTGAATATTCATTTCATAGGCAGCTTTTATTACCATCTGTCGTTGTTCCCTTCGTGGTTGGTTGTAGCTCTTTACCGAAAACGCTCCGAAAGCTTTGGTTCGGCGAATGGCCGAACGGGCATCATCCAAATTATTGACAACCGCTTTAAAATCTCCTTCGGCACCATACAATATTACACCAGTTGAAAAAATTCGCGGGCCTATCATATTTCCTGCCTTTACCATTTCCGATTGTGAAAATACCATTTCGGAATTGGAAGACGGGTCGTGAGTAGTTGTTACGCCATAAGCCAGATTGGTATAATATTGCCAATGTTTTTGGGGGCTAAGTCCAAATCTGAATTGCCCAAGATGGGCATGGACATCAATAAATCCGGGCATGATGGTTTTGCCCTTCACATCTATAATTTTTGCATCAGGAGGAATAATGATAGAACCAAATTCTCCTACGGAAATTATTTTATTTCCTTCAATAATGATGGTTCCGTTTTCTATTACTTTGTCTCCGTTCATGGTAATAATTCGAGCTCCGATAAAAGCAATTTTGCCTTTCGGTTTATCGCCCGGAAGAACGAGATTAATTTTTATACCTGTTGTGTCAATGGCAGGAAGACTGTCAGGAGCATTATCCATAAACAAAAACCGTTTGTTGAGGTCGGTACTAAAATACTCTTCTCCTAAAGTCCAATTTAGTTTTTTGCTATCGCCCGACCAATGCAAGCTGATACCTGCATCGCGCGAAACCTGCGACACCGGAACATTGGTTGATTTGCCATCAAGTTCTATAACCTGTCCTGTCATTGGCATGGCGGCTATATAAACTTTGTATAAATTGGTAAAGGCAACCCACTTGTCATCGGGGCTTGGAATAATGCGATGGGCATATTTCGATTTTACTATTTCCCGTGGCTCTTTGCTATCTATTTTTACCGACATTAGCGTTTTAGTCAATGCTCCGAAAAGACTGCCTCCGGTTTGATAATATATCCGGCTGGCATCTTTATTAAACATAGGATATTCTCCATCTTTAGTCACCAATTCAGAACTCGATAGGTTGCCTGTTTTTTTATTAAGCCTCACTTCCATGACATAAATCCCCGCCTCCCTGGTGTTGACATATCCCTGATGATTGTTTCCGCTTTCTTTTCTATAAACAACCAAATTAATATCGTCACGTGAAAAAGAAGGTTCGCGGTAAATGGCCTTTTCGGTAGTTAATTTTACCGGTTTGCTTTCAGGTGTAACCAAATCCAGCCTATGAATGGCCCCCATGCTATCGTCATTCCAACTAACAAAAATCAGGAACTTACCATCTTTTGAAAAAGAAGGTTCGTATTCAAGATTGGTTCCACTTGTAAGTCGTGATGGTTTTCCGTTGGGTAAAGATTTTTTCCATAAATACCCTGCGGCATTAAATATAAGTGTTTTTCCATCGGGTGAGGTCACAGCCTGACGGATGGCTTTGCAGGTAAACGAATCCGGGGCGGCATCATTCTTAAATTTTAACGTATTTACAATAATGTGGTTGGCTGTGGCCTTGAAAGGAATATCAACCACTGCCAAAGTTTGTAGATTTATTTTTCTAATTTTTCCTTCTGCCCATATGACGATGAATTGGTCATCAGGTGTCCAGTTAAATCCGGTATAAGGTCCAAAAATTGCCCAGGCTTCCTGCTGATCTTTGCTTAGTTGGTCGTAAATCGGCCATTCTCTTCCGGTTTTCAGTTCATGCAGATAAAGCACCGATTTCTCTCTTACCCGTTTGACAAACGCCATCACGTCGCCTTTGTGCGAAATAACCGGACGAATAGCCCCTCCCGGGCCGCCTGTTACCCGTTCTGTTTCTCCATTTTCTAAATTATAGCGATTGATTGCATAAATCTGGCTATTCGGGTCCTTGTTATATTGAAAATATCCGCCCGGATACACGTCTTCGCTGTAATAAACATATTTGCCATCCGGTGAAGTCCAGGGCTCTCCAACATCTTGCTGGTCGTTTTTCTTTTTGGTTAATTGAATTCCAATTCCACCGGTTTTGTGATACATCCAAATTTCACCGGCTCCCAACGAACGTTCAGAACTGAAATGTTTTTTACAAATAATATAATTGCCATCTACTGACCATACGGCATTGTTCACCAACCTAAAATCTTCTTTGGTGATTTGTTTGGCATCCGAGCCATCCGTATTCATGGTCCAAATATTATCGCCACCACCTGCATCGGAAGTAAAACTTATTTTTTTCCCATCAGGGCTAAATCTTGGCTGCACTTCAAAGGCATGACCGCCTCTGATTAATTTAGCATCCCCACCGCCAATCGGCAAAGTGTAAATATCGCCCAGCATATCAAATACAATCTGCGCCCCATCCGGACTTACATCCAAACTCATCCAGGTGCCTTCATCTGTGGTAATCATGGTGGTAGTAACTGGCATATCGGTTGTTGATACGTCCCAAGTTTTCTTTTTATCTTTGGTTTGGGAAAAGGAAGTGGTGGCTATAAAGACTGCCAGTAAAGTTAGGACGATATTTTTCATTGGTTATTTTTAAAAATTTGGTGCAAACATAGGGGGAATAGTGATGATTCAAAATCGATAAATCTATCAACTTGTTTTAAAAAGATATTAACGGGCACTTTTTACAATTTCTTATTTCTCTCCTCAATTCTCGCCTTAGTCATCCTTTCCCGCAAACCACCCTCTTTTAAAAATGCTGTTTCCAAAGTCTGTATTTGTTTGGCAAGCAAATAGGATGTAATTCTAATAAGCGTAATCATTGTATTGGCGCAAATTTCAGAGTCTTCGTGTTCGATGGCTTTTTTAAATGTATCATAATTGGCATCTGGTGTTCTGTTAATCTCCCGCAATCTGGTAACTAACCGATGATCTTTCTCCCAAAGTTTTAATTTTTTAGTTCTTAAAAAATCTTCATAATCAAGTAATAATTCTTCTAAACTTGCCTTTGCCACATTGGTAAGTTTTAATTCAGTTTCCTTGGATGTTCCTGAAGCCATGCTGGCCTCAGCAATATTTTGTTTGCCGGAGCGGGCTGCCTGCACCATTTGATCAATGGTTCGGTCGTATTTTCCAAAAAAGCGATTACAGAAATAAACCGTGCCGTCATATACTATCTCTGATTTTTGGAAGCTAAGTAAAGTGCGGTAGCCCCCGTGAATTGGGATAAAGCCGGGTTTGTCTTTAGGGGTCATTTTTTTTGGTTGTAGGTTTGGTTGTAGGTTTCTTGGGACTTTTGGGACTTTGGGGACTCATACAAAAGTCGCAAGAAGTCCTATAAAGTCCCAAAGATAAAAATTATATTAAAAAAATCATTCTTCCCCATTTACCATCTCACCAATTTCCGCCATAGCTTCATAAAAATCAAGCATATCTTCTACCTTATAGGAAGATGCCGAAATTTGAAATTTTCGGGAAGGGTTTTGGGTGGTAAAAATATAATATTCATCATCGCCTATAGTCCCTTGTTTAAATTTAATAATTTCAGCAACCTTAAAACTAAAATCGGAAGGTGCCAATAAATTATCTCGATTAAAAACGAGGCTTATTTCATCGCGGCTTATGCAGAATAATGCTTTTGGGTAAAGACGCAATGCCAGCCAAATGCTGAGCCCTATTATGGCTCCCAGAAATACATAAATTATAACCCACACTTTCCATTCTTCCAGCGACTTAAATTCCAACATTAAATAAATAAAAGGCAATATTAAAAGACATGGTAATACAATTGCCAACACCACTTTATAAGTGCGGCCATACCTGACCGGGAATTCTTTTAACACTGACATATCTCGGCAATAAATTTTAAAAAATTAATACTTTGTTACCCCGCTGCCGTTTCCATTTCCCGATTTATTTTTTTTACCAATCCCTGCAACACATTTCCGGGACCTACTTCGGTAAATAATGTGGCTCCATCTATTATCATTTGCAAAATACTTTGAGTCCATTTTACAGGAGCGGTCAGTTGTTTTATCAGGTTTTTTTGTATTTCGGCAGGGTCTGTTACAGCAGTAGTGCTTACATTTTGATAAACCGGGCAAATTGGAGTTTTAAATTCAGTAGCTGCGATAGCGGCTTCCAGTTCAATTCTTGCAGGTTCCATTAATGGAGAATGAAATGCACCACCAACAGGTAATAACAAAGCACGCTTGGCTCCGGCTTCCTTTAATTTTTCGCAGGCTATATTTACCCCGGCAATACTACCCGAAATAACCAACTGACCCGGGCAATTGTAGTTAGCGGCTACCACAATTTCATTGGTTATGGAAGCACAAATTTCTTCTACTAAATTATCATCCAAACCCAGCACTGCCGCCATAGTAGAGGGATTTTGTTCACACGCTTTTTGCATGGCCAGAGCTCGTTTATACACCAATTGTAAACCGTCTGAAAAATTTAAGGAGCCATTGGCCACCAAAGCCGAAAACTCGCCAAGGGAATGCCCTGCAACCATATCGGGTTTAAAATTTTCAATACTCATGGCTTTAATTACTGAATGCAAAAAAACAGCAGGTTGCGTAATTCGGGTAGCCTTCAGCCCTTCGTCGGTGCTGCCAAACATTTCATCACTTATTCTAAAACCTAAAATGGAATTGGCTTGCTCGAATAATTCTTTTGCCTTGGGATTGCTGTCGTACAGGTCTTTGCCCATACCCACAAATTGTGACCCTTGTCCGGGGAAAATATATGCTTTCATTTTTTATAAATTGTTAAATTATTTTATTGTTAAATTGTATTTTCAAAAAACTATTCCTCTCTCTTAATTCCAAAAAATCACCGATCATCAATTACCAATCACCATTCCAACCGATCCAACCAATCACCATTTCAACTTTTCCAACCAACCACCTTCTCTAACTTAATAATCTTCACCGGACATTGATTGGCCGCTTTTACATTAGCCTCCCATTCGTCATCGCCAGCCATAACAGTATAAAATCCTTTTTTTTCACGGCCTCCAATCAAGATACATTTTCCATCTTTTCGTGATATTCGCCATCTGTATTTGGCTGCATCCACACAGGCATTACACCCAATGCATTTAGCCCGTTGAAACACGATTCGTATCATTAAGCCGGTACCAATTTATATAATTTATCCGAAGGTCTGATTTTTTCAGGCATCTTCATGGTAAATTTTTCTCCCTTCCCAACTTTATCTTTTTTAAAATCATCCACCCAAATTTCTCCTATCTCAGTTTGAATAACCCCGGTTGTAGGACCTGTAATCACTATTTCATCACCTAAAGAAAGAGATTGGGATTCTATCAGAAACTCCCCTATTTTGGCTTCTTCAAAATATTTCAAGCCTTTACCAATATAAATTTTTCGCTTTGTAGCAACTGAACCATACGTATTGCTCCACTCCCCCATCGTTTTCCCCAAATAATAACCCTCCCAAAATCCTCGATTATAAACCGTGGAAAGCTGCTCTTTCCATTCTGTGATTTTTCCTGAATTGAATGTTTTATTTTCCAAGGAATCTATTGCTTCCCTATAGCATTTTGTAACAGTATAAACGTATTCGGCACTTCGTCCACGGCCTTCAATTTTTAAAATATCAACGCCGGTTTCCTTTATTTTATCTAAAAAATCAATGGTGCATAAATCCTTGGCCGACATAATATATTCATTGTCCACTTCAAATTCAACGCCATCTTCTTTGTCGGTAACAATATAACTTTTTCGGCAATTTTGAATACAGGCACCCCGATTGGCTGAAGCATAATCGGAATGTAAACTCATATAGCATTTACCGGAAACTGCCATACATAAAGCCCCGTGACCGAAAATTTCAATTTTTATTAAATTGCCCGTCGGACCTTTTATTTTTTTTCTTTTAATGCTTGAAATTATGCTTGCAACCTGACTTAAACTTAATTCCCGTGCCAATACTATCACATCAGCAAATGCAGAATAAAACTCAATGGTATCAAGGTTTGTAATGTTGGACTGGGTTGAAATATGTATATTTACTCCGGCTTTTTTTGCATAATTCATTACCGAATGATCAGAAGCTATGACGGCGTCAATCTTATGAATTTTCACTTCATCAACTATTTTTTTCATCAACGAAATATCGTGGTCAAAAAGTATTGTATTTAAAGTTAAATAGCTTTTAATTTTGTGCTCTTTACAGATTTCGGAAATTTTGGGTAAATCGGTCAACGTGAAATTATGGCTCGAACGGGTCCTCATATTCAATTGTTCAACCCCAAAATAAACCGAATCGGTACCCGCTTTTATGCCAGCAATTAAGGATTCGTAAGAACCAGCCGGAGATAATAATTCCATTTTACTTCCCTGCATTTTTCAGTTTTTTAATACTCTCTTTTTGTATTTTAATAGATTGACGCCGAATTATTTTGAAAATATTTTCCACCATTTTCCTATCTAAGCCTGTTTCTGAAATCAATTCATCTCGTTTGGCCGACGATATTTTCCAATATTCTTCCTGCTCAATTTCCGTTTTATTTTTAAATTTTAAACTACCGATTGCTTTAGAAACGTCGCTCCTTTCGGATAAAAGAAGAATTATTTTTTTATCAATTCGTTCTAATTTTTTTCTGTAGTCATCCAATTTCAAGATTGTAGAATTTTTGCAAATTTAATTCAGTTGCAACACTACCACCATACAAAATTTTAACCCACTATTTTACTTAAAAGAACCAAAACCAAACATTTTAGCCATATTATCAGCAATTAATTTGCTATTGGCATCAGGTAATTCAATCAGGTCAATTTTTGAAATATCTATTTGATGTGCAGATTTAAAAAGTTTAAAGATATTGGCAGATAGCGTTAGCGTATTTTCCTTGTTAAGGTAATAGGGCTTATCAAAAACCACTCTTACACTTCGAGAATTATCATAGGGTTTTTTGTAACCGCCAATATGATAAATCAACGTGTTTGTCAAAACCTGAGGTGATTCGGCTTCAAACTTAAAATTTATATATCCGTTTATCATTCCCCAATACATTGGAGTAATAAAAATGCTGTTTAACAATCCTTTGACATTGGTTAATGAATCAGCTATACCAATCGTAAATTCCAGAGCATTGACATAATATTTTATACCATCCTTAGGAGTTGTGAAAGAAATATTTTCGGGAAATACAGTATTTAAATTAAAATCAACCATATAGTAAGGCTTGTCTGCTTTTATTTCCTGACTGTCTTGGGTTATCAAACTTAAATTATTGATGTGATAAATAAGAGTAACGGGAGTAATGGTGTCAATAGTAAAATCGTGTTCCCATATATAAGGTTTATTGAGTTCCAAAAGTGAGTCATTCCATTTATGAATTATTTGTAAAGCGACTTTTTGTTTAAATGGTTTAGGATCATCATCGCGGCAGCCACAAATTATTAAGACAAGAAGCGGGAAGAGTAATATTATTTTGCTTAAACGATGCATATAAAATTGTGATGCAAAATAAATTGATTTTGTGATAATAAAAATTTTTATAAATCCCAACTTACGAAAAACACCTTTTGCTAAATAAATAAAGTTCATTAAATGGGGTAATCAGATATAAATTTTTTTTAACATTTTCTATTTCCATAATTTTATGAAATACGCATTATCAGGAAGCTCATAGCAACCTCAGATCAAAGGGGTATTCCATATGACCTTAAAAAAATAAACATACATTACATATGAAATAAATATGACTTATTTTAGCCGAACTTTAATGCACGATTATTTAGAACCTTTATATAAATATTTTATCCCTGAGAATCTCATTATACTCGGTGGAATGGGACTCCTGTTATTTATTGTATTTGCTGAAACAGGGTTATTTGTAGGATTTTTCTTGCCCGGTGATTCTTTATTATTTACCGCCGGATTGCTGTGTGGTACTGATGCACTGCCTGTAAATATTGTTACCCTTATGATAGGGCTAAATATAGCAGCCATCCTCGGAAATATTACAGGTTATTTATTTGGGAAACAGGTAGGTCCCAAACTATTTACCCGAGATGATTCCTTCATATTTAAAAAGCGGTACGTAGTAATAACCAAAGCCTTCTATAACAGGCATGGGGGCAAATCTTTAATATTAGGACGATTTTTGCCTATTATCCGAACATTTGCACCTATACTAAGCGGGGTTATAAAAATGAGGTTTAAAACATTTTTAATTTACACCATTGTTGGGTCAATACTATGGACATCATTGATGACACTCAGCGCTTATTATTTAGCAGGATTCTTTCCAACTCTAAAAGATCACCTGGGCTTAGTTGTTCTGTTTCTGATTATTATTACAGCCATTCCGGTTATTTCAACCTATCGAAAAGAAAAGAAATTGAATGCCGCAAAGGGGGATGCTTCTATTGGAAATTAGCAATTAAACAGCAAACGAATATTTAGCAAAATTTGACATTGAGATTTTTTTTGAAATTTGTATTTTGGAGTTTGGAATTTTCTTTTTATTCCACTCCGTACTTTATCAAATAATAATTGGTTTCCTTTCCCCCAATTAATTTTCCTTTTTCCTTCGTGGTTTGGCTGGTTTTGGCATAAAAATAATTATCATACCAACTGTCAATGGAGCTATAGGTGCTTTTTAGTTTTTTATCTTCGTCCACTTCAACCAGGGTTTTAGGGTCATTTTCTTTCATATCATCATCTAATATTGAAAAACTATAAATTTTATTATAGGCTATATAACTGTATTTTATATCCTCATCGCTTATCCGTCGTTTCAGTTTTTGGGAAGCTGTATATGGCTTGTAATCTAAATGAAAGGGGATACAATGTTCAAAATCTTTTTTCCCCTCTTCATCAATTCCTAAAATCATGGTATGGGTATATAAATATCCATCAAATACACTGCGGTATGTCGCAGTTGGTTTGCCATTTACGTATGTGGTAGAACTTTCGGTACGATAGGTGGGATAAAAAAATTCAGCCGTTACCAATAGCCTTCCATCCACGGTTATTACCGGGTGGGTAATTGCAAGATATTTCGTTGATTTGCCCCGTTTAGCATTTTTTTCTGCTTTCTTTTCTGCCTTTTCCTTTTTCTTTTCCGACATAAAGTTATAGAAATTCTTGATTTTGTTATAATCAAAATATTTAATAAAACTTAATTTTAAATTATCAACTTTAGCCACAAACAGGCCAATTGAATATTCCGAAGTTACACTTGTACTGTATGTTCCGGCTATGGCCAATTGTTCATTTCCAAGGTCGGTTATACTAAATTCTTCCATCGGAAAATCAGCTTCATTATTGCTTACTAATTTATCGGCTACCACCTTTCCTTCATCATCAATTAAAGCCACATTCTTAAATTTTTTGTTTTTTACAGTTTTGTCCAAATAAAATAAAGCCACATATTTGGCATTCACCCTGCTCATTTTTAGGATAACCCTTGCCTTCCATTCTAATGGTAAATCAACCGGTGTTATTTCACCATTGGTTAATTCAATGGTATTTAGCGTAGTTTTTCCTTTGCTTGTTATGATGGCATAAATACTTTGATCCAATTTTACAAACGAGGTATTTAAATACGCTTTTTTTCCGGGCACCTTCAGATTCAGGGTCTTTTTCTTTTTTGTGTCGGGTGCAATAAGGGTAAGGTTATTGGTTCGTTTAACCCCATGAAAAACCAATATTTTATTTATTAAAGTGTCGTAGTAATAATTGGAAACGTACTCTCGCCTTCCTTCTAAGGTGAATTTTGCGCTGCCATCTTTTTTCAGGTTTTCATCGTAAAACGTAAACACACACTCGGATGATTGTTCTGTTTTGATAGCTAACCCGAGTTTAAACAAATTTACGATGCCTCCGTTGCCGAGTTCTGCATCAAGATTAATTCGTTTTATCTCGCCGGCCTGACTGTAAACTTTGGTAAAGCCAAAGGCAATAATGGTTATTAAAAAGATAATTTTTTTCATTGTTTTTTTTAAGGGTCTCTAAGTTTTCAAATGAAGGGAATTATTTTCAAATTATTGGTGAAAAATCCAAATTAGTCAAAACAAAAAAAGGTTTGAATTTTACAACTCAAACCCTTCGTTGAAGTTTTAATAAATACTATGCCGTAGCCATTGCTTTAGGCGCAGCAGAAAGAATTTCATCGCTGCATCCATCGGCATATTGCTTAAAATTAGTGTTAAACAATTCGGCCAAATGGTTTGCTTTTTTGTCGTATTCGCAGGCATCAGCCCATGTATTTCGGGGGTTTAAAAGTTCGGCAGGTACATTTGGGCAACTCACTGGTATAGCTATACCAAATACAGGATGATTAATAAATTCAACACTGTCAAACTTTCCTTCCAAAGCCGCGGTAATCATAGCACGGGTATAAGATAATTTCATGCGTGAACCAACGCCATACGATCCGCCGCTCCAACCTGTGTTTACAAGCCATACATTTATATCAGGATTCGCATTTAGTTTTTTACCAAGCATTTCGGCATATTTAGCAGGATGCAATGGCAAAAACGCTTTTCCGAAACATGCTGAGAAAGTGGCCTGAGGCTCAGTAACTCCTGCTTCGGTACCGGCAACTTTGGCAGTATATCCTGAAATAAAGTGGTACATGGCCTGACCCGGATTTAATTTAGATATAGGGGGCAAAACCCCAAAAGCATCGGCTGTTAAAAAGAAAATATTTTCGGGCGTTTTACCTATGGAAGGTACTGCGATGTTGTCAATAAAATCAATAGGATAAGCTACCCGTGTGTTTTCGGTAACGGAAATATCATTGTAATTTACCCTGTTGGTGTTTTCATAAAATCTTACGTTTTCAACCAATGCACCGGCCTTAATAGCGTTCCATATTTGAGGTTCTTTTTCTTCAGATAAATCCACACATTTGGCATAGCATCCTCCTTCAAAATTGAAAACCGAATTTTCGGCCCAGCCGTGTTCATCATCTCCTATCAGCTTTCGGTTAGGGTCGGCTGAAAGGGTGGTTTTACCTGTTCCCGATAGTCCGAAGAAAATAGCAGTATCATTTTTACTACCTATATTAGCTGAACAATGCATGGAAAGTACTCCCTTTTCATGAGGTAAAACATAATTTAATACCGTAAAAATTCCTTTTTTAATTTCACCCGTATATCCCGATCCGCCAATCAAAATAATTTTTTTAGTAAAATTTATCATGGTAAAATTGTGTTGCCTTGTACCGTCTTCGGCAGCAATTGCATGAAATGAGGGGGCTGCCAAAATCAACCATTCGGCTTCCTGAGTCTCCAATTCATCAACAGTTGGCCTTAAAAATAAATTATTGGCAAACATATTTTGGTAAGCCGTTTCGGTCACAATTTCAATATTTAAACGATAGGCCGGATCGGCACAGGCATAGGAATGACGAACAAACAATTCTTTATTTTCAAAATGTTTTATAACTTTATCCAATAAGTTATCGAATTTTGAAGGGTCTATTTTGCTGTTTACATCACCCCACCAAACTACATCTTTTGTTTTTTCATCAAATACAGCATATTTATCTTTAGGGCTTCGTCCGGTAAATTCACCGGTATCAGCAGCTAAGGAACCGTTATCTGTAATCTGCCCTTCTTTATTTAATAGCGCATGTTCCACTAACTTTTCGGCACTTAACTGAATATAAGATTCAGAGGCTTTTGAAATTATTTGTTCAACTATCGGATGATGTTTCATATATAATTAATATTTATTTTTTAAACTAAGGTTATATGGAATGCCCAAATTTTATCTCGGTTGGTGTGATTGAAAATCGCATGGGCATTTCATATGTGATATTTTTAATTTTTAATGGGTGGCAAATTTAGTATAATCAGGCTAAATAGCATTATGCATTTTCAATAGCAAATATTTTAAAGATCTACAAATTAGCATTTTAAATATTATATATTTTATTGTTTATAAAAAATCTAAATTAACGAATTCTTAACCTTTCCTAGCCCTATAGCCTTTTAACAAAAGGAACTCAACTATTTTTTGGCACATATCTCCCTGTATTATTATTTCATTGTCTTTAACAGTACCGCCGGTTCCACAGTGTTTTTTAATATCTTTTGCAAGTATATCCAAATCTATTTCTGATCCATTGAACCGTTGAACAAGCGACGCTTTTTTACCACCTCTGCCAGATGTAGAAATTCTAACCAAAAGATTTTGTTTGCCCGGAGGCAGCGTTTCATTCTCTGTTTGGCCAATTTCCTCATTCTGAAAATCGGGGTTGGTGCTGTAAACAATTCCCTGATTTTTATTATTCTTGTTCGACATAAATATTTCTGCAAATAATGTATAAATTCTCTTGTTTTCAAACAAATAATTTGTAGTTTTGCCGCCTTTAAAAACGAGGGTTATGGATTTAATAAAACACGTAGAGGCACAATACAAAAAAACGGATGTACCTGAATTTGCCGCCGGTGATACGGTAAGTGTGCATTACAAAATTAAAGAGGGTGCCAAGGAGCGTATCCAGCAATTTCAGGGTGTGGTGATACAGCGAAGAAACAGTGGCCTTGCCGAAACATTTACAGTTCGTAAAATTTCAGGCGGAATAGGAGTGGAGCGTATTTTTCCACTTAACAGCCCCAACATTGATAAAATAGAAGTGATGCGCAGAGGTAAGGTTAGAAGAGCACGCTTGTTTTATCTTAGAACCAAAGTGGGTAAAGCCGCACGTATCAAGGAAAGAAGAGCTTAATATAAAGTTTTATTTTTTTTTTAACCCATTGCCTTTTGGTGATGGGTTTTTTGTTGGGTTTGATTTTTAGAAATTTCAATTGAAGTAGGAGTATCAAATTATCCATTTCCATCTTGACTTTAACGAGATTTTAAAGCAATTAAGAAATAAAAAAGCGACCCGAAAGTCGCTTTTTTAAAATATGTTTAAAAAGATTTGACAACTTTTAAAAAGTTGTCAAATCTAAAATCGTAAATTATTTCACTTCTTCAAAATCCACATCCTGTGCGGTATCATCGCCTTTACCGGCATTTGCAGTTTCAGGTTCACCTTCGGTTGGTGTTGGTTGTCCTTGCTGTTGCTGGGCATTATACAAATCCTGCGAAGCGGCTTCCCATGCCTTATTCAAGGTTTCAGTAGCTGATTCAATTCCTGCCATATCGCGGCTTGCATGCGCTTTTTTCAATTCGTCTTTCGCATTTTCAATCGCTTCTTTTTTGTCGGCGGGTATTTTTTCGCCAAACTCGGTTAACTGCTTTTCTGTTTGGAAAATCAATGAATCAGCAGCATTCAATTTTTCAATTTCTTCCTTGGCTGCTTTGTCAGAATCTGCGTTCATTTCAGCTTCTCGTTTCATGCGTTCTATCTCATCCTTGCTCAATCCTGATGAGGCTTCAATTCTTATTTTTTGTTCTTTTCCGGTTCCCTGATCTTTGGCACTAACATTTAAAATACCATTAGCATCTATATCAAAGGTTACTTCAATTTTTGGCATTCCGCGCGGTGCCGGTGGGATACCGTCCAAATGGAATTTCCCAATCGTTTTATTATGATTAGCCATAGGACGTTCGCCTTGCAATACATGTATTTCTACCGATGGTTGGTGATCGCTTGCCGTGCTGAAAACTTCACTTTTTTTGGTTGGAATGGTCGTGTTGCAATCAATCAATCGGGTCATTACGCCTCCCATGGTTTCAATTCCCAATGATAATGGAGTAACGTCCAACAACAAAACATCTTTTACTTCACCTGTCAATACTGCACCTTGAATAGCTGCACCAATTGCAACTACTTCATCAGGGTTCACACCTTTTGAAGGTTCTTTGCCAAAAAAATCTTTCACCAATTGTTGAATGGCCGGGATTCGGGTACTTCCACCTACCAAAATTATTTCGTCAATATCTGAAGTTGAATATCCTGAATCTTTCATAGCTTTTTTGCATGGATCCAGAGTTCGTTGTATCAGCTTATCGGCCAATTGCTCAAATTTTGCACGTGATAATGATCGAACCAAATGCTTTGGCATTCCATCTACAGGCATTATATATGGAAGATTAATCTCTGTGGCCTGTGCGCTTGACAATTCAATTTTGGCTTTTTCAGCCGCCTCTTTCAATCGCTGAAGTGCCATTGGGTCTTTTCTCAAATCCAATCCTTCGTCTTTTTTAAATTCGTCGGCCAACCAGTCTATAATTACATGGTCAAAATCATCACCTCCCAAGTGGGTATCTCCATTGGTTGATT
>CAYHCM010000015.1:33337-40386 GCA_964355045.1 uncultured Chitinophaga sp. | reverse complement strand
ACTTGATATTTTCTATAAATCAATAAAAAGGGTGTTTTCGGTCAGACACTATTTACAATTGGTTATGGGTTCGGAATTACCCGATTAGTTTCAACAGGTTGTTTTTCAGTTCCTTTTTTATGAGGATCGTGAGGATGCCAGCCAACAATAGATAGCATTATAAAAAATGAAATAATATAGGCAACGGTAACATGCCATCCGCCTTTGATATAATTTACGGTTGATTTTGCTTCAGGGTACATATTGGATAAAGCCACACCTGCCGAAGAACCAAACCAAATCATTGAACCTCCAAAACCAACACTAAATGCCAGAACCCCCCAGTCGTAACCGCCTTGCTCGAGACATAATTTAGTAAGAGGAATATTATCGAAAACAGCAGAAACAAAGCCCAAGGAGAATGCCGTTTGCCACGAAGCTGCCGGCAATTCATTAACCGGCATCATGGAGGCACAAAGTACAAGTGATAGTAAAAATACAGTTCCTTTTACAGCTATGGGAACTTCCTTCCAAGGCGTTTTTGTAAATGTAGCGCCAAGAAAAATAGCTACCCAAACTCCGGCAGCCGGGAAATCAAGTGTCCAGTTTGTGATGATTGCACCTGCCAGAATCATGGCTACAACTATAATTTTTTTCCAATCCACTCTTACTCCTTTAGTAGGTGCGTCTTTAATAATTCTTTGATATTTATCCTGCTGTTTTGCTGCAATTATTCCAAAAATCAAAATAGCTGCCGCAGAGGCTACAAAGGCATGTGTAACATCCAGAGCACTAACTCCATCAATCCACATCATGGTAGTGGTTGTGTCGCCAACAACGCTTCCGGCACCACCAGCATTACTAGCGGCTACTATCGCCGCCAGATAACCAATATGAACTTTCCCTTTGAAAACTACAAAAGCTACAGCACCTCCAATCATGGCAGCAGCAATATTATCAAGAAAAGAAGAGATAACACAAATCAAAACCAATAGTACAAATCCACCTTTCCAGTCGTCAGGCAGATATTCGGGTAATTTTTGAGGGATACCTGATTCTTCAAAAAGCTTGGCTAAAATGGCAAAGCCAAACAATAATCCCATTAAGTTTAACAGTATTCTCCACTCTCCCTCCCTGTCTTCACTGCCCATAATGTGATTAACAAAATTAAATTCGCTGTCGAAAAGCAATTTAAAAATAAGAATGGATGCTAAACCAATAAGAGCTACCCTCATTGTTTGGTGGTGAAATACTGCAACACCAATTAGTGTTAGCGCAAATAAAATAAATTCAATTCTGATTGGGCTTGTATTAACCAATTCAGTTAGACCTGTAAGAACATTGAGATAGATGTTTTGCATAAATAATTTTTTAATTTAAGATTGATTATGGATGTATAAAATTTATTAATCGAAATTTGATAAATAGGTTATAAGGGGAGAAGCGGTGACGACTGTTTTTTGATTTCATCATCCAGAACTTTTTTTATGCCGTTAGCAATCCAAATGCAGACTTGAGTGTGCTGTGCCGAAGAACAAAATACATTCCCGGCTTTTTTAAAATCATGGTTGCCACAACTAAGCCATCTCAAATCAAGTTGTTTAAATTGCTCGTCAATGGCGGAGCATTCTACCACTAAATCATTTAAGTTTTTAGAATGGCTTCGTTCACCTTTTTTTATCAACAAAAAACAATTCAGGAAATCAGTCATGCATTCTTTTACGCTCTGGCAAACTAAAAAAGACATGTGATCCAATTCTGAATTTTTTAAGGTTTGATTAATCATCAAAAGCTCATCACTTGCTTTTTGATACAATTTCATACTTTGTTTAGATATGTTCATAATCTATGGTTGTTTTTTAATTTTATTTTACGAAATACGAATTTTACATTTATTTACGAAATACAAATTTTACTAATTTACTAATCGGTTAGTATTCGTATTGATTAGTCTTTCGTAAAGATTTCGCAAACGACTTGTCTTTTTCAAAAGTATCACATGTGTCTTTTTTCTCACAATCCCCGCAGCAACTTACATCATTATCAATATGATTTTTTGTCCCGATTTTTTTTGCAAGTAATTGTACCGCCATCCATCCTGCAGTCAACAAACTGATTGCAAGAACGGGCAATATAAATTCTAAATATTTTCCCATATTAGTTTGAGCTGAATAGTCCGGCAAATCCCATAAATGCCATAGATAAAATACCGGCAATAATCATGTTTATGGCTGTACCCTGAATTAATTTAGGAATACTCACCAATCGTGATTCCTCCCTGATTCCGGCAAGCAATACCAAGGCTAGGGTTACTCCCAGCCCTGCACCAACTGCATACACCATTCCTTCAACAAATCCATAACCCTTATTGGTTGAAAAAAGTGCAAGGGCCAGGATTGCACAATTGGTAGTTATTAAAGGAAGGTAAATTCCAAGTGCCTTAAATAATTCGGGACTTAATTTTTTAATAGCCATTTCAACAAACTGCACCGCACTGGCTATTACAATAATAAAACTTATCATTCGCAGGTAAGGCGCATACGACAATACCCATGTGTTCAATATATATGTAAAAAGAGCGGTAATTATCATAACAAATATATTTGCTAAACCAAGTCGAATGGCAGTTTGAATTTTGGTTGTAACACCAAAAAAAGAACAGAGCCCTAAAAAATAACTCAGAGTGAAATTATTTATTAAGAAAGCAGATATAAAAATCCAGACTAAATTTTCCATAATTATTTACCTATAAATTTTAATTTATCTTTTTTCTTTTGACTGTACCAGTTAAAAATTAATAATAAAAATCCTAAAGTTATAAAACCACCCGGGGGGAGTATCATTATAACCCAGGGCTCGAATTTTGGGCCAAATAAAGAAATATTAAATAGCGAGCCATTACCCAGGATTTCACGAATAATCCCTATTACCAAAAGGGCAAATGTGAATCCCAATCCCATTCCGGCCCCGTCTAAAATTGATAGCCATGGTTTGTTTTTTGCGGCAAATGATTCTGCTCTGCCTAAAATAATACAGTTGACAACAATAAGGGCGATGAAAGCACCTAGTTCCTTATGAACATCGGGTACTATAGCCGCCATAAAAAAATCTATTACTTGTACCAAAGTTGCAATAATCACAATAAAGGCGGTTATTCTAACCTGATTGGGAATGACATTTCTGAAAACGGAAATTAATAAGTTTGAAAGGATAAGCACGCAGGTAGTAGCAATTCCCATGGCCAGCCCGTTTATCGCTGAATTGGTTACAGCCAATGCAGGACACATCCCAAGAATGGTAACAAAAATTTGATTTTCTTTCCATAGTCCTTTGCTGAACTCCTCCATAGAACGGTTTGAATTTTCCTGACTCATTTTTGTTTAATTATTATTGGTCTTAATATAATCTCCTATTGGTTTTTTCCATTGCACCATGGCTTTATTAAGTAACCTGATAACCGCCTTTGAACTGATGGTTGCTCCGGTAATGGCCTCCACTTCGTTGTCTTTGTGTTTTTCGCCTTTTTTTGCAAATAAAATTTCCGGTTCGGTTAACAGGGCTTTAAAATTATTCTGAAAACTTACATCTTTAATTATTTTATCACCCAATCCTGGTGTTTCCTTGCATTCCAAAACCTCATAACCAACGATTGTTTTTTTATTGGCATCATATCCAATTAATATAGTAATTACATCGGCAAAGCCTATCTCAGCACCCAAGATGGCAAACCCAACAACTTCTTTCGATTTATTATAACCCATATAAACCAGTTTTGGTGCTTCGCCTGTAGCTTGTTTTTTGTCCTGAACTTTATAATCGGATAATTTCCCATTTTTAAGTTCCAATATTTTAAAAGATTTGCAAGCGGGTAAAACTTTAAAAATAGCTCTTTCAATGGCGGCAGCTTTATTTGCATCAATCATTGGTTTGGTAAAGAGGTAAGCCCCCACCAATACCACCCCTGCAAGAAATCCGGCAAGACCCAAAGTAAAAATCAGCCGGAATGAACCGGGCTCTTTTTCTTCTGTTTTATTTTGATCGTTCATATAAAGCGTTTTGTCTTTACGAAATACGAAGTCTTTACGAAATACGAATTATACTAATTTACGAACCCTATCGGTGTTCTAAATTCGTACATTCCTAAAATTCGTATTTCGTAAAGGAAGTTTTTTTTTCATTTTTTTATTTTTCCGTATGTTCACTAAAGTCTTTACGAAATACGAATTATACTAATTTACGAATCCTGGCGGGGTTCATAATTAGTAGATTCGTATAATTCGTATTTCGTAAAGTGAGTTTCATTATTTTTTATAACCGTATGTTCTTACTTTTACATATTTATTTATCAGTGGAGTTGCTGCATTCATCAATAAAATTGCATACATCACTCCCTCAGGCAAGCCTCCCCAAAGACGAATAAGTACCACAAAAATTCCTATTCCTATACTGTAAATCCATGCGCCCCTCGGGGTGATAGGCGAAGTAACCAAATCAGTAGCCATATAAACTGTTCCCAGCATCAATCCTCCTGAAAAGAGCATGAACACAGGGTTTGGATATATTTCTGGATTAATGAGCCAGAAAATACCTGAAAAAATCACAACCGTAAGGGTAATGGCAACCGGGATGCGCCAATGAATAATTTTCCTCGCAATAAGATAGATACAGGCCAGTATAAAAAGTATTCCGCAGGTCTCACCCAATGAACCGCCGGTATTTCCAAATAACAGGTTCTGCCAATTGGTAAACACATGCTCAAATTTCATTTTTGAAAGAGGGGTTGCTGTTGTTATTCCATCCACATTTTCCGTTTGAAAAAAAGGAAAACCAATGTTTGATCCTCTGAAACTAAAATACCTTCCATCAGGAGGCGACCATGTTGTTATTGCCGTTGGAAAGGCCGCCTGCAGGAATGCCCTGCCAACCAAAGCGGGATTGAAAATATTTTGCCCTAAGCCACCCCAGATTAATTTTCCCATTCCGATAGCAACTATTCCACCTATAAAAGCCATCCATAAAGGAAAACCCGGAGGTAATGTCAAACCCAAAAGAAGTCCTGTAATTAAAGTACTCCCGTCCTTTATTTTATCAAAACTAAAAAAGGATTTGCTGAACAATTGTTCTGTAAAAAAACAACCTGCAACAGAAAAAGTAACGACTGCCAAAGCTCCAAGACCAAAGAAATAATAAGCTGCACCAATTATGGGAATTAAAGAATATACAACCTGATACATAATCCAGGGCGTAGTCGCCTTATCGTGCAAGAATGGGGAGGTCGAGACTGTTAGCTTTTTTTCTTCCATCATTTTTTTCTCTTTACGAAATACGAATCTTTACTAATTTACGAATCAGGAAAAGTATTATATGTTTAACTAATTTTTCTTTATGGATTTTTAAATGACTCATTTAAGTTCTTATTTAATTCGTATTTTGTAAGGATTGTTTTGCTTTCTGTTCCCTTATTATACCCTTGCCTACTCTGAAACTTTGCACCAACGGTATTCCTGAAGGACAGACAAATGAACAACAACCACACTCAAAACAATCGAGTACATGGTTCTCTTCCATTTCATCCCAAAGTCCTTTTTTAGCCAGCATACCAAGCAGGGATGGATTTAGATACATGGGGCATGCTTCAAGGCATCTGCTGCAACGAATACAGGTATATTGAGAGATATCCTTCACTTCGTTTGAAGTTAAAATCAATATGCCAGAAGTACCTTTTACAACAGGAATATCAAGAGATTTTTGAACCATTCCCATCATAGGGCCGCCAAGTAAAATCCTGGTTCCGTCTAAATTGGGGGCAGTTATTCCACCACATAAATCCACCACATTTCGCATAGGGGTTCCAAAAGGAACCATCACGTTGGCGGGTCGTTTTACGGCTGTTCCAGTTACTGTTACAATCCGTTCTATTAAAGGTTTTCCCATGCGGAACCACTGACTGATAGCAGCAATGGAACTTATATTGGTTACCAAGGTTTCAACATCCAAAGGCAGTTTTCCGGTGGGAACTTCTTTGTCGAGAATTGCAGTAATCATCATCTTTTCCGCTCCCTGCGGATACTTTACTTTAAGTGGAATTACCTCGCATGGAAGTCCTGAGTTTTTTGCTTTATCATCAAGAATTTTAATGGCATCAGGCTTGTTTGCCTCAATACCAATAAATATTTTTTCAGCTTTTAAAAAATGTTGCAGGATTCTGATTCCATCCATTACATCATCCGGATATTCAACCATTGTTCTATGGTCCGAAGTAAGGAAGGGTTCACATTCGCAACCATTCAGCATTATATACCTGCATGTTTTACCTTCGGGCACGGCAAATTTTACATGAGCCGGAAAGGCAGCGCCACCCAATCCTACAATTCCTGCTTCCTGCACCGAAGCTATGAATTCCTTCACATCCATTTCTTCATATGGTTTAGGAAAGTTTGGAGAAAGTTGTTGTGTTGAAAAAGGGTCGGCCTTAATCATGATGCTTTGAACCATTTGGCCGTTTGGATTTTCGGCAAGACCAATTCCGGTAACCGTGCCGTCAACTGGTGAATGAAGAGCAACCGATACAAATCCGTTTGCATCTGCAATTTTTTGACCTCTTTTTACCTTGCTTCCTTTCTGAACAATAGGTTTGCTTGGAGCTCCCAAATGCTGTGAAAGAGGCAGTGTATATTCATCGGCAAACGGCATACGTTCTACCCGGCAATGCTCCGATAGATTTTTATATTCTTCGGGATGAATCCCGTGTCTGAACGTTAACGTTTGTTTCATACTTTAATTTTTTCTTTACGAAATACGAATGGTACGAATTTACGAATGGTGGGAGAATTCGTAAATTGGTAGGGTTCATTTTCATAATTTATTTTTTTCTTTACGAAATACGAATTGTACGAATCTACGAATGGTGTAAGGTTTCATAGATTGGTAGGGTTCGTTTCATAATTTAATTTTTTCTTTACGAAATACGAATGGTACTAAATTACGAATGAGTGGGAGAATTCGTAAATTGGTTGGGTTCGTTTCATAATTTAATTTTTTCTTTACGAAATACGAATGGTACTAAATTA
>CAYHCM010000015.1:0-33237 GCA_964355045.1 uncultured Chitinophaga sp. | reverse complement strand
TCATAGATTGGTTGGGTTCGTTTCATAATTTAATTTTTTCTTTACGAAATACGAAAGGTACTAATTTACGAATGGTGGGAGGATTCGTAAATTGATTGGGTTCGTTTCATAATTCAATTTTTCCGGTCATACTTTAATTTTTTCCTTTACGAAATACGAATGGTACGAATTTACGAATGATACGAGGGTTCGTAGATTCGTATTAATTCGTATTTCGTAAAGTTTTCCGTGAAAGCATCATTAATTTTTCTTTTAATTTAATCCGTATTTTCTCAAGATGTTCTTTTTCCAAACCCGAGATTTTATTTTCATATTCCTGTTTTGATTCCGACATTAATTTTTCATACTTTTCTGAAAGCTCTTCTTCAACTTTAGTGTAAAGTTTTTCAGGAAATTCAGTTAATTCTCCGCTAATTTCCTTCAACACCAACCAAGCCTTTAAACTTGCTTCGGTAGTTTTAATAACCTCCTCCGATACTTTATATTTTACCAGTTCCTCATTATGATTAATCCTGTAAATTACCGGTGACTTTCCGATACGCTCTGATTTAGAAAGCGTAATAAATTCAGAAACCTGAACGGGTAATCCCATTTCATCGCTATGAAGCATAAATTTTTCCCTCCATGATTTAAGGGTATAAGCCCAGTCGGCCCAGGTCAGGGAATAAGGAAGAGTTTGTTCTTCTCCGTTTTCATTAAATTTTAAATCGCTTTGCAACCAATCTGAATCGTTTTGCGGATTTTCATTGATGCCGATTTTAGAAGAAAGTAAATTTCCTTCATGCTGAGGATTGAATTTAAAAACCGGAAATGCTCTTGAATTTAAACTTAGCGCATTAAGTTTTGGAAAGGTTTCAGAAGGTAATAAATGCTTTGAAATGGAAGGAGTATATACCCACGCCAAGGCAGGTTTATTATTTGTAAATACCTCCGACAATCCTTCAAACAAGTGATGTGGAACCGCTAAAGAACTCTTTAAAACGAAGGTATTACCCGAAGCTAAAACCGACAATAACGAGCCAATACCGCCTGTTATTTCAGAACATACATGGTCGGTAACCGGTGCCGAATCATCAAGAACCAGTGCCTTTAAAGGCCAACCGCCATCGAGCATATTAAGTAAGGAATCCATATCTCTGCCAGCTAATTTAGCTCTGCTTCCAAGTATGATTATCGGAGGAATAATATCTTTTTCTTTTTCCGTTAAATCGCTCCAATTCAAGGAGGCAATCTGGGCATCATTAATTTCTGGTTCATAGTTTCCATCAATTTCGAGTTGTGATCTTCTCAGAATTTTAATGTTGTCAAGCATTTGCCTTATTTGTCCCTGTATCATGCCTTTTGCAAGTTCGGGAGTCGTTCCTCCTAACTGAATCATGACTGGAGATGTGAAATTATTCCAGGGATACGAGCTTCTCCACTCCGAATTGCCATCAAAGGCAAATCCCATTCTGGCCCTTCCTGTACCTGTTGCACCTTCACTTAACAGCCATTTTAAAGTTCTGAGCGATTTAACCAATTCAACTTTCCTTTTTAAGCTCTTTGTATCTATTAGTTTCAGATGCTCTCCGCTTCCAAGTTTTTCAACCAGTTCCTCGTACGGTTTCTTATCTTCTTTTATTTCAAAAAGAACTTTTGAAAGGGCATTAATATCATGTGTAGGTAGCGCTGAACCTAATTGTGAATTAATATTCGCCTCTAAACCGTCAATCAATTCATCAATTGAATTTATGGCTTCATTCATTTTAGGTTTTATGGAAAATTCAGCCAAAGCAGTTAACAAATGAACCATGGATTTGAAAGAATCTCCATTTTTATACTCGCTTCTGCCATTTAATGAAAGGTTGAAATTACGGCTTAATAAAATTGCTGAGAACGGGTTGTATATTTTATCTTCTAGAAGACTGTTAATCGTATCACTATTTGTATCCGGTAAATTTTCCCATAAGGCAAATTTTGTATCATGATCTGAGATGATTTCAGAATGATGATCAGCCATTGTCAAGGCGTCATCATTGCAAACTGACGCGCAAACTGAACAGCCTGTACATGAATTTGTGTTTATTGCCAATGAAAACAATTCGCCACTTCCTTTTTTAATTTTATCTGAATTGGAGTAAAATTGTTCCGTAACTGAAACCGGCAAATCCTTTATTGCCACAATAAAGGCTTCCAAATCTTGCTTCGCCGTATTAAGTTTATCCCCTTCTAATTTTGTTTGGAGGACAATTTTTTCGAAAGCAGCCGAAATGTAATCGGTAAATTTCCATGAACCAGAGGTGGAAATTGAATTTTGATACTTTTCTTTAATTTCCAGGTGAACTTCCTTAGCCAGATTTTTTACCAAGGGGGTAAGCTGGGTAATCATAACTCCATTGGTTTTAGAAATGGTGATACCTGCTTTTATAATATTCTCAATACCTATAACAATTGGATTTATGGCCGAATGAGGGCAGTGCAAAAAACAATCACCACAGCCTGTACAATTATTTGAATTGAAAACCGGCAAAAGGCTTTGTTCAACCAGATTAGTATTATAATTGAACCCCGCGGTTGATGGAGGCATTACGGGAATTGCCTGAAACGGATCTGCCACCAGTTCTTCAAGTTCAGTCATAAAAAAACTTACTGTATCATCATAAAACCTTGAAAGTTTTGAATAGGCCGGCCCCTGATCCTTGTATTTTCTTATATTCAGTGGAATGCTTACATCCTTCTTGTTTTCCTTCAAGGGAATATTTTGTAAATTAGTTGCTCTATCGAAAGCAGAGTTTTGGCCAGAGCTGAGTGTTTTTTTCTGAGCAGCCGGATATTCCCTTTCAATTGCTCTTAGCAATACTTCGTGTTTTGGATATTTAGAATTTGTGTGGGTGAAATCAATACCAACCCGGAATTTTAATTTTCCCATTCCTCCGTGCATCATATTGGCAATCACATCAAGCCATTGGGCTTCGTTTGGTAAAGTTCCATAATTTCCATAATGAATTTTTTGCCCGTTAGCTGATTGACAAATTAATTCCTTTAGGATATTTGAATTATTAAAACCTGTTAATGGCTGCTCAAGTAAGGTGATTCCTTTTTTTCCAATAAGTATAGGCTTAATTGATTTTTCAGGAAATGGACTGATTTGAACAAGTCGTGCAGCATTAATTTTAACTTTATTTTTGGAGTAATAACTGTCAATGGCCTGAACTATTTCGTTAGAAATTCTGCCATAACTCAACAAGAGATAATCAGCATCAGTGCGGCTATATGGGAAAAGCGATACAGGGGAAATGGAAACTCCATTCACATATCTCTCTTCCGGCTTTTTGGAGGATGCAGTAGGATGGTCCTTAATTTCCTTATTAAATTGGTCAAACGAATCAGCAATTATCTGATCAAGGTGAGAATAAAAAAATTCCTGTTGAGCAGCGGTTTCAAGCGCTGTTTCATGGGTTTGTTTAGAATTTCCTATGCTAACAGGATTGTCGGGATTAAACCATCCAGGAATCCTCTTTCTGTTTTTTCCAAAAATTATTTGCTGTGAAGCAGTTGGACTTGGAATAAGGGCATCTGTATTTCCGGCAAAATGCATAATGATTTCCTTTTCCGGAAAGAAGATATTTTCTTCCTTCTGGCCAGATTCCTCATCAAAGCAAACCACGACTGAGATGAGGGAAAGTTCAGCTATTTGATATGAAATAAGCAATAAATCCAATGCTTCCTGCGCATTTCCTGCTGAAAAAACCACTGCTCCGGTTTGTGCTAATTGATTTATTTGAAACTGAGATTTTACCGATGCAAATATGACAAGGGGAATATGTAATCTTACAGAATTTGAAATTCTTTCAAGATTATCTGCTATTTCATCCGGTTTAAATATGCTGCCAGTCCTTAAACCGGTTGAGGCAAAACCGGTTGAAAATGATAAATCTCCCGAAGTAGAAAAAGCAAGTGAGCGTTTAAATAAATTCTTTTCAACTAGCCCGGTGTCAGAACATGAACTCATGATAGCTTCACAGAAAGATGTCAGAAGATGTGTAGCGGCATCAGTGACATTAAGGTTCACCTGTTTCCCAAGAAGATTATGATAATTTAATTTCATTTCCTTTATTGATAATAAACATTCTCCAGATCAGTAAAACTTTCAACCATTCCTATCGGAAGCTCTGATTTATCTGATATATCGAACTGTTTTGAATTTTCGAGCCAAACTATTGCATCTGTGGGACAACGCCTTATTGCATCGGGGGCTGCCAGTGCATTTAATTCATAATTAATAACTGCTAAGTTGTTTTTTATTTCAATTAGTCCCGGTGATGAATCAGCAACACATTTGCCGCAGGCAGTGCAGGCAACCGAGCATTTTTCTTCAGCTTCATCCCCTTCTAAAAGTGATTTGCATTGAACAATTAATTTTTGTCCGATAGGCATTAACGCTAATATTCCTTTTGGACAAATATCCACACAATCGCCACAGGAGGTGCATTTAACAATATCAACCACAGGCAGTCCATTATCATTCATTTTGATAGCATCAAAATCACAAACTTCTACACAGTCGGCCAATCCCAGACATCCCCATGAACATTGCTTTGGTCCGCCGGCCACCATTGCCTCGCCACGGCATGTGCTAAGTCCGCCTTTGTAATCAGCAAGATTATGAGCTTCATTTTTTCCACCTGCACATAAAAGCCGGGCGACAATTTTTTCTTCGTGACTTGCAACAACTCCCATATAACCGGCTATTCTCTCAATTCCTTCTGGTGTACTCACCGTACATTTTCCGGGATTTATAGTATTGGCAACTACCATTTGGGCAAATGCATGACAGCCGGGAACTCCACAGGCTCCGCAATTTGCTTTTGGAAGCATTTCCTCGACGGCATCAATGCGCGGATCTTCGTAAACCCTTAGTTTTTTATAGGCGATGGCAAGAATAACAGCAAACAACAGTCCCAGAGCTGTGGGAATGGCTATAGCTATGATTATTTCATTCGTCATAAACCTTAGTTAATAAGATTAGCCCGTCTGATTAAATCTTCCAACCCCGGCTCATTTGGGTTTAATGGCATTCCGGGGTGTATGCATTTAGCGGGACATGCTTCTGCTGATTTAACCAATTGAGCGTAAGTTATGGTAGTGGCATCATCTATATAAGCCTGTTTTTCGCTATCATACTTAAATGCCCTCGGATATTTATCGGTGCAATCATTACACGAGGTACATCTGAATGTTTCAACCCAGGGCTCGTTTGAAACAGAAGCTTCTTTTTCAACAACTTCAACTCCTGTATTTACCTGCTCCGTAGTAATTTCAACGATTTGATCATCTATACTTTTAGGAGCGACTGATTTATTGTCAACTTTCGAAACCGAAGGAATAGAAGTAATACTTTCAAGGTCAAGTAATATCCCTGCTAAATTATTCATTGCTTCGCCTGCTGCTGAATTTCTGACTTCTTCAATCTGCTTTTTGTAACTAATTTCAAGGTCTCTGATATCCTTTTCTTTCTGTTCCTGCATTTCATCGCGGGTTCGGTTAATTGCCTGCTCCACATGGTAACTGTTTACACCACCCAGTTCCTGAATGAAATTCCAAAAGTCCAGGCGTTCTTTTGCAGCAATCACCAATGAAAAAGGCACTGCCGCTCTGTGCAAAGTATTTTCATTATCTGCAAGCCAGATATAAGGAACTTTAGCATATAACTCTTCTGAAGAAAGCTCAAGAAATTCACTCATTGAAATTAAATCATCTGTCCAGCACGAAGGGGGAGCTATCAGTAAATTTTTATTATTCGTATTATTTACGGCATAGAAATCAGCAAATGTAAATGCAAGTTCAAGTTTTTCAGATACATTAGTACCTGAATCCGTATTGATTTCAAACGAATATTTCGGCCAATCCCTATCCGCTTGAGGATTGGCGCTAATATCAAATCGGCTTCCCCATTTCTTGCCTTTGGCATTGTAAATAAATAAAGGGAACTGTCTTCCTTCAACGGCAGAGCTAATCTCAAGAAAATTTTGACTTGAAGAATTTAATTCTGAAGATATTAAAACATGAAACAAAGCAGGAGTTGAGCAGGCCAACCCCAGTTCAAAACCCTTTAATAAATGAACCGGATTATGGGTAGCGCTTTGATGGGTAAAGGCGCTTCGGTGAGAAATTGCAAGTGCGCTCAATTCCTGCTGATACGTAAACCACTCGTCCTCTTCACGGCCATTCTTATTAATTTTAAATGGAAATGATTTATTAATTGCCAGTACCTTTACCGCTTTTGATGATGCGATTAAAGCTGAAAAATGGTGCAATTCTTTTCCCAAAAGATTTTGAGTTTCCTCTAATAACACAACCGGCGGACATAGTGCGGTTTCTTCTTCAGTAAAATAATTCCAGTTGAAGCGGGAAAAATAATCTCCATGAATTTCTTCGTCATATTTATTTTTAAGCTCTAATTCAGCTATCCTAACCGAAGCCATTAGTTTAGCAAGACTGGTAATATGAGCATTAAAGCCATTTGATGTCGAAGAACAACTTTCATTAGGCGGTGCAATGTGGACGTCAATTTCCGTCAACAGTTCGTCCCATTTGAAAGTGTTATTTTCAGCTAATGTAGATCCAACATAAATTCTTGCTCCGTGTTTCAGTAATAATTTTTCAGCGGATTCCATTACCTTAATGCATTGATTTATTCGTTCGGCTCTTTTTCCTTGCATTAATTCGGATGAGCTGTCGGGCATAAAATCATTAAGTTTTTTAAATTCAATTAAAGAATTAGCAAAATCAAAATTCTGATCATTGGATTTGTTATTCTTTTCAACGGCTAAAAGGTCCTTTAATCCTGATTTCAGCCTATTGATTTCTGTTATAAAGGTTTTCCTTTTATGGAGCGACTGGTATTTTAAGAGATGAACCAGGAGGTGTATTGGTGTTTGCCTTGAAAATCCCAAAAGTTTGCCTGTTTTGGGCAAATTGTTTTTAAATATTTCAACATCTTTTAAAAAATTGATTCCGTCTTCTCCGCTAACTTTTAATTTAGAAAGGTTGGTGATTGCCTGATTGATAGCTGAGTTCAGAGTACAGAAATTGTCTGATTTAGCGATGAATTTTCTTACAAAGCTTTCTATCCTTGGAAGGTTTTTAAGTAATATTTTTGCTTCCCCTTCTTTAAATGTTTTATTAAAAGTACGATTAAGCAAATCATAAAAGGAACAATGTTCCATCTCTGTTTCTCCATCCTTGCCAACTGTCCGCTCTGATAGAAACATCGGATAATCAGTTATCAACTCTTCATTGGCAAGATAGGGAGCCAATAGAACAGGCATAAACATGGCGTGTTTGTCCTCACCTGAATGTTTACCGGTTCGGAAAAAATTTCTTATCGAACGCCATTGAATTTTTATCTCTTCCTCTGAAATTACATCCGGAGCAGGGAACTTATAGCTTACGGTTTCTTTTTTTACAATTTCCAAAGAAACTTTAACTTCCGGTTGAGGTTGAAGTGCTTTATCTTTTAAAAATTCAGTGAACAATGATTCTTTTGTAGTGCTCATTTTAATATTAAATCTTTATGCTTTACGAAATACGAATTTTAACCTTTACGAAATACGAATTTTACTAATATACGAATCACTCTTTTATGCTTTACCAAATACAAATTTTAATCTTTACGAAATACGAATTTTAATCTTTACGAAATACGAATTTTAACCTTTACGAAATACGAATTATACTAATGTACGAATCACTCTTTTATCTTTACAAAATACGAATTTTTATCTTTACGAAATACGAATTATACTAATCTACGAATCGGACAAAAACATCTCGGGATAAACGAAATCTACTTTATGAATTTCCATTTGCATCATTCGTATATTTGTAAAATTCGTATTTCGTAAATTTCATTAAACGGCATATTTATCTAACTCTAAATTAATGGCACTAAGCCTGTCTTCAACTGACATTCCGATATTATGCGCCCCATATTCATCATATCGGGGAGCATTTTTATCCTGATAGAATAAACCAATAGGAATACTGTCGGACATTTCGGCAAACTCGCGTCCTTTATTAATATCGCCGGGGTCGTGTTGAATAATATTTTTAAAAGTTTTTTCTACTTTTTCATGAAGCCTGATACCATTTTCATGAGTGAGCAATGTGAGGGCTGTTGGATCTGTAACAGCGGCATCATACAAATCGCGCATGTAAACCGGACATCGCTGAACCACCCGGACAAATGAAAAACCCGGATGCTCATAAGCTGCCTTGATGGTTTCGTAAACATGGGCAGGGTTCCAATCTACCGTTTGTGCTACAAATGAAACATTCGACACACCAAGAGTAGTTTGGATTGGATTTATCGGCGGTAATATTGACCCGCGGGGATGTGTATTCGACTTGGTTCCCATGGCACTCGTAGGGCTGGTTTGTTTCTTGGTAAGACCATAAATGCTGTTGTCTAACAACAGCACGGTCATATTCATATTGTATCGTATTGCATGAATCCAATGCGCCGTACCAATAGAGCAACAATCGCCGTCACCGGTTACCACAAACACATCCAGATCAGGCCTGCGGAATTTTACACCTGAAGCAACCGGGAATGCTCTTCCATGTAAGCCATGGAAACCGTAGGTATTCATATAATGTGGAAAGCGACTGCTACAGCCAATGCCACTAACAAATACTGTTTTTTCAGGCGCTAATTGCTTTTCCCTGCAAAGCTTTTGAACAGAAGTGAGAATACCATGGTCGCCGCACCCGGGGCACCAACGGGCTACACCATCTTCGTAATCTTCAAGTGAATAATGCTCATCATCGTTAAGGATATTGCAGAGATCTGGTTTTAATCCGAACATAATTTATGGGTATTAATAATATATTTTTTAAATGGTTTATCAATTAATCAATTCTTTTTTAATCATATCCAGCACCTTACCGGGATTAATAGGCTGACCGAAAACGTTGCTATAGCAGTCCACATCAAAAAGAGTTTGTGCTCTGAGCAACCACGCGAGCTGTGCATAACGCCTGCTTTTTTTGGTAATAAGCGGATCGCCGATTTTATCGCTGTAATTCAATTCAACTGTTTTTATTTTTTTAAAATTCCTGAATATTTCTTCTAATCCCGGCTCCAGCGGGCTGAGAAAATGTAAATGCAAGCTGCTTACTTTAAGTCCTGATTTTCGGGCTGACGACACTGCTTCTTCAATAGCTCCTTTTGTTGAACCCCATCCTACTACTAATAGATCTCCGCTGTCATCCCCATTTATTTTAGGTGGCTTTAAAGTTTGCAGTACAGCAGCAAGTTTTCGGCTTCTTGCTTCACTCGATTTCTGATTTATTTCAGGATCATAAGCAACTTTACTATTATGGTCATGCGCCAATCCTGTAAGGGTGTACATGCCATCTTTCTGCCCAGGGATTGGACGGTTACTTATGCCTGTTTCTGGATCCCAATCGTACGGGCTGATATTTTCTTTCCAGTTTCCCTGGTCAATTGGGGGAGCAAGCCATCCTGCATTAATTTCTGGCCGTGGAAAAGGTGATACCCCCGTTGCAAGATTGGCATCGGTAAGAATAATAACCGGCATACGGAATGCCTCGGCAAGTTTGCGTGCCAATATAACAAATTGAAAACATTCTTCAATAGTTGCCGGAGCAATAATAATTTTTGGGGCATCCCCAGCTGCTCCATATAATGAAGCCAGTAAGTCGCCCTGTTCAACTTTTGTCGGTAAGCCTGTAGATGGACCGCCTCTTTGTACGTTGACAATTACAAGCGGAACCTCAGCCATTACGGCTAATCCGATAAATTCGGTTTTAAGAGCCAATCCGGGTCCGGAAGTGATGGTAATAGCTGTTTTCCCTGCATAGGAAGAACCAATTGCAAAACCGATTGCAGCAATTTCATCTTCAGCCTGATGAATAATCCCTCCGGCATTCTCAATACATTCAGCGAGTTTGTGGGAAGCAGAAGTTGCCGGGGTAATCGGATACATGGCGCATACTTCGATACCGGCTGCCAATACACCCAAGGCCACCGCTTCGTTACCATTCATTACAACCTGATCACCGGCATTTTCTAAAGGTGGAATTTCGAAATTGAGTTCTAAATTTTCTTTCGCCCAGCTATAACCACCACTTAAAAGATTAATATTATCTTCAAAAATCTTTGCAGATTTTTTGCTAAAAATATATCTGATTTGCTCTTCAGCCTTTGCTAAATCACGATTGTAAATTTGGCAAAGCATACCAAGCACCCACATATTTTTACCTTTTCTGGCATCGGAAACAAATTTCATACATTCAGTTTCCATTGGTATTTCAATAACCTTAAATCCTTTTGATTTAAAATCTGCTAAAGCTGCTGAGTATTCTTTTCTGATAGACTCAATATCGCTGCCTGCCCATTTGTTTTCCAATAATATGATGGTGCCTTCGGTATAGGCATTTTGCGCTATACGTCCATAAAGAACCTGTTCGTTAAGGGCAACAACCAGATTGGCATGGTCGCCCATATTGGTGACCTTTTCTGAACCAACCCGAATCCGAATGCCTGAAGCGCCGGCCCGCGACCTCGCAGGCGGTTGAATTTCGGCCGGAATAATTTCAACGGTCCAAACTCCATTTCCCATTTTTGCAGAAATTGATCCGAAACTCTGGCCTGCCTTTTGGGCCCCTTCTCCTGAGTCACTCACAATTTCAACAACATGCTGGCTAACTGTACGAAAATTTGCTTTGGTTTTTTTCAGGTCTGCAACGTCTTGCGTTAAATTCATATTAATCAGTGATTATTTTTATTTTGTAAAAAATATCGTTTGTAAAAGAAAAGACAAATTTTATAAACAAACTAATCAAATAAAATGACCTTCATCATATACGATTAGAATACCTTGATTACTTTACAAAATATGGTTCTTTAGAAATATTCTAAGCAAAGGATAAAAGCTGATTACCAATCCTCACACGCAGAGTTGATATTATTGGGCATAAAAAAATAAATGACCAATTAAACAATTGAATCAATGGTTTTAACTTAATTATTTCATTCCTTGTTCCAAAAAACGGGTTAGAATTTTAGAAATGCTTGTCCCGAATTATTTTAATAAGTACATGTCTTCAGGCTATTTTAGAAGTAACTCTACTAAAATGAATTATTAAATGATACCTGATTAAAATCAGGAAAAACAAAACTGATTATTTCACTTCCCTGAGTAACCCTCGCATTTTGGCTGTTTGCCGGGTTTTCATTTTTCCTTTCTCATCTGAATAAATAAGGTAAACCTCCAGCATCGAATCGTATTTCAAATAATCCATAGTTTTCTCCATACCCATTACCATAAAGGCCGTGGCATAGGCATCGGCAGTCATACAATCATCAGCCATCACCGTCACACTTAATAAATTATTTAAAGCCGGATACCCGGTCTTCGGGTTTATTTCATGAGAAACTTTTTTGCCGTTTCTGTAATAATAATTTCGGTAGTTACCTGAAGTTGCCAGTGATTTATTGTCCAGATTTATAAAAGCTTTTAGTTCAGGATTGTTCCCAACAGGGTCATCAATGGGCTTACTTATACCTATTCTCCAAATTTCATTATTTTGATTTTTCCCTTTTGCCCTCACTTCTCCTCCAATTTCAACCATATAATTTTTGATACCATGTTTCTCAAGAAACATAGCCACAATGTCAACACCATATCCTTTGGCAATGGCGCTGAAATCAACCTGTATCCGTCTGTCAGTTTTCTTCACAAAATATCTTCCATTTTTTTCCGTTAAACTCACTTTTCTGTAATCTACAAGTTTTTTCAACGAATCTACCGTAGCACTATCCATTCTTAATGTATCTTTAAAACCAAAGCCCCATCCGTTTACCAATGGCATTACGGTAATATCGAAAGCACCCTCTGTTTTTTGAGAAACCTCCTGCGCCTTTCTAAAAACATGAGCGAAAAAACTATCTGCTACAATAAGGGTATCCGGCTTATTAATTTTAGAAATTGTAGAAGCAGGAATGAAAGTAGAAACAGAATTATTAAATTCTCTCAATAGAGAATCAATGGCACTTTTAAAATAATTTTCATCCTTGCCCGAAGTAAGTCCTTCAGCAGGAATAAATAAAATACGATAAGTGGTTCCCATCGTTTTACCTTCAATTTTTTCAACTTGCCTTTGGCCTTGATAACAGGCAATCAGCGAAACAAACATTATCAGAAATATTTTTTTGAGCATTTTAAATTGCGACATCAACTTTGTTATTTATGCAAAACTAAATTAGAATTTTTTTCAATTAAATTTTTTTGGGGTCAAATTAATTCACTCTTTTTTATATGTTCATTCAATACATAAATCATTATTAGTGCTATAACCATAGAGCCGAGCACAACATAACCCAGTTTTTCGTAATGTTGAAGAAAACCTGATTTTGTTTTTACAACAATGCTTCCGGCTAAAGCCGCCGCCAGCCCTCCCGCAAACTGTTGAATGGCTGAAATGATGCTCATAAAAGCGCCGCGGTCCTGAGGTTTGGGAATACCAGTAAGAAGTGCCGATGATGAAATAATTCGCGATGAAATTCCAATAAATAAAATAACATTAAGAATAATAACTACCCAGAGAGGTGTAACGCCAAGTTGAGTATAAATGGCAACCATAAGCATGCTGATGGCGGTGCCTATAAAAAACAAATTAAACTGGCCAATTCTATCGGCTAATTTGCCCAAAAGCGGACCAAATATAATGGAAGAAATTCCTGTTATACCATACAATACAGGCAAGTCTTCCATCCTTAAACCAAGGTTATGAATACTAAAAGCGCTTCCAAAAGGCATAAGCATAAAGCCACCTGTAGCCAGTAATACAGTAGCTAAAAATGCCCGGATATAATTGGGATGTGTAATGGTTTTGGCTACATGTTGAAATGCATTCCGGTCATTTTCAAGTTCAAGATGTGCATCAATAGGTTTCATATAAGCAACTACAGAAATACATACAAAAACGCTAAAAACAACGATCATCCAAAAGGGTGAATGCCATCCAAAATTATTGGCTAAAATCAATCCCACCGGAATTCCCAGAACCTGACTTGCTGCAAAAGCCGTTTGCGTATATCCCATCACTCTTCCTCTTACTTCCATTTTGAACAAGTCGGTAATAATAGCATAGCTTACCGAACGCAACACCCCGCCAAACAGGCCTGTTACTATTCGGGCTCCTAACAAAAAATTATAATTTGGCGCAATTGCGCAAAGAAAGGTGCCAAAAACAAAACCGATATAAAAGAAAAGAAGGAGTTTTTTTCGATCGAACCTGTCGGCAAAACCTGCTGCTAAAATTCCGGCACCACAAGCGCTGAATGCGTAAACGGAAACCACCCATCCAAACTGACTTGTGGTTATATTAAGTTCCAGCATAAGTTGTGCGCCTAATGGCGACAATACCATAAAATCTAAAATAACCGTAAATTGAACAATAGCCAGGATGGCTATAATGAAAGCCTGATATTTAGTAAAAAGAGCTTCTTTTTTTGGTTTGGTTTTTTGCATTATTAAAAATCGTAAAACTCTATAACAAGGCTGCGATTATAAGAATAAATAAACCTTTTTAGTCATTGTATAAGATTAAATTAAGAGTTTTGTTCCTTGTACTTTTGAAATTTTATTATTTATAAATCCACTTCCACCTCATACGAATTATACGCCCCAAAACAACCCAACCCCCCTTCAACATTAGAAAAAATTAAACTTGGCTCGGAAAAAATTCCATAATTATTTTCGGCAGCAATCAATGTTTTGTGATACTGGAAATAATTGTAATCACAGTTTAATATCCAGGCTTTTACTTTTTGAGAATTACTGCCAAAATAGAATGAAAATTTAAAAATATTATTGTCATCAAGTTCTGAATCTATTCTATATTCCCCATCACCGCGAAATGATTGATAATTATTATCATTTTTTCCAATCAACCTGTAATAATTATTTCGCCCTGGTTCATGATCCTTATAACGGAATGAAACATTTACATCGTAATCAACCATGTTGGTATCAATGCGACTTAAAGTAAGGGATGTGTTTTTTGTAAATGGAACTTCGCATACGCTTTTCACATTGTTACCATCGGGAACAGATACTGTAAGGAAATATTTTTTACCTGCTATAATTGGAAATACCGAAGCTCTAATCTCATATAATTCATTCTTGTCATTCCATAGTAATTGTTCCGTTTTTGTACCATCTGATATAATGACGGTTGCATTCAAGATCAACTCAATATCTTCCCAATCCTTAGTTCCTATTATAGGTTTACTCCAGGTAATAAGCGCTGAAACAACGGTATCATCAGGCGATATAAAACTTTGAACCACTATCTTTTTTTCAACATGTGGCATGTCCACTTTGGTGGCATAATCTTCGCAGCCAGTAAATAAACCAATGATAGAAAAGGCTATAAATATATTTCTAATATTTTTTTGCATATTATTTTTTATTTAAATTTAAATGAATAGGTAATACTTGGGATAACCCTGAATAAACTGATTTGCATTAATTGCCTTACGCCTTTACTATTGGTATCAATATAATAAAAGAAAGGATTGGCACGGTTATAAATATTGTAGCAGCTAAATTCCCATGTTCTTACCCCCCTCCTCTTTGGTTTACTCGTTTGAAATCCTATATCCGCCCTATGATAGGCCACCATTCGGGCTGAGTTTTTTCCACCATAATCGGTAGCCGTGGACGAATTAAGAAAACTATTGACCAAACTACTGCCCCCGCTGTGTCCGGGTGAATGTGTTCCTCCAACCATTTCTGATTGGGGTAGACTAATGGCATTGCCGGTACCATAAACCCAGGTGAAAGAGAAGGTGGTATTTTTACTAATATGATAAATTCCAACCACAGAAATATCGTGCCGCCGGTCGTAGCGTGGATAATATTCTTTTCCAAAATTAACTTCTGCGAATTTAACCTTTGTCCAACTCAAGGTGTAACCAATCCAGCCGGTAAACTTCCCTTCTTTTTTCTGTACAAAAAGTTCCATCCCATAACTTTTCCCATTGCCACGGGTTACATTATTTTGCCAGTCAATGGCATCGGGTTCACCCGAATCAAGGGCATCTTCCACCTGAATAAAACTCGCCCCTTCCTTGTAAGTTATTATATTTTGCAAGGCTTTATAATATCCTTCCAGCGAAACCGAAAATCCTTTATCATAAAAATCTTTTGCTATACCACCGGCTATTTGATGACTTCGCTGAGGCAAAACCTTATCAGTGGCCGGTACCCAAAGGTCGGTCGGCAATCCAATTCCGGTATTGCTTAATAAATGGATATATTGGTTCATGGTAGCCCACGAAAGTTTAGCCGAAAGACCCGGAACTATTACATAATTACCCGAAAAACGTGGCTCGATATTGAAATAAGTTTTCCCGCCAATTGGAGTAAACGAGGTAATTCTCAACCCCGGATTAAAATTTATTTTTTTACTATATTTCCAAACATCCTCCGCAAACAGCCCCGATTCAATGGCTGTTATTTCTTTACGTTTATCCAAATTATCCTCCGGAAATTCTGAATCTTTAACAACAAAGGCACTTGGGGTAAACAAATGCCGGGTAAGTACCGCCCCAACTTTGATGGTGTGTTTGGTATTTGGAATATAATCCAACGTTGACTTTAAGGTAACATCATAAATGCCGCTAAAATATTTAAGTAAAAATGTTTCATTATCGTATTTGCTTTCTATATCAATACCAAAACGGTATTGGGAATAAATGGCCGAGGTGTTTAAGAAAAGCTTATTGCTTATTAAATGCGTCCAACGGGTGGTTGCCGTAGCATTTCCCCAATAAAAATTTAATTTATCTTTATCATTAAAGGATCCGTAATTTGTATTGTCAACAAAATAAAATTTATCTTTTCCAAAATAGCCGCTTACAAAAAGTTTATCTTTTTTTGTAAGTTCAAAATTGCATTTGGCATTAAAATCATAAAAGAAATATCCTGCACGCCCCTGTCCTTCAGATGCAGCAAATATTGCAGGCTGAAGAATAACATCCAAATACGTTCGGCGTGCTGAAACCAAAAACGATGATTTTCCTTTTTTAATGGGTCCTTCCAAAACCCCTCGCGATGAAATAGCTCCGATACCAAATTCTCCGGTTGTTTTTTCTTTATTGCCATCTTTCATTTGCATATCAATTACACTGCTTAACCTGCCGCCGTATCTTGCAGGGAAACCTCCTTTGGTTAGTTCTACACTTTTTAAAGCATCGCCATTAAAAACTGAAAAGAACCCAAATAAATGCTGGGCATTATACACCGGGGCATCATCCAAAATTATCAGATTTTGGTCGGGGCCACCACCGCGAACATACAAACCGCTTTGTCCTTCAGTACCTTTTTGAACCCCCGGCAAAAGTTGTATCACTTTAAAAACATCCTTCTCACCCATCAACGCCGGAATATCTCTTATTTGTTTTACCGGAATATCAATATTGCTCATCTGGGGTTTGTCGGCTATCGTATTTTTTTGGCCGCTGATTACTACTTCTTTCAAGTCATTGGTGGATTCAATTTCTATGGTAAGTTCTATATTTTGATCCAGAAAAATTTTCTTTTCCAGTTTATTAAAACCCACATAGCTAAAAATCAAAGTAACCGAATCTTTAGGTAGGGTAATGGAATAAAAGCCATAGCTGTTGGTAGCAGTACCGGTATTAAGTTGTGGTATAGAAATACTGACACCCGGCAAAGTTTCCTTACTCCCTTTTTCCATCACATAACCTGAAATGGTAAATTTGGGATTTTGCTGGGCAAAGGTTAAAACCGGAAGTAATAATAGAAAAAAACATTTTAGATTTCGAAACATAGCTGCAATGATAAACCGATTAAACGTGTTTCTTTAAAAAAAATTATTGTAAGGGGAGTTTAAAAATTAACTTCGACTTTTAAATTGATTGCTTTTTGGCAACGGATTAAAATCCATTGCTACAATTTCGGCCGTTCCTACGGAACTTTGAGAAATTATTCCCAAAAAATTGAAATCAATTTAAAGAAGTCTTTTGAAAACTTTACTTATTCCCCCACCGAGGTTTCATTTAATAAATTTAAGGAGATTTCCTTGGTTGTCTTTAATCCCAATTTTTTTAATTGTTCCGCCTGAGTTACTAAATTTCCTCTTCCTGTGCTTAATTGGCTTAAGGCTTCATTATATGAATCTCCGGCTTGGGTAATATTTTTTCCAACACGTTTTAGGTTCTCAACAAACCCTACAAATTTATCATACAACAATCCGCCCCGTTTGGCTATCTCTTCAGCATTTCTGTTTTGAAATTCGCGTTTCCACAGGTCGGCTATCATTTTAATAGCACTAACCAAATGAGTAGGGCTAATTAATAAAATCCGCTTGTTGTAGGCATAGTGCCAAAGGTCTTCATCATCCCTTACCGCCTCTAAATAGGCCGGTTCTATGGGAATAAACATCATGGTAAAATCCAGACTTTTTACCAATTCATCATATTTTTTTAAACTCAATCCGTCAATATGATTTCGAAGGGAACGGATATGTTCTTTTAAAAATAATTTTTGTTCATCCACATCTTCCGAACTCGCATATTTTTCATACGCCACCAAGGATACTTTTGAGTCAATAACAACTTTTCTATCATCAGGATAGGCCAATACCACATCCGGCCTGAAAATATTTCCATGATCGTCGCGGTACGATTCCTGAGTAAAATATTCCCTCCCCTTTTCCAAGCCTGATTTTTCAAGGATTCGTTCCAAAATTACTTCGCCCCAGTTGCCTTGTTTTTTGCTGTCGCCTTTGAGGGCTTTGGTTAAATCTGTAGCTTCTTTACTTATTTTTTGGTTAAGTTCTAATAGTTCTTTTACCCTATCGCCCAATGAAAATCGTTCCTTACTTTCCTTATCATAGGTTTCTTCCACCTTTTGTTTAAAGCTTGCTATATTTTCAGATAAGGGTTTAAGAATGCTGTCCATATTGGTTTTGTTAAGCTCAGTAAACTTTTGGGTTTTTTCATCCAATATGGTTTGGGCCATGTTTTTAAATTCCGTTTCAAAAGTCTTTCGGGTATCGTCAATCTCTTTGCGAAGCGTATTTAATTTATCATTAAGGCTTTCATTTTGGGCTTTCAGTTCTTGAATTAAGCCAAAATGTTGTGTAATTGTATTATTCTTTTGCGTTAATTCAATTTTAAATTCATTAGCTTCACTTTCCTGTTTTCTGAAAGTTTCAATGGCTGCATCTAATCTGGCTTTATGGCCGCTTGCCTCATCGCTTAGTGTAATTACCTGTTGCGATTTTTCACTAAGATTTTTATGGGTTTCAAATAAGGATTCGTTAGCAGCACGCAATTTTTCATTTTCAAGCGCCAGCAAAGTTTGGGTTTCAATAAAAACATCTTTTGAAACCATTGAGTTTTTGGTTTTTGAAATACTGATAAACCAAACCGCCACTCCCCCACCTACGAGGCCAATAAGTATAGAAACTAAATCGAGATTCATGCTGCGAATGTAGTAATTTTAAGGAAGTCTTCGCTTAAACCAAAGGATGTAATTTTAAGGAAATCTTCCTTTATAGCGAAGACTTCCTTTGGCTAAGTCAGTAATTTTAAGGAAATCTTCCCTTAAACCAAACCTGATAATTTTAAGGAAATCTTCCCTTAATGCGAAGACTTCCTTTGACTAAAATTATTACATTCGCAGCCATGAAACCCGAATATATCCTGATCGTCATTAGCCTTTATTTTTTAATGCTCGTGGCTATTTCCTGGAATAAATCCAAAAATGCCGATTCCAAATCCTATTTTATCGGAAATAAAAAATCCATTTGGTGGCTGGTAGCTTTGGGTATGATAAGCGACAGCCTGAGTGGGGTTACGTTTATTTCGGTTCCGGGCAATGTGTTAGGCGAAAAATTCGGGTATATGCAAATGGTTTTCGGATTTGTGATCGGTAATTTTGTAACGGCCTATGTTTTGATGCCTCTTTATTACCGGCTTAATCTTACGTCCATCTACAGTTATTTGGGTCAGCGCTTTGGCGAAACCTCCCAAAAAACCGGTTCGTTTTATTTTTTATTAAGCCGCACATTGGGCGCTGCCGCACGTCTATATTTGGCTGCCGGAGTTTTGCAAACCTATCTTTTTGCTCCTTTCCATATTCCGTTCGCAGTTTCGGTTATTATTATTATCGGACTAATTTTAATTTATACCTATCGCGGCGGAATAAAATCTTTGGTTTGGACGGACGCTTTGCAGTCGGTGTTTTTATTAGGTGCTTTATTACTCACCCTTTTCAATTTGTTTTATTATATCAATTGGGATTCGGCCTGGAATCTAATTGAACAAAACCACTACAACCGATTGTTTGTTTGGGATTGGTTGCCAAAAAATAATTTTTTTAAAATGGTTTTGGGAGGAATATTAATAGCCGTTACCATGACCGGCATGGACCAAAACATGATGCAAAAAAACCTGAGTTGCCGCAATATTAAGGAAGCCCGAAAAAATATTTTATCCTACAACAGTACCTTGATTTTTATCAATTTCTTTTTTCTGAGCCTTGGGGTTTTGTTGTATGTTTTTGCCACCCAAAAAGGAATTGAACTCCCCATGGATAAAGATGGTAAAGTGATAACAGACCAGGTTTTCCCACTCATGGCCTTTAATCATTTAGGGAGCTGGGCCGGGTTAATTTTTATTGTAGGATTAACGGCAGCCACCTTTAGCAGCGCCGATTCGGTATTAACCACCCTCACCACAAGTTTTTGCATAGATTTTTTAAACGTAAACCCCGACGAAGTAGAATCGGTAGCCAATAAAAACCGCCGACATATTATCCATGTTCTTTTTGCCGTGGCTATTTTAATCAGTATTTTACTCTTCCAACTCCTCAATAACAAGGCTATCATTGATACCATTTTTATGGTGGCAGGCTATACGTATGGGCCTTTGTTGGGTTTGTTTGCTTTTGGTATTTTTACCAAAATAAAAATTAATGAGCGAGGAGTTATCCCTGTTTGTATCCTTGCCCCGCTTCTTACTTTTTTTATTGAAAAATATTTACCGGTTTATGCCGGAGGTTTTTTGCTGGGAAATTTAAATTTGCTGGTGAATGGGATGCTGACGTTTGGGGGGTTGTGGGGATTGAGGAAGAGATAGGTTACTAATATTATAATATTGCATGAAAAAAGAACATGGTACCATCATATTTTCCCCATCTGATTTATCCAATCACATCAGTTGCAAGCACCTTACTAATCTGAATAAAAAAGCTTTACTCAAAGAAATTAATAAACCTACTAATTATCAAAATCGTGTGCTTGATATGCTTAGAGAGAAAGGCGAAGCTTTTGAATTGGACTATTTACAAAAACTTGAACTGGAAGGAAAGACTATTGTTAAAATTGGCAAAGATAGTCCCAATGCAGAACACCAAACAATCCAAGCTATGCATGATGGAATAGAAATTATTTATCAGGCAAGATTGGTAGAAGATGGTCAATGGGGTGGATGGGCAGACTTTCTTGTAAAAGTGGAAAAGTCAAGTAATTTGGGTGATTGGTCTTATGAGGTTCTAGATACAAAACTAGCTACAGAAACCAGAGCAGGAACAATACTTCAAATCGCCCTTTATTCGGAAAAAATTGCTGCGATTCAAAACGTAGTGCCTGAATTTATGAAGGTTAAAAACCCTGAAACTGAAATACAATATAGAGTAGATGAATATTCAGCATTCGTAAGATTGATTAAAAAACGGCTTGTCGAAGCTATAAATAATGAAAAAGAAACTTATCCGGAGCCTGTTTCTCACTGTGATATCTGTGATTGGTGGGAAGTATGTAACAAAAAAAGAAGGGCGGATGATCATTTAGGATTTGTAGCTGGGTTGGGAACTTCACAAATAAAGGAATTAAAAATCCAAAAAGTAAGCACCATAGAACAGTTGGCGAATACACCTTTGCCAATTCCATTTAAGCCAACCAAAGGAGCTGTTGAAACATACACCAAATTAAGAGAGCAAGCCAGAGTGCAATTTCAAAGCAGGGAATTAAAAATAAACATTCACGAAACCCTTGATTTAGTACCCGAAAAAGGATTTTTCAAATTACCAGAACCCTCAAATTATGATATTTATTTAGACTTGGAAGGTGACCCAATGGTAGAACCAAATGGATTGGAGTACTTATTTGGTTGGGTATTTCAAGATAAGTATTACTGTGTTTGGGCTGCCGATGAAACGGAAGAAAAAGCGGCGTTTGAGCAATTTATTGATTTTGCAGTAACACAAAAACAACTCCACCCTACAATGCACATTTATCATTACGCCCCTTATGAGGTTACCTCCTTTAAACGCTTGATGAGTAAATATGCAAGCAGAGAAGATGAAATTGATTCCTTTTTAAGGTCATATACTTTTATTGATTTATATGGCGTTGTAAGGCAATCCATAAGGGCAAGTGTTGAAAAATATTCCATCAAAGATTTGGAAAAATTTTATGGATACGAAAGAGAAATGGATTTACGAGAGTTATCGAAACACAAAGCGGAATATGAATATTTACTTGAGACAAATAAATTAGAATTGGCAAATTCTAACATGGTTGAAGCAATACAATTATATAATCAGGATGATTGTATTTCAACGCAAAAATTACATGATTGGTTAGAGGAATTACGAAGCAAATTAATTGTTGCCGGAAATGAAATTTCAAGACCTTTAGAAAATGATGGAGAAGCCAGTGATAAAATTACAGAACATCAATTAAGAATAAAACCAATTTTCGAAGGATTGATGAGGGATATCCCTGTTAATAAAGATGAAAGAACGAGTGAACAACAAGCCAAATTTATATTGGCTCACATGTTGGACTGGTATAGACGAGAGAAAAAATCCTTTTGGTGGGAATATTTCAGATTATTGGAATTGCCCGAAGAAGAGCTTTTAGATGAGCGTAATACTTTGACTAAATTAAACTTTACCGGAATTAGAGAATTTGAAAAAAGAAGCGTTATTGATACCTACTCTTTTCCTTATCAGGAATGTGATCTCAGGAAAGATAAGAGCCTGAAAAATGCCGAAGGCATCGGCACCGGCACTGTAATTAGTGTCAATCTAAAAGAAAGCACAATTCAAATTAAAAAAGGCCCCTCAATTATGGATCAACACCCTGTCTCTGTATTCTATTTAGAAAATTTTAATACCAAGGATAAAGAAAATTCAATTATTGAATTTGCAGAATCGGTATTAGAAAATGGGATTGAGTGTGATTTGCCAAATTACAGAAGTGGGAGAGATTTATTACTGAGATTGTTGCCAAGAACAAATGACCTTGTAATTTCAAATGAGAATACTTTGGAACTTGCCTTTGATTGGGCGTTAAAATTGAAACAAAGTGTTTTGCCCATTCAAGGACCACCCGGTACAGGGAAAAGTTATACTGGCAGCCATATGATTATAAAACTGATACAAGAAAAAAAGAAAATAGGTATTACTGCACTCAGCCATAAGGTAATTACAAACTTGTTGGAAAAAGTACAAAAGGCTGCAAAGGAAACTGGGGTAAACGTCCGGATAATACAAAAAGTTGCACCGGGATTTATTGAAGAATTTCCCTGGAAAACTACCGAATCAGGTGATGATATTATAGCAAATTTAAATAATGTCGATATTATTGCCGGCACTTCTTTTCTTTGGTGTAAACCTGAATATACAGAAGCTGTGGATTATCTTTTTGTGGATGAAGCCGGTCAATTATCGCTTATTGATACATTGGCTATTTCACATGCAGCAAAAAACCTGATTTTGTTAGGCGACCCGCAACAATTAACCCAACCGCAACAAGGTGTTCACCCTGAAGGGACGGAGGTTTCTGCTTTAGAACAAATCTTACAGGGAAACAAAACTATCTCTGATATAGAGGGTGTATTCCTTAAAGAAACCTGGAGAATGCATCCTGATATATGTCACTTTGATTCCGAAATGTTTTATGAAAACAAGCTAAGTGCTAAGTCTAACCTTATAAACCAGAAAATTGGTGGCAATACAAAGTATCAAGGTTCAGGTTTGTTTTTAGAGGAAGTAGAACATGAAGGAAATACAAGCTCATCATCGGAAGAGGCGGAAGTGGTAGTGAAAATTATTGAAGACCTGACCAAGGGGGATGTATTCTGGTTTGATGAAGATAAAGTCCAAAGAACTGTTACGGTTGGAGATATAAAAGTCATAACGCCCTATAATGCGCAAGTTCAATTGTTGATGGAACGCATATCTGAAGTTGACATAGGAACTGTTGACAAATTTCAAGGACAGGAAGCTCCAATTATTATTTATTCAGTTGCAACATCTTCTCCGCAAGACGCACCTAGGGGTATGTCTTTTTTATACAGTCCCAACCGGTTTAATGTGGCGGTATCAAGAGCGAGATGTATCTTTATACTTGTGGCTAACAAAACAATATTTGAACCGGAATGTAAAAGCCCCGGTCAAATTAAATTAGCTAATCCGTTTTGTAGGTTTCAGGAAGTTATTTAGACTTAGAAATTGAGCAAATTATATTACAACGCAATCTTTAAAGTTTTGCAAAAATTTCCGCTCTATAATCCTTATCCATAACGACTTTATAAAAGGAAGAATTATGGGTACTTTTTGAGTTGGCGGTCCCTGAACTCTCAATTTCTGACTTAACAGCATTTTTCCAGTTAACATATAAATCTTCATCTTTAAAAAGATCAATTCCACTTTCAAATTCAGCCCATAAGGCAACCTGTATTCCATGTTCGAAAAAATATTTATCATAAAGTATTGGATTGGGGTATGTGGCAATTTTGCTTCTAAATTTTAAGGGTAAAATCAATCGCAATTTGTCTCCCTTTTTTATTAGCCACATTAAAGTTCTATTACCTCTAATTAATTTAAATTCGGATTTATCGGTTACACTCATAAAAATACCATCCGAATGTTCCTTAAGATTTAAATCTATGTATAGATCCTTAACAAAATCAAAGTATCCATTGATCCAATTGATTCCTTTTTTAGTCTTTTTAATTGCAGCAAGTAATTCTAATTCTGAATTCATAGAGCAAAAATAAATATAATTTATGAAGAAATGTATCTAATAAAGGTTACTCAATATTGAGATTTTCAATATACTGTTCTATTTGGAAATGTGAGATAATGTAATCCTTTGCATTAGCCAAAAAAATCGAATTATTATCAAAAGTTTCACCTTCTTTGAATTTAAACAAATCTTTTACTATAGATATATTTGTTTCATTTACAAGTGCAATCTCGTAATTATTTGGTTCAGATAATCCCTTCTCTATTTCGGAATTAGAAATAATGAACTTATTATCAGAAAAAGCCTTTACTTCAAGATATTTCCATTCTCCTTGGTCATTTTTGTATTCTATGTCATAATGTAATTTATCGTTTTTATCCGGAGTAGCAGAATTACCGGATACCCATTTAACGCTTTCAATCCCATAAACTTTAACTAAAGTGCTATAAACAAATAATTCGGCATTTTTCCCAATTCGCTTTTTTCCCTTCTCATTTTGACTGGAATGAACCCAGCTTCTGCTATTATTACTAGCTCCATTAATATTTTTTAATTTTTCATTTTGTGTTAATGTTGCAAAAATTATTGAACCTACGGCAGTTGTTAAATCTGAATGATAATTGGATTCATTTTCTTTGTCAGAAGAAAAATTAGTTTTTAAGTATTCCTCTATTGACTCTTTGTTCCCATCAAAAAACATTAGACTTCGAACTTTCTCATCTACAATATCTACTTCTTCTAAACCAAAGGATTCCAATAATTTAACATACAAATTTTCATGATTTATATTTTGTTTAAAAGAATCATCTATATCAATATTAAAATGTATTTTAATCTGGTTTTTTAATTTGCTTGAATAGTCAACTATAAGATCATATTTAAGCAACTGTATATCTTTCTCTATTTTATCAATAAAGGAAAGATTATAGTTATTTAGTTTTGAAATGAAATTTACTTGTTCTCCAGGCGAATCACTTAACTTGAACCAAAGTAATTGTTCGAATTTGTATTTTATTTCTTTTAGTGTATCAGAAAAATTTATTTTATGCCAGTTGTATAGTCCGACAGGTAAAATCTTTTTCAATGAAAGAGATAACCCCTCACTTAATGTCTTTATCAATTGAAAACTCTCTTTATTGTCGAAATTTTCAAAATCAACTTTGTTATATTCTTGTGGTAGTTCAATTCCTAAAATCTGGATAATTTTTACTCTTAATTTTTCAGTATTTTCAATTGGTTCATGAAGTTGCTTCCCTTGAAGTTCAAAAATATTTTTCCAAAATTCAAGTTCTATTCTCGAAATTCCAAGCAATTCAAATGCTTCATCTAATTTTTCTTTTCCCAAATCTTGTAATGCCAAATGCCTCGTATCATCGAAGTCATTTTTTAATATTTGGCGAAACTCATTTTTTAAATCATTTACCTTAAAAACTATACACATCATTTCTGCAAACGCATCGCAAAAGATAGAATCTTTCTTAAGTGCATCTACCGAATTCAAATAACTATCTTTGAAATAGAAGTCATCACTTAAATTTATAAATTCCTTTTCTTCAATTGGTATTACACTCTGCTCTCCAAATGAAAAAGAACATTCATTTACAATATGAATTTTGCATTGTCTTAATATTCTTGCTTCATGTTTCTTAATTTCATTATCCGATATTCTCTTTTTGAGATTAGGAGAATCTAACCTATATGCTAATAGGTATGGTTTTAATTTATTATAGAATTTGTTGAATTCATTGTTGTAGCCACTATATATTATTTTTTCTTCATGAATCTGAATTTTAAATTCTCTTAAGCTTTTTACACCAAAATATTTTTCAACATTATCCTCTCCAATTCGTTTGGGCAAATTAAGAATGTACATTGAATTCAGAATTCTTCTTGGTAATAAAGTATTATCCGCATAATAAATATTATTATTTAATTGATATTCCTCTATTGATCCTTTTTTTGAAAATAACAGGAGATTGGCAGGTATTGGGTAGTTTGATTCCCTCTTAACCAAACTTTCAAGTGCTAATCTATAAATGGATTGTGTTCCCCTTCCTTTTTTGCTCAAATCCTTTTCAGGTATTGATTTTAAAATGTTGTATATAATTTCTGGTGAAAGTTCATTAATTGATTCTTTTGCCCCCAGTTTTATTAATATGGCTTTTACTTCAGTTTTGTTAATACCATATTTATTCAAAAATTCATAATCAATATTGAAATCATCATTAATAAGTTTGTTAATTTCTTCTCCAGCATCTTCAATAATATACTTGGTGAAAACACCAGAGTTTAAAAACTGGAATCTAATATATGAATAATCTGATGTAATAGGGGGTCGCCAACTTACATAAGACCAATTGATGCATTCGTCATTGGTTTCTAATTGCTTTCGGATTTGAATATCCTTTAAACTTAATAAAATCAATTTTGTAATTGGTAATTGAATAATTTCATCAAACCTATCCAATTTATGCACAATGGATTCTTTTATCCGATCTTCTTGAAAATTATCTGGTTTCTCAACTCCATTCATAAAAAGAAAGTTAAGATACTTTCTTTCTTGCCAATACAATTGAAGGTTTGAAGATTTTATTATGGAATATTTGTTAACCCCCAGCCAACTGAAAAAACTTTCCACAAATATTAAATCTTCTTTTTCTATACCCCAGTATCCAACATCTATTAGATAATCATTTGATTTCAGAATACCTCCATAAATAGTTTCTGTTAATTTTCCTGATGGATAGGATTTGTTTAAAAATAAATCTTCTGCATTTACAATTTGTCTTGCTTTTGAAATAAGAGGGACGCTCATCTTTAATTTTTCCTGTCTATTTTCAATATTTTTAAAATTGGCATATAGAGAGGTTATCATTTCCTTAATGCAAGTAAGTTTTTCTCCTTTTTTGAGGTCATTCAACGCTCCATTCGTTCCTGTTATTATTTTCTCAATGACATTATTACTGTCAAATGGCTGAATATTTACCACGGATTTTATTATCCTCTGTAGTTCCCTTGGTTTTGAAGGTTCCCCTTTGTCAAACTGTTCTTCAAGCAATGACAATAATTTTTCATAAAGTTCAGAATGAATAAAATCAACTCTAACTGTTCTTGGAATAATTAAATCTTCGGCAGATTTTCGCACTGGGGTAAAGGCTATTTCATCTTTTGAGATAACCTTTCCTGAATCATTAATTAATAAAGAAAAACGCAATGTCCCTTCTTTAAATACAACAATATTTGATAATTGGGTTATCAATTCTGCACGAATAGGAATCGAAATATCAGTAAGAGATAATTCATCAATCCTCGCAACTAAATACTCATGTTTAAATTTATCATCTTGGAATTTATTTTCAATCTCATTTTGTATAGGTATTAGCAGTCCCGGCAATGTTGTAGGAAAGTGATTCATAAAAAAACGGTCAAAATCATCACCATAATAAACAGCGGAATTCAGTGGAAGATATTGGCCACTTACGCATGGGTAAATTCTTTGTTCTTTCTTAATGATTTCCAAATCTCTATAAAATGATTCTATCAATTTTGAATCTGAAGCAATTGTCGATGGTGTCAGCATTTTGTAGGGTCGCCAGTCAATATTTTCCTTCGTAAGATAAAGTGAACATTCCTTTAATAGTTCAACCAATTCTTTTAAAATGTATTCATTCTTCTTAGAATCATTCAAGTGATTTCGGGAGCTGTTTAGCTCAAATGTACCATGAATAATACAAGGCAACGAAATTGACAGTTGTGTTGGAAAGAAATTGAATAGTTTTTTATAATCATCCGATAAGTCATCCTGAAACGCAACTTTTAAATTATAAGATTGCCTTTCGTTCTTACTTTTATCCTGATGTTCATCTGGCAAAATATTTTCTCGAGTAAATACTTTCCATGTCTTGTCATGAATTTTCATTATTTCATAACCTCTCTTGTTTTTTTTAATATTTACTAATTCCTGAATTTCATCTTCAGATTTACGGATGGTTATTTTTTGTATATTGTTAAGGAATAATAGTATTTCTTCTCTTATTTCTGCGAGTTGTTTTTCTATATCAATTTCAAATATCTTTTTGCAAGTTATTTCAATCGAGGTAGTCCACTTATTGTTTCTGTTAAGATCGTTAACTCTTGGGATTGCTAATGTTGGGAAAGGAACAGCCGCCTTTGTAAGATTTCTTTCCTTCCTTAATTTAGATTTATCTGATTCCGATAAGCTCAATTGATTATCAAATATATCCTTGGCAATAGATTCTGAAAATGATATTTTGCAGCCATTGCCGTAAATGTTTATTAATTCGGCCCAGTTTAAAATTGATCTGAAGCCAAGACCTTTATTACCAATATAAATAATTTTTGTTTTGGTACTTAGATTGGCGAGCATCAATGATTTTATGCCTCCAACAGTAAATTCTTCCCCTACATTTGAAATAATAAGTTTTGAACTTGCCTTGTCCCATTCAATTTCTACCTCTACAGAACCAGCATCATCTGCATTTTGTAGTAATTCCAACAATTGCCTCCCGTTATATTCTTTGGTAAGCTCAATTTCCCTGTTATAATCTGCAATAAACCTGTCGGAATTATCCCGATAGGTTTTAAGATTACCCACAATTAGCTTCTCAATATCTTGCTTAAAACTCATTTATATCTGATTTGGAGAATACGTACAAATCATTAAGTCCAGCAAAAATCCATTAAGAAAATCAAAATAATCATCAAGCCACTTCCTATCCTTACTTATTTTTCGAATACTGTCAACAAATTCCTTGCTCATCATCATCATCAATTATATTTACGTTTGTGTTTCTTTCAACCATTTCACTTTTTATTAATTTATCCTCCGTATGCAGCCTGCACATAATCAGTTGACCTATTGTTTCCCAAAAACTTTCCGTTGAGACAACAGGGATTAAGTCCCGCACCTGTAAGAATAGCTCAAAGGTAGTATCTGTAAAATAAATATTATTGGTATTATTTATTTTTCGGCGTTTTAGTCCTATATCATCAATATCAAAGTATTCAGGTATATTATCTCCTACGCAGGATATAAGCATACCTTTCTTAAAACGGATCATTTCCCATTTTGTATCATCCTTATCAATATAGGTCAACACCTCGTAGATGTCCTGAGGATGGGGTTTGTGGTTTTTATGTAAACAGTAAACAGCCATATTTTTTCGTTAAACGATTATACAATTTATTTAATTTATTAAAGAATTTTTCGGATATATAAATTTTAAGCTTCCATTTCAAGCATCATCATCGAATGGTCGGAGATTCCTTCTTCCCTGTAATTATGGATATAGTGGCATCCTTTTATGGCTTTTTTCAGGTTGTTGTTTGCAAAAAAATGATCCAGCCTAAATCCATTTCCAGCCCTACTGTACCATGAATATTCTTTTTTCTCTTTATGAAAATGACGCCATGCATCAAAAAAATCGTTCCCTTCTATTTGGTTAAGATAAGCGGAATGTATAAAGGTAGCCCCTTTTTCATCAATATAATGTTTGCCGGTATTAATGTCTCCGGCTATAATGATATTTTCATTGGGGTGATTCTTTACTTCTGAAAGCAAAAATTCAAAAACCGGTTTCTTAAATTCTGATTGTGGAAAGTAACATCCATAGATGGATAGTTCGGAGTTAAATACCTTGATAACTCTATGTGCATGTTCATTCAATTCCGGAAATGTGAGAAAATCATAATCTTCTTTTGAAGCAATTAAAACGGCATTCTTATTGGTATCTGCATTGGTTTTGAATTGATAAAAAAACCCCATATCAATAAGTACTCGTTGAATTATTGCTCCATTATTGTTATTCCTAAACTCAGTTAAAACAAGAGTTGTCGGATTTTGATGTTGCTTTAGTACGTCAACAATTCTGTCTATTCTGTTGCCGCCTCCATGCTGGAGATTCCATGTTAAAATTTTGTTCATAGTTTATTGTTTTTATATAAAATGGTATTCGTTATAAATTGGTAAAGACTTCTTTAATGGTTTCTAGCTTTCATACCTGATATTGCGCTAAGGCCATTTCAAGTTTCGACTTAATGTCATCGGCTAAAGACTGAGGTTGTAGAACCTTTAAATTCTCGCCATGAGCCATCAACTCAGCTATAAAATCGGAGGTAATAAATAGCTTCAACTTTATTCTAAATTCTTTCTCATTATCCAGTATAATTTGCTGGGTTTCGTGAATTGGAAGAGATTTTAAATATTTGCCGGAAAGAGATGTGCAAGATAAAATAATTTCCTGAGGTTGGCCTTCGCCCGGATTCATTATTCCAAAGCAATACCTGAAACTTTCTTCAAGTCCTGTATCTTGAAGGTACTCAAAGCGTGTATTGCTAAATTCAAGATTTGAAAGTCTGTCGAGGGCAAATGTTTTTGTTTTTCCATCCAGTTTGTCTTTGGCCAAAAGATACCATCGGTGTTTAAATTCTTTTAAAGCATAAGGTTCAGTAATTCTTTGGGTTATTTTATCCTCATAATATTTCGCATATGAAAATGTGATTTGCACTCTGTTTTTAATGGCATGAAGCAAACCGTGTATATTTTCAGTTCCCTGTGACCGTCTTTTTTCCAGGAGAATAAACGATGCTAAGTCCTTGTTTAAATTTAATGCCTGAAACATATCAAACGCTTCCATCCTACGTTCAAAATTCATGAAATCCATTTCGCTGGAACTAATAAAATACCCTTCGTTTTTCTTTGAATATTCTATTTCAATACCAAAAATTTTCCTTATTTCTTCAATATCCCTCTGGAATGTCCGTTTTGAAAAACCTATCGTTAAGCTATCGTCTTGCTCTTTTAAAAATTCATAATGCCTTTTCACATAATTGCATAACTCCTCTATTGTTGAGTAGGGACTGGCTTTAAGCTTTTTAAGAATAAGGTTGTAGCGGGATATGTAACCTTTTTTTGACATAATTAATTCGAATTTATCTGAAACCTGATTTATATTGATATTATACAACAAATGTAATATTCACCTACGCCAAACTATGTCGCAGTAAAAATTATTTTTAAAAAAAATCTGGATAAAAAACCTTCAAGTTTTGCCTAACCAGAAAGTAGATGTTCTAAATAATTCGCCGGTTTCTCCAACCAAAACCTTGGTGGTTTGATGGAATCTTGCAATCAATAATTTTTTTTATTTTTTTAACAGTTTTTCATATTCTGTATGGGTTCCTATCCAATACCAAATTATGTCTTTACCTTCAATTACACCAAGTGCTCTGTGATTTAATGTAATGCGAACCGACCATATATCATTGGGGGAATTAACGCACTTAAATTGTAGGGAAGGATGGAAAGGATTCTTTTTCCAAAGTTCAAATTTGTTTCGCGAAATGTTTTGAATCGCATCCGGTAATTTATTAAATGAAACCCAAAAAGAATCAACTGTAAATGATTTCATAAGGTTGTATTGTTTTTGTTTTTAATTCTGATAGTTATCGGAGAGTCTATGTGAAATCAAAATTTATTGCGGTAGTGATATAATTTATTTTGAATGGAAATTCAAAATTTCAACTTCTTACTTTTACCACTTTTATATTGGACCAAAGCCTCTTTTGCCATGTCTATCATGGGTTCCGGAGATGTTTCAAGCAGATAATCCCATTTACTTTCGCTTTCTTGCTCTGCAACCAGTTCCTGAATTTTTTCTAAAAGATCCTTTCTTCTGGTCTCAGAAAGGTGCTCAAAAAGTCCTATTACAGTTTTGGTTTCTTTTGAATACAAGGATGTTTCCATAATTATTATTTTTTATTTGATTTTAAAAAAAGCTCAGTCATTTATTGATTGATATTCTTTCGTTCAACAAAAATACAAATTTTGAATAGAAATTATTAATTGACATTTATACCTTTGAATCATTATCAGCATGCTTTAAATTAATTGCTTGTTATTTCAAACAATTATGATATTATTGTATTAAATATCAAACAATATTAAAATGGCTAAGAATAAATCACAACTTATTTTCCCCAAATACATAGCCTTACTTGAGCAAATGGGTGAAAGCATAAAATTAGCCCGGAAAAGGCGTAAACTGACCATGGTGCAGGTGGCGGAACGGGCCAATATTGCCCGCTCTACGCTCCATTATGTAGAGAAAGGAAATCCAGCCGTGGCCTTTGGCGCTTATTTTAATGTGTTAAGGATTTTAGGGTTACAACAAAATATTTTGAAATTGGCTGCCGATGACGAATTTGGAAGGCGATTGCAAGATATTGATTTATTAAATAAATAAAATAGCATGTCGTTTTAAAATAAAAATATCTATGTATAAGTAAATTAACTACTTATTCTTAATAAAGTTAGACACTATGACACAAGAGTAGTTGTTTTAAAAATGTTGTTTTAAAAATTCGTGATTCTTTTTACCTTTGAAAAAACATATATAATGACTAAAGAACAAATTAACGAATTGCATAAATTATCATTAAAGGATAAAATTAAAATTGTACATGATTTATGGGATGATATAGCTGAAAAACAATCTCTTGAAACCCTTTCTTCGGAACATCAAGAAATTCTGGAAAAAAGACTTCAATTAATTGAATCCGGAAATGCCAAATTTAGACCCTGGTCTGACATTGTGGCTAAATATAAATTACGGTAATGTTCTATAAGGTTTCAATTCTATCAGAAGCTGAGCGTGATATTGACGATGCTTTTATCTGGTATGAAATGAAACAAATTGGTTTAGGTGATCAATATTTTGAAACACTCCATGATTCAGTATTTTTTATCTCAAAAAATCCCCTTGGAATTAAAGAAGTTTATAAAAATGTAAGAAGGTTTGTAATTAATAAATTCCCATACGGGCTATATTACAATGTAAATTTAACCAAAAAGCAAATTCAAATTATTGGGGTGATTCATTTTAAAAGGAGTTCTAAAATTATTAAAAGACGGATTTAAAGTAGCAATTATCTCTTGTCTCAATCTCCTACTTCACGGCCTCATAAATCACATCCATAATATCGGTTCTCACGTTTTTAGAAATTAAAAGTCTATTGTCAGCAGATGGATGAATGCGGTTGGAAATAAAAATAAATACAAGCCCATTATCCGAATCTACCCCCTGTCTTGTGCAACGGGACACCCAAATTAAATTTCCAAATCAAATAAATCTA
>CAYHCM010000014.1:11484-40618 GCA_964355045.1 uncultured Chitinophaga sp. | reverse complement strand
CTTTGCGAATGAAACGGCCCCGCTCCTACCCCGGCTCCCGTTGGCATACGTATCACCACATCGGCCGGCTGCCCCCAGCGGTAATGACTTTTGGCCAAATTATTTACAATTTGATTAAAACCGCAACTTACAAAATCAGCAAACTGCATTTCTATCATCGCTTTTTTCCCTTTGATTGCCAAGCCGTAACCTGCGCCAATTATGGCCGATTCACAAATAGGCGTATTCCTAACCCTTTCTTTTCCAAATTGCTCCACAAATCCTTCCGTAATTTTAAAAACTCCGCCGTATTCGGCAATGTCTTGTCCCATCAATATCAAATTATCATGGCGTTCCATGCTTTGCCGAAGGCCATCGCTTATAGCATCTATTAAGCGTTTTTCAGTTTTAATTTCGGAGCTTGGTTTTATTTCCTGATACGAAATTTCCTGATAAACATCGGCCAATTCTTCTTCGGTATCGGCAATTATTTCAGGCTGCGCAAATACATTTTCTAATCCTTCTTCAATTTCATTTTTTATTTCATTTTTAACATCTTCGATTTCTGAAGCATTAATTAAACCGTTTTCCAACAGGTAATTTTCAAAATTATTTAACGGGTCTTTTTTCTCCCATTCATCAAACAATTGTTGAGGGACATACTTGGTACCACTGGCTTCTTCGTGGCCTCGCATTCTGAATGTTATACATTCTAAAAGATATGGTTTTGGGTCAGTTCTTATTTCTTCGGCAATTTCTTTAATTGCTGAAATTACCTCCAATATATTATTGCCATCCACCTGCTTGGTTTTTATGCCATACCCAATTCCTTTATCAATAAATTGTTTTTGTCTGAATTGTTCATTACTCGGTGTGGATAAGCCATACCCGTTATTTTCTATTAAAAAAATAACCGGTAAATCCCACACTGCTGCGGTGTTCAAGGCTTCATGAAAATCTCCTTCGCTGGCGCCGCCATCCCCGCTAAAAACCAGAGTGCACTTTCCGGTATTATCCAATTTTTCAGCTAATGCAATTCCATCGGCCACACCAAGCATGGCTCCCAGATGAGATATCATCCCTATAATATGAAACTCATTGGTACCAAAGTGAAACGACCGGTCGCGGCCTTTAGTAAATCCTGATTTTTTGCCTTGCCATTGTGCAAAGAGTTTGGCAAAAGGAATTTTTCGGGTGGTAAAAACACCAAGGTTTCGATGCAGTGGTAAAATATATTCATCGTCCTTTAAAGCTAAAGTGGCCCCCACCGAAATAGCTTCCTGCCCAATTCCGCTAAACCATTTGCTCACTTTTCCCTGTCTTAAAAGAATGAGCATTTTTTCTTCAATAATTCTCGGTTTTACAAGGGCTTTGTAAATTTCTTTCAGTTCTGCTCTTGAATAATTATGGCCGGAAAAATTCATTGGGCAAAATTAACTCGGATTTGTGGGATTTATGAAGGGAGAGTTTTTAAAATTACACTAATATAATCAGTATGGAAACCGGGTAGGGAAAACAGTAGCTTTAAATATAATTGATAAAAAGGTTAGCTAGAGAATAAGTGTATTATAAAAATATTTATATTCCAATAATGAAAAAATCAAGTTCGAAATTAAACCCAAAAAATGAAAAAATACCTAATTGCTAATAACAATCTTTTTATTAAAAAACACTCCACTATTCTTTCCTCTGAGCGAATAAATGCCATCTGAAACCTCTAAATTAATATTATAATAAAATTTATTAGGATACGCTACCACCGACTTAATTTTTTCTCCAAGCATATTAAAAATATCAATTGAAAGCTCGCTTTCAGGATTTTGAATATAAAGTATAAAGCTTCCTCTATTTGGATTAGGAAATATTCTAATCGCATCTGGTTTGATAAGTGACGAAATTCCAACAGAAATATTTTTACAGGTTTCTGATAGGCAACCAGCCAAATTCATTGCTTTAAGGCAAACAAGATATTGATCTGGATTGGTAATGGTTTGGCTGTAAGTTACAGTAGTAGTTGTTGCACTATCAGTTTTCCCAAAACGCCATCGATAGCTAATATTGCTTGATTGTGCAGCTTTCAATTCAACTTTTGAACCGTTAATGATATAGCTAAAATCAGAAATAGGAATGGCATTTACTGTAACAGGTCTTGTTATTGAATCTGAACACCCATCAACCATTGTACCAGACAAGGAAACATTAAATGTTTGGGTAACACCTCCGATTTGATATAAGTGATTCGGTGATTCTAAATTAGAAGAATTTCCGTCCCCAAATTTCCAGCGATAAGATAAGTTTGCTGCCTTAGTTGATTTATTAATAAATCTAACGCTATCCTTTTCACAGACATCCGCACCCAGAAAATCAATTTTTGGATTATTAAAGACAATTATTGATTTAAGCGTATCCATACGCAAATTACTATATAATATAAGAGTTATTGTATAAATGCCATAATTGTTATAGACATGAAAAACATCTTTTATATTTTTCGAAGTATTATTTATTCCGGAGGATGTATCTCCAAAATCCCAATGAGCAGAATCGCAGGTTTGATTAGCTGGGATATAAAAAAATGCCGTATCTCTTATACATCTCTTTATTATTTTAAACGGCTCAGGCTTAAAATAGGATTGTATAAAATTAGGCAAACCTACAGAAGTGAGATTGCCACCAAGATATAAACCGTTTCTTTGCAGCCGACAATTCAAGCCGGCTGAATCAGGAGCATTAATAACATGTAAATAGGGACAATTGACTTCAGTAATATAAATTTTGCCATTCTTACCTAATTGCAACGCACCTACAACATTTTTAAAACCGGTATCAATGTTTATTTGCGAGGTGATAAACGCTGCTTTGTTTGCTGCTTTAGCATAGTATTGAATAACCCTACAATTTTGCTTAATAGGATTTTGATTTTGACCTATATACACATAATTACTTTTTGGAGAAAACTCAACTCCCCAAGATTGTTTATAATAAAAACTCCAAACATTGCTAATCTTTCCGGTGGATGCATCAAAATCGCCTATTGCTGCTGAATCAAATGCATAATTAGCATACGCAATTTTTCTTCCATCCGGGGATATTTTCATATGCCCTTCTACAAAGTTACCAAAAGTAATTATTTTAACCCTGGTTTTACTTATTACAGGATTAGGAGAAATTCCTAATGAACTGATTAAATAGGAATAGATAGAGTCGGATGCATATTTATGAGCAACCACCCAGTAATCTTTATTATTAGTATGTTTTATAGCAGTTATTTTTTCGCAGGTTGACGACAAAAGAACTAATTTTTTTTTGCCGGTAATTATATCCCCTTTACCTGAATTTAACTTCATATCAACTATTGAATAATAAACCTCTTTTGAATAATCAACCTTATTGTAGCGATCTAGCGTAAAAACAATATACAAGCCGGATTTATCTGGCAGAGGAACTATAAGGCTGGATTGGGTTGGAGGATTCTGAGGTACATCCCTCAACCCATATCCATTTGGCATAACAGAATGTGTACTGTCCCATATATTTAATCCGTCGGTATAAAATAATAATCTACCGTTAACAGTACTTATTACCGCCCCACTTGTTTTACCATTTATTTTACCATTGCTAAGTATATTTATACTATCCGATTTAAACTGAATCCCGGCATTAAAACCAAAATACCAATTATCGGTTTCTCCCTGTGCTATGACAAAATGCGTAATAAATAATAAGCCAAGAAAGCTCAAATGTCTTAATTGTATTGCGTACATCAGAAAAACAAAAGTAATAATTTGAGTGATAATATACCTTGATAACCGAAATAATTTGCTACTTATTCAATGCTAAAAATTATTCGGCTCGAACCTTCTGTTGCTTTTATCAGGATAATGTACATACCTTTTACCAAGGTTTGGGTATTGATGGCATATTTATTAGTGCCTGATGATACTAATTCCTTTTGTTCATAAACCGCTTTACCGGCCAAATCAAATATAGTAAAGGTGACCGTTTCTTTTTTATTGGTTTCTAATTCAATCCACATCGAATTATTGGCAGGATTCGGATATAATTTTGCACTGAAGAAATTAATGCCTTTCAGCTTTTGAACGTCACTGGTTGGAGTTTTTTTCCAGAGTGCGTTTTCATCAATTATTACATTGTCTCCGGGGTGTTGGCCATCTACTGTTCCATCCAATTCATCCACACCATCCATGCCATCTCCAGTAGGATTCCCCGTAGTTTTGGTAGTGCAATAATCGGTAACACAACTGTTATTTGACCCTATTTCAAATATATTAGCTGGTGATGTAGATGTATAATGTTCATAAGTTAACACGGTATTGCCAGAATTTTCTCTGAACTCTATAAACACAGGGTATGATATAGTGCCTGCATTACATCCACTTACAATATTGGTATTCAGCAAAACAACATCACCTAATATTGGGTTTGTACTATTAGTAAAATAAGGAAACATATTATCAGGATCGGTAGGTCCATTCCTCCACTTAGCTTTATATACATCACAAATGTTTTCATAAGCTTCAAGACTATTAGTGGCACTAAAATATTTTGCTTTTATAATACCTGCCGGATTTTTAAATATTACATCTCCACCCATTAGTGTAGCGGTAGCCGAGTTTTGAGCTAAAATACACATAGCCTTGTCCACGTTACATTCATTTTGACACGATAATATTGGACATTTCAGGTCAGTACATTCATTTTCGACATAAATATAAAAAGGGGTTTCATTCGCATTTCCCCATCCTCCCTTGCCTTTTTTACCTCCTTTGCCTCCCAGAGCGTTAAAATTATTGCTTCTTGGAGCGGCAGTAGTAGTATATACACTTTGAATTCCTAACCAGATATATCCTGGCTTACCCCCATTACCTCCATCCCCTCCTTGTCCTCCATCTCCAATATCGCCATAACCACCCGGGCCACCGCCTAAAATAAAATCACCATTATCACAACAACCAACGCCGCCATCGCCGCCTTTTCCACCCATTCCCCCTTTTCCACCATTGCCCCCCGATTGGCCATTTTGGCCTCCACATAAAAACACAACACCAGATGGAGCTATATCAATTGCTCCGGCTTTTATTATCATAGCACCTCCACCTGCTCCTCCTTTGCCGGCAAATCCTCCCGGATTTCCATCATTACCTGAATTTCCGGCTTGCCCTGCTTCAAATCCGCATGGTGCTAAATTGTCTGCTCCATTTCCTCCTTCACCTCCGCCTTGTGAGCCGATACCGGCACCATATCCATTTTGCCAATACCCTGCATCACCCATAATCAGTCTGAATGTTGACTTATTTGATCCACCAAAACTAGACTTCGTTCCTTGATTCTTTGTTCCGCTTCCATGTGTTCCGGCCTCTGTTCCCCTTGTTCCAGTATTTGCAAAAGAGTAAGTCTTACATGAATTAGTTAATACCTGAGCTAATGTTGTAACTGATGTAGAAGATGTGCCCCAGTTTCCTGCCAAGCCACCAAAACTTATTCCATAAGTACAACCGTCAATTGAATTATAACCTTTATTTTCCACACTAAAATATCCCCCGTCAATATCAAGTGTTCCCGTTACAACCATTGGCAAAACACCTCCAGTGTAGCCATCCCATGGGGCGCAAGTTACAAATCCCCCGCTTAAGGTAAAATCGGAATACTCATTTATTTTTATTAATTGAATTCTATTATTACCTCCTGCAACGAAGCTAAGTATAGAGCCAAATACTGCTTGCACTTTGATATCAGATCCGGTACAAGTTGTGTTGCTTACAATTCTAACATTTTGATGAACACCTGTTGAAACACCTCCAATCATCTGAATAAGCAGACAAATATCTCCGGTATTAAACGTATTGCCAGTTGCAAATGTGGAGTGTCCTCCAAATAGAATGCAAGCAGTTATTCCACTTATAGACATTGAGTACACTTCTGCTCTTGTTTCGTCCATATAGTGTACGCCGGAACTCCAATTAGGATTGGACTGAGGGTTTCCTGCACCAAATCCGCTTAATTGTGCTTTTGCACCACCACCTATGGTTAGTAAAATTAAGAGGAAATAGTTTAAAATTGGTTTTCTCGTTTTGTAAATCTTTAATTTTTTCATAATTATTTCTTTTCTTCAAAGTACTTGATAAGTAAAACTTTTTACAAGGAAACAATTTTTCCAATCAATGGAAAAAAACATAAAAAAGTTTCCTTACTTTTGGAAAATAAATAAACCCAGCTATGCCAACATCAGAGCCAAACAAAGATTGGATACTTGAGAACATTAGAAACATAATGCACGAAAAACACATAAAAGTGGAAAATATTTCCTCAGCTATTGGAATATCAAATGGCGAATTATCCAAAATTTTAAATGGAGAAAGGAAAGATTATTTCAAACATCTGCCAAATATTGCCAAAGTATTAGAAGTTAGCTTTCATCAATTGGTAACCCCTCAAAACGGAAATGTTTTTAATAATCATGGAAGCATTGATACCATTGGTGTGGCACAAGCTCATATTGTGGAGCAAAAAGATGAAAGCATAAAAATTTATTGCACGAAAAGGATAATGTTATTGAATCAAATAATAAACATATAAGCCTGTTGGAGAAAGATTTAGAAAACTTGGAAAGGAAGTATAAAAACGTTAAGGAAAAATTGAATGAGGCTGAGATATTATTAAAAAACAAGTAAATCTTGAATTTAAAATTTTCTTTACAACCCCTCCCTCATCTCCACCAAAAATTCCCGCACCTTTTTTAAAGATTCTAAAACAGCCATATTTTTTTCAGTTGGCTGACGACGTAATTTTATTTTTTCTTTTGCCCCTTGCAGGGTATGGCCTTGTTCCTTTGTTAAAAAATGAATAAGCTTTATGGTTTCAATATCTGATTTGGTATATAAACGATTTCCTTTTTTGTTTTTTTTGGGGCTCAATACATCAAATTCTTTTTCCCAAAAACGTAGTAAGGATGGTGCTTCATTCATCATGGCACTAACTTCGCCCATGCTGTAATATAATTTTTCTAAGGGTTCTTCTTTCTCCATTAATCGAACGACTGATTGTGAGCATTTGATAATTTAAGGATGGCCTCGTATTGTTCAGGTGTCAAATCGTTGTAGTAGTAGTTGGCAGGATTTACAGGATCACTGTTTTTTATTACTTCATAATGCAGGTGGGGACCGGTGCTTTTTCCGGTACTTCCTACATATCCAATCACCTGACCTCTTGTTACTTTTTGACCCCGTTTTACTTTAAATTTGCTAAGATGGGCATACCGTGTTTTGTAGCCATATCCGTGATTTATAATTATGCAATTTCCATAACCCCATTGTTTCGATTCAATCAACTCTACAACCCCATCACCGGTAGTGGATACGAGAGTTCCTATAGGTGAAGTGAAATCCATACCGGCATGAAATTTTCCGGTGCGGTATATCGGATCTATACGATATCCAAAACCTGATGCCACTCGCTTTAAATCTTTATTGGCTACAGGCTGAATGGCCGGAATAGACATCAACATGGCATTTTTCGATTTGGCTAATTTGGCCAAATCATCGTACGATTTGCTTTGAATATACATGCGTCGGTTTATCTGATCAAGCGACCCATGAAGTTCAACCAAAGTTTTTGAATTATCAAAATTTTTCAATGCCTTGTAGCGGTCATTACCTCCTACTCCGGCCTTACGCACAGATGGATCAATGGGGGCAGTTCCAAATATTTCACGATATATTTTATCGTCCCGTTCTTCAAGGCTTGCCATTACCTGCTCTACTTTTTTAGCCTTTTCATCCAACAGGTCTATTTGAATTTTATATTGGGCAATTTCGCGTTTTAATAATTTTTCTTTTGGCGAATCTAAAAAACTGTAGGCTAATGAAAGAAAAATAAATCCTGCCACTAATGAGGCGGAAATAAACCCGAAAACCCTCAGCAATTTTACCCATGCACTCGTTTTTACGTGAACGTATTGGAGATTGGTAGGGTCAAATCTGTATTTGATTTTCTTCAAAGTTGAGGGTTTTGGTGTAATTTTGCTACCCGAAAATTAAGCTTGGCGAAAATAACTTTTTTAGCCAAAAATAAAAAATATAATTGATGAACTCTACCGAAATAAGACAAAAATTTTTAGATTTTTTTGAATCCAAAGGGCATCGAATTGTCTCTTCTGCCCCTATTGTAATTAAAAACGACCCCACGCTCATGTTCACCAATGCAGGGATGAATCAGTTTAAAGATTATTTTTTGGGAAATAAAATAGCAACAGATAAACGGGTAGCCAATACCCAAAAATGTTTACGTGTTTCGGGTAAACATAATGATTTGGAAGAAGTAGGGGTTGATACCTATCATCACACTATGTTTGAAATGTTGGGCAATTGGAGTTTTGGGGATTATTTTAAAAAAGAAGCCATCGCATGGGCTTGGGAGCTATTAACGGAAGTATATAATTTGGATACAAACCGTTTGTATGTAACCGTGTTTGAGGGAAGCAAGGAAGAAGATTTGGATTACGATTACGAATCCTATGAATGTTGGGAACAGGTTATTGATAAAGACCGGATTTTAAGAGGAAATAAAAAAGATAATTTTTGGGAAATGGGTGATACCGGGCCTTGCGGGCCATGCAGCGAAATTCATTACGACCTGAGAACCGATATGGAACGTTTTGAAATTGATGGAAAAACGCTGGTAAATAATGATCATCCGCAAGTTATCGAAATTTGGAATAATGTGTTTATGCAATACAACCGCAAAAGCGATGGCAGCCTTGAAAATTTGCCCGATAAACATGTGGATACCGGCATGGGTTTTGAGAGATTGGTAAGAGCCATACATGGGAAAAACAGTAATTACGATACCGATATATTTTTAGAAACAATTAATGAATTAGAGAATATTTCGGGTAAAAGATATGGAGAAACCGAAAAAATAAATATTGCTTTTCGGGTAATTGCGGACCATATCCGGGCACTAAGTTTTACAATTGCCGATGGGCAATTACCTTCCAATACCGGCGCCGGATATGTAATACGCCGTATTTTAAGACGTGCCATCCGCTATGGATACAGCACTTTAGGATTTAAGCAAGCCGAAATTTATAAATTGGTTTTGCCTTTGGCTACAAAATTTGAAAAGGTTTTTCCTGAATTGTATGAGCAAAGGGAATTTGTGAGCAAAGTGATATTGGAGGAGGAAAAAACTTTTTTAAGCACTTTGTCAAAAGGATTGGAAATATTACATGGACTTTTTTTAAACGATTCTAATAAAATAATTCCCGGAAATCAGGCTTTCGAATTGTATGATACGTTTGGTTTCCCAATAGATTTAACAAAATTAATAGCCGCCGAAAATGGTTTTACAGTGGATGAAAAAAGCTTTGAAGAACAACTTTTAAAACAAAAATCCCGAAGCCGTAAGGATGCTGAAAAAACAACCGGCGACTGGAATATAATTGAGGAAGATGAAGAGACCGAATTTATTGGCTATGATTTTACTGAGGCAATTTTAAAAATTTGCCGTTATAGAACTGTAAATGCCAAAGGAAAAAATAGTTTTCATGCTGTCTTTTCAGTCACCCCGTTTTATGCCGAAAGTGGCGGACAAGTGGGAGATACAGGCGTATTGGTTGGATTAGAAAACAATGAAAAAATTAAGATAATTGATACCACCAAAGAAAACAATTTAATTATTCATACCCTTGAAAAATTACCAGCCAATCTTAATCAAAAATTTGAGGCAACGATTGATAAATCAAGAAGACAGGATATTACGAAAAACCACTCAGCTACCCATTTGCTTCACGCAGCTTTAAAGGAAGTTTTAGGAAATCACATAGCCCAAAAAGGTTCTTTGGTAGAACCCGATAGATTACGCTTTGACTTTTCTCATTTTGCCAAAATTGGGGAGGATGAACTTTCAAAAATTTCAAGAATTGTAAAACAAAAAATTGGTGACCAAATAGCCCTTGATGAAAAACGGGATGTACCAATAGAAATAGCCAAAGGCATGGGAGCCACGGCTTTGTTTGGCGAAAAATATGGGGATACGGTAAGGGTAATTATTTTTGATCAAAATTTTTCGATGGAACTGTGTGGCGGAACCCATGTAAAAAATACAGGTGAAATTGGTAACATGGTTATTACTGCCGAAACTGCTGTGGCTGCCGGAGTTCGCCGTATTGAAGCCATCACCGGAGCAAAAGCTGAAAAATACATTGCTCAAAAATTAGAAGTTTTGGAATCGGTTAAATCAGTGCTTTCTAATCCTGCTGATGTTTTAAAAACCATTAATCAATTGATTGCCGAAAACCAAAGTTTAAAAAAGCAATTGGAAACCTACGATTTGGAAAAAACGGCTGATTTAAAAACTTTATTAAAACAAAATATTACTTCTTCCAATGGTATCAATTATTTAATACAAACCATTGATATTGCTAATGCCGACCGATTAAAAGATTTATGTTTTCAATTGAAAAATGAAATCGAAAATTTATTTGCAGTATTGGGTTGTGTTATTAATGATAAGCCTTTGTTATCCATCACTATTAGTGAAAATCTTGTAAAAGAAAAAGGCTGGAATGCCGGGCAACTCATCCGCGAATGGGCCAAAGAAATAGATGGCGGTGGCGGTGGTCAACCGTTTTTTGCAACTGCCGGGGGGAAGAAAAAAGAGGGCTTGGAAGGGGCAATGGAATTGGCGAGGAAGTTTGTTTTGGCCTAAACCTGACAGGTTTTCAAAACCTGTCAGGTTTGAATGCCACAACTTTTTTATTATTAATTATTTCAAATTGTAGCTTTGTTAAAAATTTATTCAATATGTTACTGAAAAGTATAGTTTTAAAAATCATAAACGATTTACCCGAAAAATTTTCTATGGATGATTTATTTGAGAAAATGTACGTTATCGAAAAAGTAGAAAATGGTATGGAACAATCTAAAAACGGGCAAACAATTTCTGAAGAAGAATTGGATAAAGAGATTGAAAAATGGTTCGCATAATATTTATTAATTTAATAAGAACTCGCTAACTATCCCAACAAATATAATCTCTTTGCCATCCCTAACTCTTAATTTTCCAACTCATTTTTCACTTTTGTAAAATTAAGTTTGGTAATTTTTAAAATTAAATTACTTTCGAAGGAAAATTAAGCACTTTATGGACTATAGATTTAAAAAAATCCTGATTGGTTATGACAATTCCCGGGCTTCAGAAATAGCTTTGGACAAGGCTCTTCAAACATGCAGGTCGTTTGGCTCTGAGTTGTATGTTGTTAATGTAAAAACCAAACAATCAATACAGGCCGATTTTAGTGCCATCGTAAAAGAAAAAGCTGTGCGCTATGGAGTAAAAATTAACTATATGGAAAGGAGGGGAACGGTGAGCAAAGAAATAGCCGGTGCGGAAAGGGATTTAGGCGCTGACCTTATATTTATGGGTGCTCACGGAAAAAAGGGATTTCAACCTTACTGGATTGGAAGTAATACCAGCAGAGTGGTTAGTGCATCGTCGTGTCCGGTTATTACTGTAATGGAAGATTCGGTTGATATGAAATTTACTGATATTATTCTTCCATTAGACGATAGCATGGAAACCCGACAAAAGGTGCCTTATGCAGTTGTATTAGCGAAAGGTTTTAATGCTACTATACATATTTTAGCTCTAAGTAAAGACAAAAGCGAAGAAACTAAACGTCTGATTGTGGCTTATGCCCGACAAGCTGAGGAATATTTTGATGAGCGCAATGTTCAATATACAAATGAAGTTAGGCAGGGAAATAATGTTCCTCAAACTTGTATTGATTATGCCATTGAAAAAAAGGCCGGATTAATAATGATGATGACAGGTACTGAAGGTGGAGGCTGGTTTATGGGTTCGTTTGCCCAACAATTAATTAATCATTCTTCAATTCCTATTTGTGCCATACATAGTCGTGATATGTTGCTTGGAGGAGCTACAGGATACTAAATTTAAATAAATTCCAAAAAACAAAAAACAAAAGTCAAAAAACAAAAAAATCCCAAATTCCAAATTCCAAACCTTCTCTGCAATAGAAATATGAAATTCCAATATTCAAATATTGGCTTTCGAATTTGATTTTTGGAACTTGGTTCTTACGCCTTCCCTCTTATAATAAGCCCTGCCGCCGGTTGAGCCACAGGCATTATCACCAAATCATTAATATTAACGTTGGCTGGTCGTGATATACACCATAAAATGGCTTCCGCTATATCATCGGCTACCAGATTTTCAAAACCTTCATAAACCTTTGCTGCTTTTTCTTCATCCCCTTTAAATCTTACTATGGAAAATTCGGTTTCCACAGCTCCCGGATGAATCCCGGTTACCCGGATATTATGTTCTGCCAATTCACGACGCATAGATTTTGTAAGGGCATCCACCGCATGCTTGGTTCCGCAATATACATTTCCATTTGGGTAAATTTCTTTACCGGCTATGCTACCTATATTTATTATATGCCCTTTTTTATTAGCCACCATAAGCGGCATTACCATCCGTGAAATATATAAAAGCCCTTTAATATTGGTATCAACCATTTCGTCCCAATCATCCAAATCGCCTTCTGCAAAGGAACTTAATCCCGCAGCTAAACCGGCATTATTAACCAAAACTTCAATATTTTTCCATTCAGCGGGCAATAAATTAATAAAAGATTCCACATCGGCTCGGTTTCTAATATCCAGAACTTGGGCTAAAACTTTAACTCCAAGGGCGGAAATTTCGTCACTAACCTCTTTCAACCGGTCGGCTCTTCGGCCACAAATCAAAAGATCAAATCCTGATTTGGCCAATTTTATGGCGGTTGCTTTACCTATTCCAGCCGTGGCGCCTGTAATCAATGCTATTTTTAATGTCATTATAAATATATTATAGTTTAAGTTATTTAAATTTTGGTAATATTGCTTGTTCTTATATTAATCTTGAAAAATTGTTGTTATTACTATCAAAAAAAATCATCCTAATCACATAAATCAACTTAATCTGCGGCCTTTTTGGGATTGCGAAATTAAAGATTAAAATTTGCATTGGTAAATCTTATGGCATATCATACCACACACAACGAACATTATATACTTTTAGAGCCTGAACAGGATTATTTGGAAATTGAAGATTTGGATGATATTATCAATCAAATTTTGGGAGATTTTGCGGAAGTATGTTATGTGATTTTTTATATTGGTTCACTCGACTTTCTACTTGAGGATGATATAGAACAACTCCTTTTTTTGAATGACGAGTTGGTAATTAAAGGTGGTTATTTATTATTGGTTACCGGATCAGAAAAGATAATAGTGCCCTTAAAAGATAAAATAAATATTGCAGCGAATATTGATGAGGCTATTGATATCATTGAATCGGAATGGCTGGACAAGGAATTATTTTCGGAGGAAAGTTAGCAGTTGGATAGTAAGCTAACAATATTAGGATGTGGCTCAGCAGCTCCTTCGCTTTACAGAGGGAATACCGCACAAGTTTTAGAAATGGCCGGAAAAGTTATTTTGATAGATTGCGGTGAGGGAACACAATGGCAAATGCTTAAACGAAAGATAAACGCCTTTAAAATAGACTGCATATTTATCAGTCATTTGCATGGCGACCATTATCTTGGATTACCAGGATTACTGAATACCTTAGCCTTATATGGAAGAGATAAACCCCTTAAGATTTACGGGCCCAAAGGAATAAAAAGTTTGTTGTTTCATAATTTCAAACACGCTGAAATTGTTCCGCGATATGAAGTTTTGGTTACTGAAATAACTGCAAAGAATTCACAAAAAATTTATGAAGAAAACGAACTGTGTGTAACTGCTATCCCTTTACAACACAGGATTGCTTGCTATGGTTACCATTTCGAGTTGAACCATCATTCATTAAAAATTGATAAAGATAAATGCGACTTGGCATTACTTGGTATTCCGGCCATTAAAGAATTTAAACAAGGGAGGAATTTTATAAATCAGGGTCAAAACTTTTCATATAAAGATTTTACTTTTCCTTACCATTTAAAATATTCATATACATTTATTACCGACACGTTGTTTTTACCCAAATTGGCTTCAGCATTTACCAATACCGATATTCTTTACCACGAATCCACTTACCTGAACAATCTATTGGACAAGGCAAATACCACTTATCATAGCACAGCCATGCAGGCCGCCGAAATGGCTAAATTATGTAATGCCCGATTGCTTGTTATAGGTCATTTTTCATCGCGCTATGCTGATACAGAAGAATTGCTGGCTGAGGCACGAACTATTTTTCCAAATACCGAATTGGCCGAAGATGGCAAATTATTCGTCATAAAATAAACGGTTATCCACAAACGTTAGTAGAAGTACCAATTAAATGTAAGATTTAGTAAGTTTATATTTGGTGGTTACAGATGACAAAGTTTGAGAATGATATACGAAGCCGGAGCAAAGTGGTTAGCGATTTTGAAAATGAATTAAAACCTCCTCCAAAATCAAAATACACAAGCGCAAAGGCGGTCAAGGGCAAATCGAAAAATGACCCTTCCTTTAAAGCCTCTGATATTAGCGATGTCATTACGCTTAAAGACGATACTACCCGTAAAATATTCGGGATACTTTTGATTTGTTTCTCCTTGTTTTCGGCAGCGGCATTGCTATCATTCGCTTTGTATTGGAAAACCGATCTCAGCATTTTGCAAGGTCAGGTTTCCGACCCTTTTCAGGTAGTTAATAACTTTGATATTAGAAACTGGATGGGCGTATTGGGCGCCAATTTCGGATATGCTTTAATGTATAAAGGTTTTGGATTATTATCCTTACTTGTACCTGTGTTTGCCATGCATTTCGGACTGTTATTATTGGTAAATAAAAAAATAATAAACCCGTTTAAATGGCTAAAATATGTAGCAACAGTGGGGTTATGGTTTATGTTTGCTTCAGGGTCGTTGTTTCATAGTGTAAGCCCTGTTTGGGGAGGCGGAGTAGGGTTCTGGATGTTTGATTCTATACGGCAGATATTGGGATTACCGGGTGCTTTAATAATTCTGTTCGTTACCGCTTATGCCATCATGTGGCTGGTATTTAACTTTGAGCCAATCGGATTTAAAAGTTATGCCCAAAAATTTATTCCGGCACTGGCCAAACCTGCTTCTGAATTTTATGATGATTCGGATGATACTCAGGTATATGCAGGCGATACCTTGTTTGAAAAAGACCGGATAGAGCTTGATAGTTTTGATGATGAGAATGATGTAAATGAATTCAGTTTTAAGATTGTGGACACCAAGAAAAAAAAGGGAGTTATTGATGAACCTGAACTATCATTGGAGGTTAATAATATACCTGAAGAACCCGAGCCCCCGTTTATAATTGATAAAAAGAGCGAGCCTTTAGCGGACGAACATTATGGAATAGATACTCCTTTTGATCCGAGGCTTGATTTAAGGGATTACCAGTTTCCGCAAATAGATTTATTGAATGATTATGGCGGGGAAGCCCAAAAAGAGGTAACCATGGAGGAGCTTGAAAAAAGCAAAAATATGATTGTGGAAACTCTTAAAAATTATAGCATCAGTATTTCAAGTATTAAAGCCACAACCGGTCCTACTGTAACTTTATTTGAAATAGTTCCTTCGGCCGGTATTAAAATTTCGCGAATAAAAAATCTGGAGGATGATATTGCCCTAAGCCTTGCCGCATTGGGCATACGGATTATTGCCCCAATTCCGGGTAAGGGTACTATTGGTATTGAAGTACCCAATAAAAATCCGAAGATTGTTTCGATGAAATCTATGTTAATGAGCCCAAAGTTTCTGAATGCTGAAATGGAATTACCGGTATGCCTGGGCAAAACAATAGCAAACGAAGTATTTGTATCCGACCTTACCAGGATGCCCCATCTGTTAATGGCGGGAGCAACAGGCCAAGGTAAATCAGTTGGTTTAAATGCTTTATTAATTTCGCTCCTATACAAAAAACATCCTGCTGAATTAAAGTTTGTTTTAGTAGATCCCAAAAAGGTTGAACTTACGCTTTTCAGAACCATTGAAAGGCACTATTTAGCCAAACTGCCCGGAGACGGTGAAGCCATTATGACCGACAATAAACAGGTCATTACTACCTTAAAATCTCTATGTATTGAAATGGACAGCCGTTATGAATTGCTGCAATGGGCTATGGTGAGAAATATTAAGGAGTACAATGTAAAATTTATAAGTCGTAAGCTGAACCCGACGGAAGGTCATCGTTTTTTACCCTATATCGTAGTAATAGTGGACGAAGTGGCCGATTTAATAATGACTGCCGGTAAAGAAGTTGAACATCCCATAGGTCGTTTGGCTCAATTGGCACGTGCCATAGGAATTCACCTGGTATTGGCCACTCAAAGGCCTTCGGTTAATATCGTTACCGGAACTATTAAAGCCAACTTTCCGGCCCGAATTGCATTTCGGGTTACGTCAAAAATTGACAGTCGTACCATATTGGATGCCAACGGCGCCGATCAATTGGTAGGAAGGGGCGATATGTTATTTTCCAATGGGAATGACCTTATTCGTTTGCAATGTCCTTTTGTGGATACTCCGGAAGTAGAAAAAATAACAAGTTTTATCGGTTCACAACGAGGGTATCCTCAAGCCTATATATTGCCAAAAGTAGCCGATGAGGATGGTGAAATGGATGCTGATGATATGGGACCTGACGACTGGGACAGCATGTTTGAAGATGCAGCAAGGGTAATTGTAAACAGTCAGCAGGGAAGCACATCACTGCTTCAGCGAAAAATGAAAATTGGATATAATCGTGCAGGACGCTTGATAGATCAAATGGAAATTGCTAATATTGTAGGCCCGTTTAAGGGGAGTCAGGCAAGGGAAGTTTTAATAAAAGACGAAACAAGCTTGGAACACGTATTGCAAGAGATATTAAAGAAATGAAAACTATAGCTATTAAAAAATTCTTTACATTTCGTTCAATCATGCCGTTTGCGTTAGTATTGACGATATTTATGACATCAGCCTTTGTAAATAATGACAAAGCCGCCAGCCAGATTTTAGATAAAGTGAGTAAGAACTATAAGTCTTACAAATCAATTAAAGCCGCTTTTAAAATAAAAATTTTTAACAAGCAGGACAAAAGTTCTCAATCAGAAAAAGGAATATTATACGTTAAGGGTAAAAAATTTCGTATAGAAATGGACGGGCAGGATATTTATTGCGATGGAAAAACCATGTGGACGTATCTGAAAGATGCCAATGAAGTACAAATAAGTAATTATAATCCTAAAAATTCCGACATTAATCCAAGCGAAATTTTTACCGTTTATGAAAAAGGATTTTTATCAAAATTTATTGGCGAAGGTAAAAAAGGAACTGTGGTAACCGAACAAATAGAACTTACGCCAACCGATAAAAAAAAGCCTTTTTTTAAAATAAAACTTACAATAGATAAGGTAGCCAAAAAAATAATGGACATGACCGTATTGAATAAAAACGGGGTAGAATCCATGTATGAAATAATTAGTTTTACCCCCAATATTAAATTAGAAGATTCATTTTTTAAATTTGATAAAGCCTCAAAACCCGGTGTGGTGGAGATTGATTTAAGATAAAAAAAACTGTAATAAAGATTTAACAAACCCCGTTTCATAATGAGATGGGGTTTTGTTTTTTCAATTAATAAAGGCATTTTTTAATATGACTTGATAATCTGTTAAAATCCAATTACGTTTGAAGAAAAATTTCAACTATGTATAAAAAAATAATTATTGCCTTAACTGTTATAGGGGCGTTTGCCTTGCAAAATTGCAAACCTGATGGAGGAGACCCTGAACCAACACCAATTACAGCACCTGAAATTACACTTCCGTTATCCATACCAAGTGTGGATGGAATTTTAGTAGCCACTAATATTGACACAAAAAATGGAGGTACCGAATTAATTGTTGGTACGGCCCATGCCATGTTTTATAAAGGCAAGAACCCTACACTAAAAGTAGAAGCCGGTACAGTTAAAATAAATTCAAAAGATGCAACTAAAAGTGATGATAACATTTATTTTTTTGCACCATCAATAACCGAACCTACCGGGCTTGTTTATCAAAACCAGATTTATTGGAAAACGAGTGGTAATACCGCAAATGATGTACCGGTAATAGATAATAATGATGGAACCGCGATGCCAAGTATTCCAAGTATCGGCGAATTTTACGCAATGAATACATTTCAGGACAAATTGATATCCTGGGCAAATAGTTCAGGCTCCGATTCAGTAATCCTGATTATTAAAGGGCCTTCTGCAACTTATAAACGTGTTTTTAACAATACAATTACTTCCCATACTGTGCCAAAAGCAGAAATTGTAAAGTTGGGCTTAACTGCTAATGGTAGCTTGCAGGTAATAAATTACATTATGCAGGTAAAGGCAGTAGGAACCAAAAACTATGCATTTATTAAGCAATCAATAGGATTATGTACTAAAGTTACTATTACCAATTAATAAATAATTTTTAAAATATTAGATTAAAAACCGCAGAAATTCTGCGGTTTTTTAATTTGGAGAAATATAAAATGCCAATAAGAAAATAGTTCACCTAAACTTTAAATTTGATTTCGTTATGCCTTTGCCGGATGCGCCAAGCTCAAATAGATATTTATTGGATATAAATAAGCTTCTTCTATTTTGCCTGATACTATTAATTTATGGCTGTTCTGATAAAGGACAGGAACACACAATCATTGCCATTTTACCTCTGGGATTAGAAAATGACCGGTACTATATTATTGAGGAGGTGAAGAAATCAATTGAGGATAATGAAAGGTTCAAAGTGATAGTTCTTGGCGAATCTCAATTGCCGAAAGCGGCATGGTATGAGCCTCGGAAACGATATCGCGCTGCTGAAATTTTAAAATATCTTAAAAACATAAAACCTGATTCGGTTGATTATATCTTAGCCCTTACTTCGGCTGATATTAGTATAACAAAAGATGGAAAACAGGATTGGGGTATTTTTGGTTTGGGCTATCAACCCGGAGTGGCATCAGTGGTTTCATTATTCCGGCTTGGAAAAAATAAAAATCATTTAAACCAAAGGGTTTTAAAAATAACGAAACATGAATTAGGGCATAATTTTGGATTGCCGCATTGTAAAAATTCTAAATTCTGCGTGATGAATTCGGCAGAAGGTTCCATAAAAATAGTGGACCGGGTGAATAATACCTACTGTAAAAAATGCCAAATGAAGCTCAGGAAGTAATTGAAGCCAACATTTTTCTCCAACTTAATAATCCGAATATCCCAATAATTAAAACAATTGCGGCATAAATGGCGAAAGGATAAATACCTTTGAGTGTATAAACTATTACCATTAATATATCAGCTACAATCCAAATAAACCAATTTTCAAATTTCCGTTTAGCTGTAAGCCATTGCCCAACGATGCTAAGATTCAGAATAGCTGATTCCAGCAAAGGGTAGCTGCAATCCGTTTTATTTTTAAAATAAATAAAGGTGAGTGGTATTGTTAATACTGTTAGTACCACCCAGAAAATTCGTTGCCTGCCCGAAAGTATTCCCGGTAGTTTGATAGATTGATAATTCCAGTGGATCCACCCCCATATACCAACTACCAAAAACATAATATTAACTGCAAAATCGCCGTATAATCTTTCCTGCCAGCATATCCATAAAAAGCAACCTATATTAATAAACCCAATTGGCCAGGTCATTATATGGTTTTTATATAATAAATAAACGGCACCAATGCCTGAAAGCATTCCAATCCACTGAATGATATCGTTTACCGAATTTTCCGAATTTAATCCAAACCATTGAAATATGTCTGACATTTTGCAGCGAAATTAAATATTTGCAACGCTATTAAAGAATCAATTTAAAATAGAATTCAAATGAGTTACTTTTGCGCAAAAAACCGGAAGTAACCTACTTGCATAATGAAATACTTTTTAATCCTATTGTATTAAATATAAGTTTAAAAAGTGTTCCATGTGACCTTGGTTTAAAAAATTGATTTAAATTATACATGAAAAATAAATACATTGATCTTATTCAGCAGACTTTTAATTTTCCTCAGGAGGAGTTTCAATTAGAAGATAATACACTTACTTTTCATGGTATGTATCTCATGGATTTGATAAAACAATATGGCACACCTCTTAAATTTCATTATGTGCCAAAAATTTCTGAGAATATAAAAAAATCAAAAATGTGGTTTAATGTGGCCATGGCCAAATGCGATTATCAGGCTAAATATCATTATTGTTATTGTACCAAAAGCAGTCACTTTCAGTTTGTGCTGGAGGAAGCCTTAAAAAACGATATCCATATCGAAACGTCGTCGGGATTTGATATTGATATAATTGAATCTCTTTTTATTGAAGGTAAAATAAACAAACAGCAATATATTATTTCCAATGGTTTTAAAACCGATACCTATATTGAAAATATTGCCCGGCTTATAAACGATGATTTTGAAAATGTGCTGCCCATTTTAGATAATAAAAGTGAACTTGACCGACTAACTGCATTGGTGGAAAAACCTTTTAAAATCGGAATCAGACTGGCTGCAGAAGAAGAGCCGAAGTTTGAATTTTATACCAGTCGTCTGGGAATCGGATACAAGGATATCGTTCCGTTTTATTTAGATCAGATTAAGGACAAACCTAATGTAGAAGTTAAAATGCTTCACTTTTTTATCAATACAGGTATTGCTGATACAGCCTATTACTGGAACGAATTGCACAAATGCTTGAAGGTATATTGTGCTTTAAAGAAAAGTTGCCCAACCTTGGATTCATTGAATATAGGCGGAGGTTTTCCAATTAAAAATTCCTTATCATTCGAATACGATTACGCTTATATGGCCGAGGAAATAGTAGCACAAATAAAACAGGTGTGCCACGAAAATCATATTGAAGAGCCTCATATTTTTACCGAGTTTGGTTCGTTTACCGTTGGTGAAAGTGGGGGAGCCATTTATCAGGTTTTGTATCAAAAACAACAAAACGACCGGGAAAAATGGAATATGATTGACAGCAGTTTTATGACCACATTGCCCGATGCATGGGCTATTAACAAAAAGTTTTTGATGTTGCCCATTAATCGATGGGACAAAACATACGAACGGGTTTTGTTGGGTGGATTGACCTGTGACAGCGATGATTACTACAATTCAGAACAACACGTCAATGCTATATATCTCCCGCGATTCAGCAACGAAGACCCGTTGTATATTGGTTTTTTTAATACCGGTGCCTATCAGGAAAGTGTGGGTGGCTATGGCGGAATTCAGCATTGCCTGGTACCGGCACCCAAGCATATTATTATTGATAAAGATTCGGATGGTATTGTCTCAACTCGTATCTTTTCTAAAGAACAGAGTTATAAAAGTATGTTGAAAATATTGGGGTATTAAAGCTCCCTGCAAACGTTGACGTACAAACATTGACGAGGTTTAAAACCTCATCAACGTTAAAAAAGTATGTTGAAGATTTTGAGGTATTTGACGGAGAATAATAATAGAATTCTATTATCCACTCAATCCTAATTCACCCTAACACTCAAAGCCTCCACCATTTTCGTTCCTATATCGGCAGGAGACTCCACTACATAAATTCCGCATTCGGCCATAATTTTCATTTTGGCTGCGGCTGTATCATCAGTTCCACCTACTATGGCTCCGGCATGTCCCATGCGGCGGCCGGGAGGGGCGGTTTGTCCGGCAATAAACCCAACCACCACTTTTTTATTTCCGGTGGCTTTTATCCAACGGGCGGCATCGGCTTCGTAACTTCCGCCTATTTCGCCAATCATCACAATGGCATCCGTTTCGGGGTCGTTCATAAATAATTCTATCGCATCCTGAGTCGTGGTACCAATAATTGGGTCACCACCAATACCAATGGCTGTAGAAATACCAAGACCTGCTTTTACAATTTGGTCGGCAGCTTCATACGTTAAAGTTCCTGATTTGGATACAATTCCTATTCTTCCTTTTTTAAACACAAACCCCGGCATAATACCAATTTTGGCTTCTTCAGGGGTAATAACTCCCGGGCAATTAGGGCCAATCAAGGTACAATCCCGTTTTTTGATATAGGCTTTTACCCCAATCATATCATTTATTGGGATGCCTTCGGTAATACACACTATCACTTTTATTCCTGCATCAGCCGCTTCCATAATGGCATCGGCGGCAAAAGGTGGCGGTACAAAAATGATGGAAACATTGGCTCCGGCTTTGGTTACAGCATCTTGAACGGTATTAAAAACAGGGCGGTCCAAATGGGTTTGGCCACCTTTGCCTGGCGTAACACCACCTACCACATTGGTGCCGTATTCTATCATTTGCCCTGCATGAAAAGTACCTTCGGTACCGGTAAAACCCTGCACTACAACTTTGGAATTTTTATTTACTAAAACGCTCATGAAATCTATTTGAAAAGAGGGGCAAATGTAATTTTAAAAAGGGCCCAAAACAATACTGTAAAATCACAAAAGACAAATAATAAATCACAAATAATATTCAATTATCAAATTTTAAAAAATCAAACTCCTTTCGGGAAATCCGGTTTGAAATTTGAATTTTCCCTTTTGGAATTTATTTGTTATTTGGATTTTGTTATTTGGAATTTCGGTATTGAATTAAGATTTAATATCTTTTAAAAAATTGTCAAATCTTTATAAAATGCAGACATTCTAATTTATTTTTTCAAAATCTTTAAATGCGTCAAACCAACCTTTTCTTATATTCCAGGTAGTTTCACATTCATCTAAAGTTTTTTTATTTTTATTAAATAGGTCACATATTATTTTCCAATTATCTTTTTCCTTTCGCCAAAAGTTTTTATCACTTGTCAAAACGCTTTTCAGTAAGTCACCTTCATAAAGGTTGCCTTCAGCGAGGATTTCAGATTTCAAAATGTCTATTGCAATAGGGATTAAATATTTTAAACCAATATCCTGTCCAATCATTTCTCTCAAGTCTTCTGTAGTAAAGTCTTTTAATTGTTTTTTACGAAGTGAATTGCAGGTCTTAATTAAATAGGAACCTTCATCCGGACTTAACGAAGGCCAAACATCCTTCTCAAGATTTTCAAGAGTTTTATGTTTCCAGTTATTCTCAAATTTCATTTCTTAACTTAATTCGTAATTTGAATTTTCCGTTTTGGAATTTATTTGGAATTTGGAATTTGGAATTTATATTTCGGGATTTATAAATTGCAATTTGGAATTTGAATTTCAGGTACTGAAAGTTTTACCCTCTCATCATTTTTTATAGCCCCAAAACCCCCGTAAACATTATTCACTTTGTGGTAGCCATTGGCTTTTAAAATTGAACAGGCAATTACCGAGCGGTATCCACCTCCACAATAAACGTATTGGTCTTTGTCTTTATCAATGGCTTCCAAATTATTTTGAATATTGGCGAGGGTATTAAATTCTGCTCCTTCCACATGGCCTTGTTCAAATTCGGATGGCTTGCGGACATCAATAATCCCTATATTTTTTCCATGCTTTTGTTCCAAACCTAATTCTTCGGAATCTACGGAAATTAATAAATCTGTTTTTTTACCCGCATTGGCCCAGCCATCAAAACCACCGTTTAAATAACCGGCAATATTATCAAAACCCACTCGGGCAAGGCGGGTAACACTTTCATGTTCTTGTCCGGGTTCAGTTATTAAAATTATTTTTCTATCCAATTCAAATAAGGTAGCCGCCCAAATTGCATACTGTCCGTTCAAGCCAATGCTTATGGAACGGGGAACAAATCCATTTTCAAAAACCAAAGGATCACGGCTGTCAATTATCAAAGCTCCATCGGTTTTCAGGGTTTCAAATTCATTTACCGAAAGGGCTTTCATCCCATTGGTTTCTATTTCCGATATGCTGGCATAGCCTTGTTTATTGAGTTTAGCATCTTTAAAAAAATAATCGGGTGGGGCGGTGATACCTTCTGTTACTTGTTTTATAAATTCCTCTTTGGTTTGGTCGGCCATGGCATAGTTACTTGCTTTTTGAATTCCAATGGTGCTAAAGGTTTCTTTACCCAAACTTTTACCACAAGCCGAACCGGGGCCATGGGCAGGATAAACTATGACGTTATCGGCCAAAGTTTTTAGCTTTGTATTTAAAGAATCATACAACCAACCGGCCATTTTTTCTGTATTTAAATCCGGATTTCCATCCAACAAATCCGGACGGCCTACATCTCCAACAAATAAGGTATCACCGGTAAAAACACAATGGTCTTTTCCGGTTTCATCTTTTAATAAATAGCAAGTGCTTTCCGGGGTGTGACCTGGAGTATGAAGTGCCGTCAGAGTAATATTTCCTAATTTAAAAATTTGTCCATCGGTGGCTATCAGGGCATCAAAACCTGTTTCGGCTTTTGGGCCATAGATAATTGTAGCGCCTGTTGCATTGGCCAAATCCACATGTCCCGAAACAAAATCGGCATGGAAATGAGTTTCAAAAACATATTTTATTTTATGGCCATGTTCATTGGCTTTATCAATATAAACCTGATAATCGCGGATAGGATCAACGATTGCCACTTCGCCATTGCTTTCTATATAATAAGCGGCTTGAGACAGGCAGTTGGTGTAGAGTTGTTCGATGTGCATTTTAAAAAAGTTCTAAGTTCTTTGTTCTAAGTTCTAAGCAGTGTGAATCGTAAATTCAAAAAATTCCATCACCTGATTGGCCAATAATTTACGGCAGGCTTCGTCCGTTTTTGTTTTGGCTTCATCTTCGTTTGCGGCATCTATTTCCATGGTAATATGTTTTCCTACCCGCACATTTTGAACCTGTGGCAAGCCAATGGCAGCCATACTTCCGGTTACGGCTTTGCCCTGTGGATCTAACAAATTTTTGTGGGGCATTACGTTTATTTCAGCTATAAATTTCATTCTTTTTAAATAAGGGCAAAAATACGATATTGGTAGAAAAACTTTTCCAAAGTTCCAAAACTTTGGAAAAGTTAAATAAAATCAACCTTTTTACTTTACCCTTTTTACTTTACCCTTTATCCTTTACCCATTATCCTTTAACCTTCTTCCTCGAAATCAACGACACCAGCACATATCCCAAAATTACTAAAGGTAATCCCTGGAAATGAAAAATTAAAATTGAAATCAACCCAATCAACAAAACCAAATAGCTGTAAAAATTATCTTTGAGGCTGTAATTTTTAAATTTTAAAGCCAATAAAGGTAATTCGCAAACCATTAAAATACACAACAAAACCACCAAACCTGCCACAAACCAAGGATCGCGCATGAAGGCTAATAAACCATTTTTATCTATAAAAGGCAAAGAAGCTATAATTATTCCTACGCTTGGCACAGGCAAACCCAAAAATGAATCGCTTTGGCGGGTATCAATATTAAATTTGGCTAAACGGATGCAGGCGAAAATTCCGATGAATAAACCCATAAAAGAATACTCACCCATTAAATTATAACTAAAAATTATAAAAGAAGGAGCTACCCCAAAACTTACCATATCGGCCAAACTGTCTAATTGTTTGCCTAATTCTGAATGCACTTTTAATAAGCGGGCTGCTAAACCATCCAGAAAATCTAAAATGGCAGCTCCAAATATAAAAAGTGATGGTACCAGCAAGCAATTATAATGTGTTGCATTAAAAACACAATTATAATCTGTTGATATAAACTCTCCCATAAAAATACCACTTTGCACGGCGGCTGTTAGGCAAGCCAACATCCCACACATCAAATTTCCAAGCGTTAAAATATTAGGTATCCATTTTTTAATGTCATTCATTTAATTACGAATTTGAAATTACGAATTACGGTTAATTCAGATTGAAAATTGAAATTTTGGAATTATTCATTATTTTCCCATTTCCCAAAAACATTTCCCCCGTTAATCAGATTTTACATAAATATAGTCTAATGCCGCACCAACTCACGTAATTTAAAAATATTTTTGCACCGCATTAATTTCAAATATGTTCAAATCGCTTTTTACTGCCTTTTTTATATTTTTCACCACCCTTATTTTTGCGCAAAATTATACCATCAGCGGCCGCATTACCGATTCCAAAACCGGTGAAGATCTTCCCGGAGCTACGGTTATCATTCAGGGTACAACATATGGAGTAGCTACCAATTCGTATGGCTTTTATTCGCTTACAATTCCTAAGGGAAGTTATAAAGTTTCATACAGGTATATTGGTTATGATGAGGTAGAAAAATCAGTCGTGTTGGATAAAAACACAACTTTAAATATTGAGCTTACCGAAAAAGCAAAGGAAATTGAAGAAATAACTATTAATGCACAAGTTCAGGAATCGAAGGTAGAAAACAAACAAATTAATGTGATAAAACTGGATATGCAAACAGTAAAACGCATCCCGGTGGTTTTTGGCGAAGTGGATGTTTTAAAAATTGTAACAATGTTGCCTGGCATTATTAGTGCGGGTGAAGGTAACGCCGGATTCAGTGTAAGAGGCGGAACTCAGGATCAAAATTTAATATTATTGGATGAGGCCACCGTTTATAATGTATCCCATCTACTGGGTTTCTTTTCGGTTTTCAATGGCGACGCCATCCGCGATTTGGATGTGTATAAAGGAGGAATACCACCTCAATATGGTGGACGGCTTTCTTCTCTGATTGATATACGAATGAAGGAAGGGAATAATAAAAAATTTGCCGGAACGGGCGGTATTGGTCTGCTTTCGAGCCGGCTTACTTTAGAAGGACCCATTGTTAAAAACAAGGCATCTTTTATTATATCCGGCCGACGGTCGTATGCTGATATTTTTTTACCATTGGCACCAATTGAAGAAGCCAAAAACAGCAAGCTCTATTTTTATGATTTTAATGCCAAGATTAATTATAAACTAAGCGATAAGGATAAACTTTTTATCTCCGGTTATTTTGGAAGAGATAAATTTGATTTTGCAAGTATTTTTGGAAATAGCTGGGGAAACAGGACGGCCACAGTTCGCTGGAATCACTTATTTAATAAAAAACTTTTTTGCAATCAAACATTTATTTTCAGTGATTTTGATTATTATTTTAAGGTAAATCTTTCTGAAGCCAATAGCCTCGATTTTACACAAGGTATTACCGATTTGAGTTATAAATCAGATTTTGCTTGGTTTTATAATCCCGACAATAAATTCAATTTTGGAGGAATAATAACCCATCACACCTTTAATCCCGGCGAAATAAGGCCTATTGGAGATGGTTCCATACTTACAGCCCCAATAATTTTAGAAAAAAGAAAAGCTCTGGAAAGTGCCTTATATGCCGAACACGAATATAAGTTTAATGTTCGTTTTAAAATTCGCTATGGTATCCGATATTCAATTTTTAATAATCTGGGTAGTGCCAAAGAATACCAATTTGCTTATGATAGCGCCGGAGCTGCACCCCGGGTTATAGATACTTTTACGTATAAAAAGAATGCCTTTATCAATACTTATCAGGGATTGGAACCCAGAGCCAGTGCAAGTTATAACTTTACCAAAAATGATGCCGTTAAGGTATCCTATAACCGAACGTTTCAATATTTGCAGCAGGCATCCAACACTTCTTTTGCTTTGCCTACCGACCAATGGATTCCGGCCAATATAAATATTAAGCCCCAAATCAGCAATCAGGTGGCAATAGGTTTTTTCAAAAATTTTGACTTGGGATTGGAAACATCCGTTGAGGTGTATTATAAATGGATGAAAAATCAGATTGATTTCAGAGATAATGCCCTATTGTATTTAAATGACCAGGTTTATGGCGAACTGCTTATCGGCAAAGGATGGAGCTATGGTTCAGAGTTTTTTATTAAAAAAACAAAAGGTAAATTAAAGGGTTTTATAAGTTATACCTTATCTAAATCAATGCGCCAGATTAAAGGAATACATCAATACAATCCCTATCCCTCCAATACCGACCGAAGGCATAATTTAAGTGCAACTGCTAATTATGATATAACCAAAAAGTGGGATGTGAATTTGAATTTTGTTTTTGCTACAGGCAATCCTATCACCTATCCCGAAGGTCGCTGGGAATATGATGGAAAGCTTATTCCCCTATGGGCTTCCCGAAATGCGCAAAGGTTTCCGGCCTATCATCGAATGGATGTGGGAGTAAATTATTACCCGAATAAACGCAAAAAAGGAAAAGTAGAAAGCTCATGGAATTTTTCGGTTTACAATGTGTATGGCCGAAAAAATGCTTACGTAATAAATACGGATACCCGTAAAGTAAAAGGAAGCGATGGAAAACAAATTGATACCAGAATCCCCATTACCGAGCAAATAGCACTGTTCCGATGGGTTCCATCCATAGTCTGGAATTTTAAATTTTAAAAGTATAATGACTAAAATATATCAAAACATTTTTATTTTTATAATGGCAATAGCAGCGCTTTCATCCTGCCGAGATGAGGTATTGCTCAACCTGAATACAGTTGGAGCCATTCCGGTTATTGAAGCAAAAATTAGCAACGACAGTGTTCCGTTTACGGTACGAGTTACAACTACAGCCGATTATTATTCGCTAACAATACCTGTGGTAACAGATGCTGCGGTAACCATACGTGGCAGTGACGGAAGTAAGGATACCCTTTATTATGACACAATGGGATTTTACAATACACGAACCATTAACCCCTGTAAAACAGGCATATCCTATACCTTGAATGTAAAATATAAAGGGAAAACCTATAGTGCCACCGAAACATGTCTTGCCCAATATCCTGTGGATTCGGTAAAAGCCCTGTATATGCCCAAACGCGGATTCTTAGCTGCAGGATATTATTTGTGGGAATGGACGCGTGAAAAACCGGGAAGAGGAGATTGTTACCAATGGAATATTTATCAAAACGACACCTTGCTTACCAATAATTATTATTATTTAGCCGATGATCAGTTTTTGGAAGAAGGTGGTCAATATTTAAGTTCTGATTTTCAGTTTTTACATAGATTGGGGGATAACCTGATTTTTGAACAAATGGCTATTTCACGCCAGTTTTATAATTTTTTATATGCCATTCAAGGCCAAACCAGCCGTGATGGCAGCCCGTTTTCAGCTTCTCCATCTAATATTGGCGGAAATATTAGCAATGGCGCTTTAGGCTATTTCGCGGTGAGGAATATGATA
>CAYHCM010000014.1:2139-11384 GCA_964355045.1 uncultured Chitinophaga sp. | reverse complement strand
ATGGTGCTGAATGAACAGGCGGATGTTATTTTTTTTACCGGTGATTTGGTAAATAACGAAACAACTGAAATGAAACCCTACATGGACGTGTTTAATAAAATACAAGCACCGCACGGGGTTTTCAGTATTTTTGGCAATCACGATTACGGCGATTATTTGCAATGGCCAAGCCCCGAAGCTAAAGTTCAAAATTTGGAAGATTTAAAAACCGTTCATAAGGATTTAGGCTGGCGCTTATTGATTGATGAACATGAACGTCTTACTATTGGTGATGATTCCATTGGTGTGTTAGGCATTGGCAATTGGGGAAACAGAGCCCATTTTACCAGATACGGCAGAATGGAGGAAGCTGTAAAAGGAACCGACGATTTACCTGTAAAACTACTTCTCTCCCACGACCCGAGTCATTGGCGGGGTGAAGTTTTAAAAAAATATCCTGATATTGATGTCATGTTTTCAGGCCACACCCATGGCTTTCAATTTGGGGTAGAAGTAGGAAATTATAAATGGAGCCCTGTAAAATATATGTATCCCGAATGGGCCGACCTGCATACCCACGGCCATCAGCATCTCTATGTAAACCGGGGTTTTGGGTTTTTAGGCTACCCCGGCAGGTTCGGTATTTTACCTGAAATTACGGTAATTGAATTAAAGAAGGGTTGAGGGGATTTTAGATTTACGATTTTGTTAATCCCCTTCAAATGTTTTTAAATCTTAGCATATATCGCTTTTTCTCATCCAAATAAAGTTAAATATCCGCAACCTTATTGGACATAGCATTCTACTTTCGATTTAATGATGCATCTATGATTTCTTTTAGAACGTTCAGATTAATCTCTTCCAACTTATTTATGTAAAGGCAACCAACACCGGTTTTATGCTTGCCCAGCTTTTCAAGAGTTTCTGCATGCTCCTTAATACCAACGCTAATGTATAAGGATAAATTGGCTTTACGGGGCGAAAAACCTATCAGAAGCCAATCTACTTCTCTCCCGGTGGCAGGACTTTTGTATCTTTTAGTACCAAAACCGATGACCGAGCTGCTCCATAATATTGGCTCTTCTCCGGTTGCTTTTTTCATCATTTCCAAAAGCACAAAACTGTCTTTACGCTTTTGTTCATCCTTTATATTATTGATAAAATCCTCCACGCTTGCCGAGGTTGGTTTTGTTTTTATTTCTACCAGTTTTGATTTTTTTTCAGCCATATTAAATTATTATTTGTTTTACATTGTTTTGGCATAACGATTGGTGATAGTTGCCTTGCGACAAAGAAGCCGGCAAGTTTTCAATTCATAGCCAGTTTTTCTTTCTGTCAACATGGTTTCCTCCCAAAATTTATTCCTCCACGTTCGTCCAAAGTTAAAACTTGTCCTTGCACATGTTGAGGTTGTTGTCTTACGATTTGTTCAAGTCCGTAAGACCTCAAAGCTATTTGACCTTGTTGTAATTCTATTGTCCACTCGTAAACAAATTTGTTTTTCTCTTGCTCAATTTTACTCTTTAAATACAAGTCAGCAATTTCCATTAAGTCAACACAGCCACCGTCAGTTTTGAAGTCAATCTGCAAGTCAAAACATTCTTTAAAAATTAATGTGCAAGGCGCAACCCAAAATGTAAAGGTCTGTGCTTGCGGAATTGGATGAACCCATTTAAAAATATAGTCAATGTCAAGCAAGAAGTCAGCTGTCCAACTGTCTTCGCTTTTTTCAATTGTCAAACCATAAATGTTTGCGTCATGCCAACCCATTTCTTCAAAGTCGCCATGGGTCCAGATGCTTTTGTCAAGTTTAAATATTTCTGTTTGTTCGGTCATTTGTATGTCGTACTAAAATTGGCTACATTTCAATTCACTAAAACGATTTCTTTTTTTTCATTTAAACTGAAGCTATAAATCCTATTACCTTTTCAAAATAAACCTTTCTATTAAAACTTATTTTTTCTTCCGGTTTCGTCAAACAAATTCAACCTTATTTTTTATTTCTCTCAATTCTCACTTTTCAGTTAAGCGGCTAATTTTTATTTTTAAACTAAAACTCAATTTTCCTTATCCTTATTTACCGGATTTCTTTCCCTATATCTGTTATATATTCCCATATTATACGCAAATATCAATGGAATAGTAAGTATGGCTGAAATTACGGTCAAAAAAATCAATACATCATACGCTCCGTCATGTGCGGTTTCCGTTGTAATTCCACCCATAATATTGAAAACCACCCGATGAAGATTTAAGATGGTTAAGGTGGTAATGATGATGCATATCGGCATTAGGGTAACGGTTACAATATCGAAGATATCGAGCCGGGTAATTTTTTTTAAAAAATAAAATAAGAGTAATAATCGCCATAAAGCCACGATGGACAAAAACCAAACATTGATAGAATTGGCGGTTTGCAATGTATAATATCTTTCAACGGGAATGGCATAAAAAATTGCAGGAAATGAAGTAAGACTTATAAATGTAAGAACGGTAAAATAATTCCAACCTTCAACAAAATAGGGTAATACGATAAGCCATATAAAAAAGGCCAGGACAAAAATATAAATGACCGAACCAAGCCCTAAATGCTGTATGAGGCTTGCTCCTTTATCATCCCAATAGCGCCCCATTCCTACAATCCAGGTTGCAAAAAGGCCGACTGTAAAATGTTTCCAGTTAAACTGTAACATTTCATCCCGGGTTAACCTGAAAGTCAAAAGTCGTAATATTGTTTTTACAAGTTTCATTAAATAATAAGATTTCTATTTCTTCTTCTTCACCTTCACTTTTACCGGAGCCTTATAATACGGGTCTTCCTCAGCAAATTCCATCTTTAGTTCGTCCACTATATACCAGGTTTTGTTAAGTTGAAGAGTCACAAATTTAATGGTAAATACGCGCTTTGCTTTATGACATTCAAGGGTTATATAGGCAAAGGGATTCCCTTTTTCATCTTTGCCTTCCCTGATTTTTATCTTATCCAATTCACAGCTTTTAAACTTTATATTATTGGCCTTGGCTTTTGCATTTACAAATTTTAACTGCTTGGTTATTCTGTAAAATATAAAATTATATTTTATCCGTATTACCTGTGGGTTGTTTTTTATTTCAAGGCTGTCGAAGGTTTCTTTAAGTATGGCGAACGTAGGAATAAGACTCATAAATTGAGCCGTGGTTTTTTGTTGCAAAGCCCACCAGGCCGTGTCGGCCAATTGGGTGGTAGTAGAAAACCCCCATTCTTTTTGAAGAACTGTATCTCTGGTTTCTTCATCGGTTTGGGAAAAAGAAGCAAATGCTGAAAAAAGGGATATTAAATAAATAAAAGTGTGTTTAATTCGCATAGTTCGACAATTTATAAAACACGTTTAAGGTATTAAAAAATAAAATTCCTTGATTAAATTTTTTATTTAACCAATTACTTTTTCCAAAGATTGGAACTTTGGAAAATATTACCAAACCAATCACCTATACCAATTACCGATTACCAATTACCGATTACCATTCACCGCCCCTAATAAGCCCCATTCCTCTTCCTTACAAACCATTCAGCCGTCATCAAAAGCAAAATCAAAAAGAAAACCCATTTTTGATTTATCAGGTCGCGGTAGTCTTTTTGTTCATACATTACAGGCTTGATGGTTCCTTGTTTTTTTATCAGATCGGCCAATTTATCCAAATCGGTAAACGGTACAAATTTTCCTCCGGTGGCTGTGGCCAATTGTTTTAATAAATCGTGGTTGGCCTTGGTTTCGGTAAATTCCAATTGAAGCGGTTTTACGATAACAAGTCCTTTGGCTGTTTCATTATTGCCGCCGCTTATTACACGGGCATTGTAGGTATAGGTTCCGGGTGCTAAAATACCGGCATCTAATTTATAAGCATTGGTGGTTCGGCTAAAATTGTAGGTATAATTTTTCCCTTTTTCGTTGGTCAGGGTCATTTTTACATCCGGTTTATTTACCAGTTCATAGCTTTGGTTGTAATATTCAGCATTAAAAATTACAGGCTCATTTTCATAAAACGTATTTTCAATGGCATACACCCTGAATTTCCGTTTATCGTTTCGGGCTACCAAATATTGAATTGATTTACAAATTAAATCGTTGCTCACATCATGATTATTGTTTCGGTCAAAGTCAATAAGGCGCCATCGCCAAAAACCTTCGCCGGTAAAAAATCCGTAGCGGTTATTTTCATCATCGTTAAAATAAATTAAAGGTTGATCGGTTTTTACACTTCCAATTTGCTGATAAACCATAATTTGAGCTTTATCTTTAAAACCAAAATTTCCGAAAGGCACCGTAAACGGTGGAAAATAAGGAACATTTGATTTTACGGCTTCCGTATTTTCAAACAAGTTGAATTCGGTGTTCATTATTCCGGTGGTTTGATTAAAGCCTCCGCCCGTTTGACTAAATGTTAAGCCGGTTTTCAGACTATTGAAAAAAGGTAGATTGGTTTGCCTTCCCATTACAAAAAGCAAAGGAATTTTTAAAGTTTTTAAGCCTTCAATAAAAGGCAAATGATTATTAGCCGCAGGCAATTGGTGAAGAATAACCAAATCAAAATCTTTGGCTTTTTCCAAGGCCGGATTTCCACTCATGTCCACTTCTACCTGATAATTTTTGTTGGATTCGATGGCCTGTTTTATAGCTGAAATATCAGGATGCGGGCTTCGGGCTGCTATCAATATTTTTTGACGAGCGTCTATCACTTCAATAAAAAAATCTTTTCTATTATTGAGCCAGGTTACTTCATCTTTTAAATTTGTAAGTAAGGCTGTGTAATGCAATACCCCTGGTGATGAGGCCTCCAAATCCAAGGTTATGGATTTAAAATCATTCACTCCGATAGAATTCAATCGTGTTTCGAATACTTTATTTTCCCCGTTCAAAACCGTGAGAGTATAAGCCTGTCCGGCACATTTATCGGCCTGAACATCTATGATTGCCGGAAAAGTATTGTTGAGATAAGCTATGGAATTGGTTCGGATATTTGAAATTTTAAGGTCTTTTTTAGTAACCGTATCGCCAAGTCCAACGGTGAAAATGGGGAAACGCAGCTTTTTGGACGCATACACCGGATTGGTTCCCTTATTATAAATACCATCGCTTATTAGCACCATTCCTCCCACATTGCTGCCCGAATACACATTGCTTACTTCGGCAAACAAAGCCGAAATATCCGTTTGTTTTCCTTTAAAATCAGGCTTGTCAGTAACCTGAGTTTTATCACCAAATAAATAGGGCTGTACTTTTATATCCTCTCCAATTTGTTTTTGAAAGGTAGTAAAAAAATCGGAAAGATTTTTTCTGTAAATGGCCGAATCGGCTTGGTTAAGCATGGATTCGGAATTATCAAAAGCCAATACCACAATGGGTTTTTCAATCTCGCTGCTTATGTATTTAAGCAAAGGATTGAGCAACATAAAAGCTATAATACTAACTGCAAAAAACCGAAACCCGGCTATAAGCCAGGTCAATTGCTTTTGATTGCCGTCAAATAAAATGTTATGACCCCGGCGATAAAGCATAAAAGAATACAGGCCGCCGGCTGCCAAACAAAACAAAATGAACCAAAGCGGGTACTCGGTGAAAAATTGAACCGACATGAATGGCAAAAATAACTTTAAGCAATGGAATTTTTTTACTGGAATATAGGATTCAGGTAATTTTTTCTATTTGATTAACTATCTTAACATACAGGTGAAAAGGTAAATTAATATTGACTCTGACCAATCAGCGACAAACATCTAAGCCTTAATTATTTTATTAATTTTTATTTACTTTTATTTTTCGCAAATTTGTAATAATGAAAAAAATAATTTTAATCGTGTTGGTTTTTTCCGGAATGTATGGAAATTCTCAGGATATTAATGCTCTGGATAAGGAAAATGGATTTAGGGGAATGCACTTTTGCGATAGCATTACACACTATCCTTTGTTAAAAGCTTTTGAACAAACACCTGATAGTTTATTTGTTTTTTATCATAAATTGGATGAAAACATGAACTTAGCCGGTTCAAAAGTTGAAATAGTTTATACATTTTATAAAGGTCAGTTGGCAACCGTTTTTATCCAAACACAAGACTCTTCGGGCAGTCGAAATGTTTTAAAATATCTTCAGAAATCGTATGGTAAGGGAAATCAACAAGACCCTTATGTTGAAAAACATATGTGGTATGGAAGGGACGTTTTATTATCTTATTTTGAAGATATAAATACATATCAGGCCAGAATTTATATAAGTTCAATAAAAATGAAATTGAAATCGGAAGGCCGCGATGAATATTAAGGAGAATTATTAATTTCCTTTTTTTAATTCTTTAACAGTTAGCGGTTAGCGCATAATTTCTGTTAATTCGGAAATCTTTTTATTGTTTTTCTGATAATTTATCTGTTTATATTTGTTATAAAATTATGCTAATTCTATGAAAAAAAATTTACTTCCTCCTTCGATTTTTGTACTTTTCTTTATCCATTTTGGTAATTTATCAATGGGGCAAGGCATTCCTGAAGTTTTATATTATAAATTTAATGATTCAGTCAGATCTGTTAAAAATTTGGCTAGTTCGCCGCCAACAGGTACTTCAACAGGCACGGTAAATGGCAGCCTTACCGTGGGAGGTAAAATAGGGGCATGCAGTAGCAAAACGCTGATTGGTTCGGGCGGAACCAGTAATACCGATTATTTTGATACTAAATGGGCAACTTCAACTTCAGGTTCATGGACTATTTCTTTTGTTACTAACAATATTCAAAGCACTACAACCTTATACTATTTATGGAGTGATATATCTGCCTCATCCCTGCGCTGTTTTACAGGTGGTGTAGCAGGTGCAGGCAACTGGATAATAAGAGGCGGGTTCACAGATGTTTTAATAACCGGAGGCGCTTCTACAAGTGCGGCTGTTAATACGTTTGTTTACAATGCCTCTACTGGTTATATATATGCCTATCTCAATGGGACTTTAGTTAATTCGGTAGCGCAAAGCGCTTTTTCTTTTAGCAGTACAGGTACCTTAATTTTATCAGGCTACAATTCACTTAACGGATTAACTGCCGGCGGGACGCTTGATGAATTCAGATTTTACAGTCATGCTTTAACGGCTTCAGAAGTGGCCAAATTAAAATATACAGGGAGTTCTTCAAGCAACCTAAACCTTGCTGCATGCGGCAGCAGTTATAAAAGCCCAAGCGGTAAATATACCTGGACCAAAAACGGAACCTATTATGATACGATACCGAACAATGTTAATTGCGATAGCTTTATGACCATCAAACTTGATTTTTCGAGCAATACAGCATCTACTATTACTCCAACTGCTTGTGATTTTTTAGTTAGTCCGAGTAAACAAAAAATTTGGACCAACTCAGGAACTTATACGGATATTATTAAAAACAAAGGAGGTTGCGACAGCACAATTACTGTTAGACTTACCATAAATAAGAGTTCTGCAAGTACCCGTAATATTAAAACCTGTGGCAGTTATACAGGCCCAAGCGGAAAATACACCTGGACTGCTTCGGGCAAATATGCCGATACCATCCCTAACAAAAAAGGATGTGATAGTGCTATTACCATTAATCTTACAATTGGAAATCCGAATGCTTATAGTTTTAATGTAAAAGAATGTAACAGCTACAAAAGCCCGAGTGGAAAATATACATGGACCACATCAGGAATTTACAAGGATACCATTATGAACAATTCCGGATGCGATAGTATTTTAACCATCAATCTAACTTTGGCAAGAAGCACTGCAAGTACCATCAATCCAAAGGCCTGTAACAAGTATATTAGTCCGGGTGGCAAAACGGATTGGGTGATTTCAGGTACCTACATGGATACCATTGTTAATAAGGCAGGTTGTGATAGTATTATGACCGTTAAACTTACATTAAACAAAAACTCGTATGTTCAAATTAGTCCTCAATCGTGCGGAACCTATACCAGCCCAAGCGGAAAATATACATCTACTCTCAGCAATTCGTTTTTTGATACGATTCCAAATAAGGCAGGATGCGATAGTATTATTTTGATAGATTTAACCATAAATAAAAAAACTTCTTCTACTATTTCACGAACCGTTTGCAAGCGATTTGTTAGTCCGAGTGGAAAACAAATATGGACCACATCAGGTAAATATTATGACACTATCATCAATAGGAAAGGCTGCGACAGTGCAGTAACCGTTAATCTTACAATTAATTCTGTGAATGTTTCAGTATCACAAAAAAACCCCAATCTTACCGCCCTTGCCTTCGGAGCTTTTTATCAATGGCTTGATTGCAATAATAAATATGCTAAAATTCCCGGTGCTACCAATCAGGTTTATACAGCAACGGCCTTGGGAAGATATGCAGTGGAGGTAAAAGATGGATTGTGCACCGATACATCTGTTTGCCTAAATGTAACTTCATTGCAAATTGAAAAAAACAGTTTGAATAATTATCTTTCGGTATATCCCAACCCGGCCAGCGGGCAGTTTATTATTTCATCGGGCAAACCCTTGAACAATGCTACTCTTAAAATAGTAAACACTTTGGGAGAAATTATTTTACAAAAAACGAATTTGAATGGAAGTAGTTTAGATATTGATATATCAGGCCATGCCAATGGAATTTATTTTATTGAAATTACCGAGAAAGAAAGTTCAGGAAGAATAAAATTGATGAAATATTAAAGGAATAGATGAAAATAAACTTCCTCGTATTATTTTTTTTTATTTCTATTTATTCTTTTTGTCAGGAATCAAAAGGACCTTCCAATGCAGAAAAAATTTTAATTTCAGATACCATCCGCAAAACCTTAACGAATTATTTTAGCGATGTAAAACAATCGGGATTATTGGCTGAATTTAAATACCTCGACAGTTTATCTGATTTTTTCTGGGTGCCGCCGGGCTATAGTTCTGCCATTAATTTTGATTCTGTAGCACATATTCTGAGACGAAACGCAACTCTTTATAAATCCATTGAAAACAGGTTTGACGATTTGAAAATTATTGTGTTAAGTAAACGAATTGTAACTTATACTGCCAGAATCCATTCTAAGAGTTTTGATTATTCAGGAAAAACTTTCGAAATGGATTTGATTGAAACCGGGATATTAATAAAACGACCGTCAGGATGGAAACTGCAATGCGGGCAAACATCAATTTTAAGGTAACTCTTGTGAAATGCCATATTAGATTTAAAAAATAAGTATTATTGGTTAATTCTACATTTATCATTCAACATTTACCATTATTTTTACCCCCA
>CAYHCM010000014.1:0-2039 GCA_964355045.1 uncultured Chitinophaga sp. | reverse complement strand
GTTGGTGAAAAAACCGCTAAAAAACTGATTCAGGATTATGATTCAATTGAAAACCTTTTGCAAAACACCCACATGTTTAAAGGCAAGTTGCAGGAAAACCTTATAAATTTTAGTGAACAAGCCTTGCTTTCAAAACGACTGGCTACCATCAATACCAATGTCCCAATTGAGTTTGATGAAGTAGCTCTGCGCAAAGAAGAACCCGATCCTGAAAAAATCAGAGCGGTATTTACTGAACTTGAATTTAAAACTTTGGCTCAGCGAGTGTTGGGAGTTCCCTTAACTCAGAATGCAGCCAGCATCCCCCTACCCCCTTCAAAGGGGGACAGAGCAGTTGCTAACGGGCAAATTGATTTGTTCGGAAATTCCTCCCATACGGCTGAAATTTTGGCTAATGAAATAGAATTAACAAATGTAAGTTTTAAAACTATTTCGGATACAAAACATACTTATAAATTAGCTCAAAACGAACCTGAAATAGCAGAACTTTTAGCTGAATTTGATAAATACAAACATTTTTGTTTTGATACCGAAACTACAGGATTAGATGTGTTGGTGGCAGAAATTGTGGGCCTTTCGATTTCTTTTAAAAAACAGGAAGCCTGGTATGTTCCGTTTTCGGATAAGCGGGAAGAAGCTCAAAAATTATTAAACCGTTTTAAACCTTGGTTTGAAAATGAAAGCATTGAAAAAACAGCCCAAAATATTAAATATGATTTAGCCATATTGGCTAATTATGGTATTGAATTAAAGGGAAAATTGTTTGATACCATGCTGGCACATTACCTTTTGGAACCCGACCAAAAACACGGAATGGATGTTTTATCTGAAAAATATTTGGGGTATAAGCCGGTTTCAATAACCGAACTGATTGGTAAAAAAGGCAAAGAGCAATTGAATTTTCGAGAGGTGGAAATTGAAAAAGCCAAAGAATATGCCGCCGAAGATGCAGATATTACCTTTCAGTTAGGCGAAATTTTCAGACCCATGCTAATAAAAGAAGAAACAGATAAAGTGCTGGCCGATATTGAAATGCCGCTTGTTCCGGTATTGGCAGGGATGGAACATGAAGGGGTGAAAATTGATAAATCTGCCTTAAACGAATTGTCTGTTCTATTACAATCTCAGGCTTTGGAAATTGAAAAAGAAATTTATGATTTAGCCGGGGTAAAATTTAATATAGCAAGTCCCAAGCAATTGGGAGAAATACTTTTTGATAACCTGAAACTTGACCCAAAAGCAAAAAAAACAAAAACAGGCCAATACCAAACAGGGGAGGAAATTTTAAGCCTGATGGTGAATGTTCATCCGCTTCCCCAAAAAGTTTTGGATTTTAGGCAGGTTCAAAAATTAAAATCTACCTATGTAGATGCCTTGCCTTTGCTTATTCATCCGTCAACAGGGCGGGTTCATACTTCCTATAATCAGGCGGTAGCAGCCACAGGTCGTTTAAGCAGCAATAATCCAAACCTTCAAAATATACCGATACGAACAGAAAAAGGAAAAGAAATCCGCAAAGCCTTTGTGCCGCGCGATGAAAACCATATTTTACTAAGTGCGGATTATTCGCAAATTGAATTGCGGATTATTGCGTCCATCAGCAAAGACCCGGGAATGATTGAAGCTTTTAATAATGGCATTGACATCCATACCGCCACGGCCTCCAAAGTGTGGAATGTGGCTATAGACCAAGTGGACAGCGACATGCGGCGAAAAGCAAAAACCGTAAATTTTGGAATTATTTATGGTATTTCGGCTTTCGGGCTTTCGCAACGTGTAGGCATTAGCCGGGGTGAAGCCAAAGAAATTATTGATAATTATTTTGAAAAATTCAGCGGCATCAAGCAATACATGAGCGAAACCATCAATTTTTGCCGCGAACATGGGTATGTAAAAACCCTTACCGGACGCCGCCGATATATCCGCGATATTACCAGCAACAACCGGACTGTAGTGGGCTTTGCCGAGCGAAATGCCATAAATGCCCCAATCCAAGGAAGTGCTGCGGATATGATAAAACTGGCCATGATAGAAGTGGA
>CAYHCM010000013.1:0-40683 GCA_964355045.1 uncultured Chitinophaga sp. | reverse complement strand
ATAATAATAAAATTTCGGTTTTAGCCTTTGGGTTTATGATAGCCGGCCATTTCATTCATCATATTAATGTTATAAAAGAACGATATTATCCGTTGATTGAAAGGTAAAATTTTAATACCTAAATGACTTATAAAAATGACTAACACTCGTTTATCCGTAGGGGAAATTAATGAAAAAGATATTGAATCTATTTCAGATTATTGGCTAAAAGCTGACCCGAAATTTCTAACAGGAATGGGTGTGGATTTGAAAAAAATGCCAAACAGGGATGAATGGCAAGGATTTCTTTCAGAGCAATTAACCCATTCGTATCCTGAAAAAAAATCATATTGTATAATTTGGCAATTGGACAGGAAATCCATTGGTCATTCAAACGTTAATAAAATAATTTTTGGTAATGAAGCCTATATGCACCTGCACTTATGGGATAGTGAGAATCGAAAAAAAGGATTCGGAACAGCACTGGTAAAATTGACCATACCTTATTTTTTTAATAACCTAAAATTAAAAAAAATATGCTGCGAAACCTATCAATTAAATTTAGAACCTAACAAAACTTTAGAAAATAATGGTTTCATTTTGATCAAACAAATTATAACAGTACCCGGTTGGTTAAATTTTGAACAACCCGTAAATCTTTGGGAACTGAGTTTGGCAGATTACCGAAATATCTAACACGGAGACACGGAGATACAGAGATTCACAGAGAGTTTAATAAATAATTTATTCTCTGTGTTTCATAGTGTACTCTGTATCTCCGTGTTTTGTTTCCTTTTACCGGAATTTGTAAAGTAAAAAAGTACCGCAGGGAATTAATGATAGCCCGAATGCATAAAATCCTTTTGAAAACGACCATTCCAATTTTCGCATGGTTAATGCTAAAAGTATGCAATAGGTAATAAAAAGAAAGCCGTGCAAATATCCTGTTACCTTTACTGCCATCGGCATTCCGGCATAATATTTTAAAGGCATTGCAATTAATAAAAGCACAAGGAATGATACACCTTCGATATGGCCAATACGTAAAAAACGATTAAATAATTTAGGGGTTTGATTTTTCATCGGGGCCGCGAAAATATGCTTTTCACCGTTACCCCGCTTAGTTAATTAAAATCTATTTTAAAATTGCAAATTCTATTGCTTGGCATCGGCCAGCTTTGGCTGTTCCTTTAAATACAGGAACAAGGCCTCCAAATCGGCATCCGTCATCAAACCTATAACATCCCATGGCATAAATTTTTTATTCATTTTTTTGCCTTCGGGAGTTACTCCGGTTCTCAATGTATTCATAAAATCTTCTTTTGACCATTTTCCAATATTTCCACCGGGAGTAATATTTGATGAAAACGGCGCTTGTGGATTAGGGTCTTTAAAACCGTTAAACTTTTCACCATGGCAATCGCGACAGCCTGAAATGTCAACAATATGCGAACCGTAATTTGGAGTTACTTCCGCCTTAATTTTATCAACTATTGTTTTTTTATGATCTACTACTTCGGCATGTATTACCTTTCCAAAGGCTCCAGCCCCAACCAATACCTGACCTAAAAAAGTCAAAGCATGTTTTGTTTTCCATTGCTTATCAACAGGTGGTACAGTTTTTAAATAGGCCACTATTGATCCAATTTCTTCCGCAGTAAAATAATTAAAAGACGAGCTTGGCATTATAAAAGTTGGGGTACCATCTCTTTTTACACCATGTCTTATAGTACGAATCCAATCCTTATCGGTGTATTCACCTATAACACCACCTTTTCCCTTTGTTATATTTGGTGCATTTACTTCACCTAATCCATCATCTTTAAAAAATTCGGTACCTCCAAAATCAGCACCGTGACAGCTTGTACATTGGGATGCATACCTTTGACCCATAAGCAAGGAAGCTGTATCTGTGGGAATAACAATGTTTTCATCAGGTACTTCATACTTTACAGAAAGGCGGTTACTGGTTTTTTGCTTAAATACAAATAGTGCGATAACTGCAATAACGATTAGCGATAAGAGGACAATTCCGGTCCATTTTAGAAATTTTTTCATATGGCTTTAAATTAATTAGAAAACAAAAATAGATTTATCCTTTTAAAATGCAAATAAAATTCTTATTAGCTCAATCCTGAAATTTCAAAAATTTAAACAACCAGTAGACTTTCGGCAAACTTTTTAGAAACCGTTGCCTTTTGATTGTCAGCCACCTCAATAGTAACTGAACCATCAAAGGCAATTTTTTCAGTTACTTTTAGAAACGTACCTATTCCAATATTTAAATATTGAAGGTAGTGTAGAAAATCTGTAGAAGTGTCCTTAACCGCAACAACTCTGCATGTTTTTCCTATATTTATTTCAGATAAAGTTTTTTTTGAGGCATCCGGTAATTCTCCGTTGGCTTTCGGAATTGGGTCGCCATGTGGGTCATATTCAGGAAAACCTAAAAACTCATCAAGTCTGTCGGCCAATTCTTTATGGTGTATATGTTCTAATTGTTCCGCTATTTCATGAACTTCGGCCCAGGTATAATTTAATTTTTCTTTCAAAAAAACTTCCCATAAGCGGTGTTTGCGAACTATTAAAAGTGCCAAACTTAATCCATCCGTAGTTAGTTGCGCCCCATTTGTTTTATCATATTCAATGAGTTTTTTATCTTTCAGCTTCTTAAGCATATCTATTACTGACGCAGGGTTATTGCCCAAAGAGGCGGCAATTGATTTTACACTAACCTTTCCTTTGGACTGTTTGCTTAATTTAAAAATTGCTTTAAGATAATTTTCTTCCGAATTGGTTTGCATTTCTGATTTTGAAATGCAAATATAAATTTATTTGGTCAGCTAAAAAATATAATTAGTCATACCTAATTATTTATAATTGGTTATTCAAATATAATTTGCATTTTTGCACTAATAATTATATAAGACTTAATATGATAAAAAATAAATTAATAATTTTCTCATTATTCGTCGTCATTCTCTCATTCTTGGCATCGTGTGATAAATTATTACCAAAGGCAGCCAGCGATGATGAACTTCTCGATGGCCCGATTGCAGGTCTTTCAAACGCACAATCTTTGCAACATTTAAAAGGAGATGCTGCTTTTAATAATCAGGTTTTTACTTCTGAAACAGGATTGGGGCCTTTGTTTGTAGCCACCAGTTGTGGTAGCTGCCATGCCGGTGATGGCAAAGGACATCCTTTTACCACCCTTACCCGTTTTGGACAAACGGATAGCACCGGAAATAAATATTTGAATCTTGGAGGTCCACTTTTACAAAACCGTGCTTTACCCGGTTATCACCCAGAACAATTGCCGGTCGGTGCTACGTCTACAAAACTTACGGCTCCTATTATTACAGGATTAGGATTTTTATCCTTGGTATCGGATGCCGATATTTTGGCCATGGCCGACCCTAATGATGACAATGCTGACGGAATATCAGGCATTCCCAATTGGAATACAATTCCTTCTTACTTAATCCCCAACACAAATGCAATAGTACAGAATGGGAAATATATTTGCCGCTTTGGCAAAAAAGCTTCAGTTTATAATTTGTTGCAACAAACAGTTGGTGCTTACAATCAGGACATCGGAATTACTTCAGTTTTCAATCCATTGGATGCGTATTCCCTAAAAGATATCGAGCCTGAAGTTTCAACGAATACTATTAACGATGTAGTTTTTTACTTAGAAACCCTAAAAGCCCCTATCCAACGAAACCAAAACAATCCGGATGTGCAGCAGGGAAAACTTATCTTTATGCAGATTGGCTGCTCGGGCTGCCATAAACCAACCTTGAAAACCGCTTTTTCAGAAATTGAAGCCCTTTCAAACAAAGAATTCCATCCATATACAGATTTGCTCTTACACAATATGGAAAGTGCTTTGGATGATGGATATACTGAGGGAAATGCAAAAACATATGAATGGAGAACAGCACCACTTTGGGGCTTAGGTTTGGCTCCCAATTCACAGGGGGGAGGCTATTTTTTATTGCACGATGGAAGGGCAAAAAGTATTGAAGAAGCTATATCTTTCCATGGAGGTGAAGCCTCAGGCAGGAGGAATAATTACTACAACCTTTCAAAAAGTGACAGACAAAAATTACTTAAATTTTTAGAATCCTTATAATGGAGCGGAAAGAGTTTATTAAAACCTGTGGCTTTGCCTGTTTAGGTACAACGGCAATATCTGTGGTATTGCAAAGTTGTATGAGTACCAATTATTTTGCTCAATCTACTTTTAAAGAAAACCAAATCAGTATAAAAAAAACAGAATTTATAAACTTGGGAAAAGACAAACAAACAGAGAGAAAATTTATTTTGGTTAAAACTGAAAAACTCAACTTTCCAATAATAATTTACAAACACGAGGATAATTACACGGCGCTATGGATGCAATGTACCCACAAAGGCTGTGAACTTAGGCCACATGGCGATTACTTGGTTTGCCCATGCCACGGAAGTGAATTTACCAATAAGGGCATGGTTCAAAACCCGCCTGCCGAAGAAAATTTAAAAACTTTTATTATTAAAACAGACAATGAAAATTTATATGTTCAACTCTAACTTAGCCACAGAAGCACAAAAACACGGAAGCAGCACAAAAAAAATTAATGAAATTTTGTCCTTTTGTGTTTTAGTGGCAAAAAAAGCTATGATTCTAACACTAATCATAGGATTTTACTTTACAGCAAATGCCCAAAAAGATTCATCATTTTTTAAAAAGACACCCATTGATACGTCCAAACAAAAATTAAATATGGATGCAGTTTATAATCGTCCTTTTTTAACAGCGGGTAAACTGCCCATAGCCATTGGCGGATATTTGGAAGCCAATACCCAGTATGCTTCCACTGATGGAATTACAGATGGGTTTTCGTTTCAAATGCGGCGGATGACTTTGTTTCTTTCTTCCACCATTGGCCAAAAAATTAAATTTCTTTCTGAATTGGAATTTGAAGATGGTACCAAAGAAATTAATATTGAATTTGCGGCTATGGATATTGAATTTCATCCTTTGGTTAATTTAAGAGGCGGAATACTTATGAACCCGATTGGAGGATTTAACCAAAACCACGACGGGCCGCGCTGGGATTTTATTGACCGGCCAATTTCAGCCACCACCATTATTCCTTCTACCCTTTCAAATGTTGGTTTTGGTTTTTATGGTAAGTATTTTTCACACAAATTAATTATAGGATACGAGGCTTACTTAACCAATGGCTTTGATGATAAAATAATTTCGAATGAAGAAAACCGAACTTCATTGGCAGCCGGAAAATTGAACCCCGAACGGTTTGAAGAAAGTAATAGCGGACTACCAATGTTTACCGGAAAAATTGCACTGCGTAACAGGAAAATAGGAGAACTGGGTTTATCATTTATGACCGGGGTTTACAATAAATTTGAGGAAGACGGAATAACCCTTGACAAAAAAAGGAAGATGAATATTATAGCACTGGATTTTAATGCCTATTTATTAAAAAACAGATTTAATTTTACAGGTGAAATTGCCCGGGTTTTTGTAGATGTTCCTGAAACCTATAGTCAAACTTTTGGTAGCAAACAATTTGGAGGATATATTGATATTATTGGAACCGTGGTTCAAAAATCAATGTTCGGTTGGGATAAAGCCAAACTAAATGTGGTATTGCGTTTGGAATATGCCGATCATAATAAAGGAAAATTTAAAGAAACAGGCGGAAATATTTCAGACGATATTTGGGCTATAGTTCCTGGTATTGCTTTCCGCCCTATCGGCACCACGGTTTTAAGATTTAATTACCGCTACCTGCAACAAACCGATTTGTTTGGAAATCCACCTGCTAAAACAGGGGTTATACAGTTTGGATTTTCGAGTTATTTTTAAAAATATCGATTTAAAAAAACCTGAAACAAAGACCAAATTCCAAAGCACGACCTGTAATAGTTGTTACCGCATTGGTTCCTACTGTGTTTTCATTATTGCCTTTGGGTGATGCACTTCCTGAATAGGCACTTAATATTCCCATTACACCCAATCGTTTGTAAAAATAATAACGGGCCTTGGTTCCAACACGAAGAATACCTCCTTGTGATTTATGGTTATAATTAAAATCACTTACATTGCCTTTAAAAGCCACAGAAAATAAACCAACGGACGAAAAAGCGGATAAATCCCATTTTTTATTTACAAGATAATGGTAATTCAAATCGAGGGTCAATTCGGAAGTGGCAACTTCCACCAATGGACTGCCCGGCAGCTTAAATCCATAATAACGGCTTGGGTTAATTTGAAAAATATCGGCTCCTGAACTTAACCCTATTCCCCATTTTTTGGTTAGACCAAATTCAATAATTAAAGGATCTCTACATCCGTCCACTTCGCTTTTATAAAAGGAAGGCAAACCTGATTTACTTAAATCGCGGGTTGTATAATTGGCCGTGGTAGAGCCTTCAGAAACACTTATAAGAAAACTTCCTTTATGAAAGGATTGTGCCTTAACTGAATGATTAATAGAAACGAATACAAGACTTAAGATTAAAATTGTAAGACCTTTTTTCATGATAACTTTGATTTGAAATGAATAACAAATGTAGCCGTTTTTTTATTTTTTTTAATTATTTTTTTAGTGGGGTTAATGGCAAATTTTAATTCTATCGGTTGGTGTTACTACTAAGCAAAACAAAAACTTTTTGATTCCAAACCAAACCATCATTTTTAACCCTCACCAAATAAATCCCATCTTCCACATCTAAATCCAAACGAACCACTTTTTCAACCCTTTCCACTTTTTTAACCATTCTTCCCATCACATCATACACCTCAATAGAAACTTCCTTTTCCGGATTTTCAATTTCTATAATAAAATTCCCATCATTTGGGTTAGGATAAATTTTAAAACCCGAAGACTTGGAAATATCAGAAATACCTAATGTAACATTTTTGCAGGTTTGGGATGTACAGCCTGCTAAGTTGGTTACTTTAAGGCACACCTTGTATTGGTCAGTTGATTTTATATTATGGGAGTAATATCCAACGGTGGTGGCAGTGCTATCAGTGTTTCCAAACTTCCATTGGTATTTTGAATTTCCCTGCACGGTGGCTATTAAATCCACTTTAGTACCTGTGGTTGTAAAGCTAAAATCAGAATCGGGATTGGAATTAACTGTCAAAGCTTTGGTTAAAGAATCTGAACAGCCATTGGTAACGACAGCAACCAAAGTTACATTAAACGTGGTTGTACTTGAAATTTGGAATTTGTGTTTTGGGTTTTGGGATTTACTTGTATTGCCATCCCCAAATTTCCAGTTGTAGCTCGTTGCATCCAAAGATTTATTTATAAAAACAGCCGAGTCACTTTCACACACATCATTAGTTGTAAATTCGGCTTTCGATTGAGTTTTTATTTCTATGACTTTCTTCATAGTATCAGTGCAGCCGTTGTCGGAGGCTAAGATAAGCGTAGAGGTTGAGGTTCCTGCGGCAGCAAATTTATGGGAAGGATTTTCGAGGGTGGAAGTAGCTTCCTTATTAAAATCCCAGTTGAAATAGGTAGTTATGGGAGATGGTGATTTTGTACCGGTAAACTGAAATTTGGTAATGGTTCGGCTACAGGCTAAATCATATGTGAAATCAGCTTTGGGATTGGGAAGTATGGTAACGGATTTAACTGCTGTATCTTTACAATTTTTATCTGTTGTGGCTGTCAGGCTAACTTTGTAATTGCCGGTTTTTAAATAGCGTTTGGCAATTACATCTTTACCCATGGTAATGCTTTGGTCGCCTAAATCCCATTCGTAGCTTATTTTACCGGTGTCTTTATTGATTATAAAATCAAAGCTATGTTGATTAAAACATTGTGAAGAATCATTTATTACGAAACCAACATTGGTATTAGGATAAACAGATAAGGTTTTGGTAATGGAATCACGGCAACCTCCATAACTTTCCGATAGCAATTTTATTTGATATGAGCCGATTTCTTTAAATGACAGATTAACCAAGCTATCTTTGCAAATAATACTATCTTTAAAAAACCATGAGCTTTTTTTCCTTAAACCACCTGTATAAGTTGAGTTTTCTTTTAAAATAAAATTATTAACCCGAATGCATTGGCTTGAATCATTAATTGTAAAATCTGCTTTTATTATAGGTTTAGAAATCTTAATGGTATCCGAACCTATGCAGCCATCGTAATCAGAAACAATAAGAACGTAGGTACCAGGATTCGTAACATAAATACTTTTGACGGTTTGCGTTGTACTCCACTTGTAACCGGCATACACTTCATTTGGGCTTAACAATAAATATTTTGATCTACAGAAATTAGTATCCTTACCAATATTAGGTTTTAATGGTTTGAGAATAAAGGTTTCATAAATAGTATCGGTATAGGTTTTATGGAAACTGATTAACCGAACTTTATAAAACCCTAATTTTTTATAATGATGAAACACATTTTTAGTTTGAGTAGAAAAATTGGAAATTCCACTTACTGTATCCCCAAAATTCCAATGCACCGAATCTAATTTATAACTATCCTTAATAGTAAAGAAAACCGAATCATTTGCACAATTTAGCCTAACCCTAAACGAGGGCTTATGAAAAAATGATTGTATAAAATCGGGCAAACCGGTATGGACAGCACCATCACGAAATAAAACAAATATGGGAACTACATTTTTTTGAACACGCGAATATTTGCCGGCCGAATCGGGTGCATGGATAACATGTAAATAAGCTACATCATATTCAGTAAAATAAATTTTACCATCGGGGGCTACCTGAAAGCATGAATTGCCATAAACTGCCTTGCCCGAGCTGTCTATTGTTTTTTTTGAGGCCAGAAATTCCGCTTTGCTTGCGGTATTTATATCATATTGCGCCAATTTTCTACTACCGATAGGCATATATAAATAATTGCTTTTGGCTGAAAATTCGGCACTTATGCAAAAGCACCGGTAATTAAATCCCCACACATTGCTCACTTTTCCAGTTTCGCTATCAAAATCGGCTATCATACTTGAATCGCCATAATTTACATCACAAAGCTTTTTACCATCGGGTGATAATTTAAAATAACCAAAGCCCGGTGTGCCGAATCCCCCTTCATATTTAATTTTAATGCCGGTTTTACTTTTAACAGGGGGTTTAATAATTCCGGCAGGAGTAATCAGGTAAGCATGGATAGAATCACTATTTCCTGAAGGCATCACTACCCAATAATCACGATGGTTGGCATGCCTAACAGCATTTACTTTGCCTGAACTCGCAGTAGGTAACCGAATATTTTTCCCACCAATTACTGTATCCCCAAGTCCACCCTTTAACTTCATATTTATTAATGAATAAGCTATTGATTCATTAGGATAAGCTGGTGGTGTAAAAATATAATACAGGTGACTGCTATCAGGCCATGGAACAATTAGAGAATTTTGGGCTGAAAGTGAACTGTTTGCAGCCAATTTCTTTACCATAACAGAATCCTTCATATTAAAAACATTAATTCCATTAGAATAAAACTGTAATTTGCCGGTAGAAGAACTTATAGTGGAAGACCCCAACCTGGCAAACATTGCACTATTTTTTATAGCTACAGGCTTACCTGTATTAAAAGATACTGCAGAAAAATCGCCAAAGTACCAATTATATCCTTCCTTTTGTGCAAAAAGCCAGGGTGTAATTAAAATAAATAATAGTGTAATCCAATTCTTCATTTCACATTATAAACAAACGTAATATATTAAATTAATATCTCAATAAATATTATTAATTTTTCTTAATATTAGGGGTATATAGTTATCATATTTTATTTATGGTGTGTATTGAATACAATCGAAAAGATACCAGTTGGGATCGGTATTATAAAAACTCAAATCATCCACGTCGGGCGTAACAAATATATCATCGTTTTCAATGTTTATATGGTTTTGATCATAAACTTCAAAAGTAGTCATATCACCTATATTTGCACCGCAAACATATTGATCATTACTAAATATCCAAACCTTATCTTCACTCATGTTTGTTAAATTTTCATATTCTCCGGCCTTATCCAAGGTAACAGTTACAAATTCATCAGTCCCGCATTCAGATAGGCAGGGTAAGGTATTGCTCGCTGTATAAAATTGCGGATATTCATGATTTGGACAATCATTAATTATCCATAAATCATAGGACAAAAAAGTAGAGATCATGTATGTAAATGTTTGAGATGTTTTGTATAAACTAACGTTTCCGAAACTGAGATTACCATAATCAAATACCATGCTATAAGGCATATCATAAGGGCCATAATCATTACCGGAATATGTAACGTTAAGATCAACAAATTTTCCACTAACAAAAACATCCTCATCATTGGCCATAAAGTAAATATTTTGTATAATGTGGGTATGATGTATATTGATACTTGAAGGATATTCAGGTATTACATTGTGATTATAATATACCGGATCCAAAGCTCCAGCAGCCTCACACATTTTATCGGAAATTAGATTACCGCTCATATCAAAAAAACTAAGCCCTGGATAAGAATATACAAGTTCTCCATGTGTAGCCATGCAAATCATTTGCGATCCGCCGTCACCATTATTTATAGCTAATCTAATTCCAAGGCGTCCACGATATACTGATTTATGCCATACAAATGAACCATCGTTTAAATCTATTTTCGCAATAAATGCCCTTGCTTGAAATGAATCACGCGGAACGTCACAATCTGTATCCTCATTTGTACTTCCACATATAATGGCATAGTCATCACTAATGGTGATAGCGTCATGTACAATATGATAATTATGTCCGCTCGTTCTTTGAGCGTTGTGTAAATAACGCATCCATTGTGCAGTAAAATTGGTTGGATCAGTTCTCAATATCCATCCAACCCTTGATGCAGGGGTAATTGAAGTTAATTATGATTGGGCACCGGAAAATAATAAGTCACCCCCTGAGTTTGGTATTTCATCTACATCCGTAAAAAACCCTTCATGATTAGAAAATATTTTAAAAACGGTTGCATTCAAATCAGCATCCGCCTTTATTACAAAAGGGAAAGGATGCAGAGGGGCAGCAAATATTCCTGAAACTCTGGTTACATAGCCTGCAATTAGGTACTCGGTATTGCTATTTATTGATATTATTTTTAAAGGAAATATATTGTATTGCAAACTACTTTCCTGAATGATATCAAACGCAGTGGTAAGCATTGTTCCATCAGCTTTTATCCTCACACCCCTTACTCCAAAAGTAGCATTCTGGCCGGATCCGGGCGATGGAATCCAAATTGAGCCAACGGCAGCATAGGTATAGTCTTCATCAATAGATGGACAGGTTACAAATTCAGAACCTGCTACGTCATCTGTCTGCAAATTGCTTGCAAAACGCTTATCAAATGGTGGTTGAGATTTTGCGGTTAAGACTATAAAAAAGAAAGTAATAAAAATTAATGTTTGGAATGTTTGGAAAAATATCCCTAACTTTTTTTGAGTGAAGTGTGTCATGATTTTTTAACTTAAGTGTTAAAACTTATGATTAAAAAGAATACTCAAATCTTAGTTTTTTTTTTTTTTTGTATCCTATCAAAACTTTTGCACATACAAATAAAATGACTTTTATTTTACGTTATATATCACCAGAACCTTCTGATTCCAAACAACTCCCCCATTTTTTACCCTCACCAAATAAATCCCTTTGGCAACGATCAAATCCACAGGATATATTTTTTTGCCAGTTGAGATTTCTATGGTTTTTACAAATTTTCCTAATCCATCATAAACCTCAATAGAAATATCTTTTCCCGGATTTTCAATTTCAATAATAAAGTTCCCATCATTCGGGTTTGGGTAAATTTTAAAACCCAAAAGCTTGGAAATATTAGAAATTCCAACCGTTACATTTTTGCAGGTTTGGGAAATACAACCGGCCAGATTGGTTACTTTAAGGCATACATTGTATTGGTCAGAAGATTTTATATTATGGGTGTAATATCCAACGGTGGTGGTGGTACTATCCGTATTTCCAAACTTCCATTGGTATTTTGTATTGCCCTGCACGGTAGCTCTTAAATCCACTTTACTACCTGTAGTTGTAAAACTGAAATCAGAATCAGGATTGGTATTAACGGTGAGGGCTTTGGTTAATGAATCTGAACAACCGTTATTAACGACAGCCACCAAAGTTACATTAAACGTAGTAGTGCTTGCAATTTGGAATTTGTGTTTTGGATCTTGGGATTTGGAATTTTGTCCATCTCCAAATTTCCAGTTATAGCCTGTAGCATCTTCTGAGTTATTTACAAAAACAGCCGAATCGGTTTCACAAACATCTGAGGTTTCAAAATCAGCTTTGGATTGAGGTTTTATTTCGATGGTTTTTATAAGGGTATCAGTGCAGCCGTTGTCGGAGGCTAAGATAAGGGTAGAGGTTGAGGTTCCTGCGGCAGCAAATTTATGGGTAGGATTTTCGAGGGTGGAAGTAGCTTCATTATTAAAATTCCAGGTGAAGTAAGTGGTTATTGGGGATGCCGGTTTTGTGCCGGTAAACTGAAATTTGGTGATAGTTCGGCTACAAGCTAAATCATAGGTAAAATCAGCTTTGGGGGAAGGATTAATTGTGATTGTTTTTTTGATGCTGTCGTTTGGCAGGGAGCAATTGTCTTTTAAAATTAGTGATAAGTTGGACGTGTTGGAATAGTGATTGGTGGAAAGTAGTAAGGTGTCAGCTTTTGAAATTAAGTTGTTGTTTAATACCCAAGTGAAACTGTAATTTTTGCTATCCCCGCCTCTGGCGGTGGCCTTGTAGCTTATGGTTTTCCCAAAGCAAATTGCGGTATCCCTTAAATTGGAGGTGGCTTTTAAAGGTGGTTTTACGGAAACATAAAATTCTGATGTATCTCCTAATGCCAAGCATCCATCGTTTACGATGAGTAGAATTTTTAATGTTTGTGAGGTAGTAAATTTTAAAGAATCCGCATTTGATAAAACCGTATTTGTTATTAAATCTTTCCATTTAAAAGAATAATATTTGGAAACTCCACCTGTGAGAATGGCTTTATAATTCAAAATATGGCCAATGCAAAGTCCTGTATCCCGGAATGTCGTTTTTAACACAACAGGCTTTCGTTGGCTTATGTTTAAATAAGCCGTATCTGCTTTATTGGTGCAGCCGTCGTTAATTACTAAAGCGAGTTTTTCCAAAGGGTCAAATGGGGAATAATTGAAGGTATCCTTCAATATATTTTGACCTTTTTTCAGAGGGAACCAGTCCTTCGGTGAACTTATATAATACCATTGAAACATATAATTGGTTGAATCACCTCCTGTAAAATAAGAGGGAACTTTCAAAATGCCAACGCTGCAAACATTCGTATCACTAAACGATAAAATTGTTTTAAGCGGGAGCCTTACCACTATTTGTTTATACGCCGTATCGGGTGCTCCGCAACCGCTGCTATCTCCTATAATTATTTTATAGGTGATGGTTTTAGTTGGCCAAACCAAGGGTTGTCTTTTGGTGGAATCATCCATATTGGTTTTTGGACTCCATATCCATTTGGTGCCTCCGTAAGTATTTAATTTAATAGTATCGCCATAGCAAATTGTTTCGGTTGGGCCAGGGTTCGCTTTGTCTTTGGAATATATGAGCAATCGCAAAGTATCCCTTCTGTAATAGCTTTGAACAGCCGGTTTGGTGCTTAATATCCGTATTCTGTAATTGGGCGATGAGCTTACTTTAAACAAAGGCAATTTGCCTATTATAGTTCCATCTTTATTGCTTTTCAATCGTCCTAATTCACGGTAGCCGCTTTCAAAATTTCCATTCTCATCGCTTAGCTGGGCTATAAATATATTGGAGGTATCAAACTCAGCAAATTTTGTATAGGGTATTTTTATTGTGTCTCCCGCGCAATAAGGGCCATAGCTCACCACGCCACGGGTAATAGAATAATCCGAAATTTTAGTGACCCAGGCATCATAAATTCCTTTTGAACTGCCTTTATGTTTTCCCAATGTTATTGTATTAACAAACAAACCACCCGCAAAAACCGATTTTCCAGCAATGGCATCCAAGGTATAGAAAGCTATCCCGCTTTGCAAGTCGCCTCCGGTGGTTGCCCAAAGAACATTACCTAAAAAATCTGTTTTGAATAATAAGGCACCTCCCTTAGCAGTATAAAGAATGTTGCTGTCAATAAGAATTTTTCCGTTTAGATATGCGCCTAAGTATATATAACCCTGGCTCGTGACTAAATCTATTACTCTGTTATCTTGGCCTTCCAAAAGAACGTTAGGACGAAAAAACCATCGTGGTTTTAAATCGGTAGTTAATGAGGCGGCATACATTTGGGTTTTTCTATAATTTCCTCCGCTGTTGTATTTTGAGGAAATTTTCTGTTTACCCCAATTAAGACTATCCATAAAATTGCCACCTAAATATAGATATTCACCATCTGAGTTCATGCAATTTACTTCCAGATATTTTGAATTATAAAAGTTGAAATTTTTAATATAGTTGCCTAAGGTATCTGTTTGTATCACACATCCACCCGGCCCATATAGGGTATCACTTCCAACTACAATTTTGCAAGGTTTTACAATGCCACGGGAAATTTCAAAATCACACGATAGATATAGCTTGTTTTTAAGATTGAGAAGACCGGTAATCCTGAAATTATCATTATTTTTTACCAGACATTTTGACCATTTTATGTTCCCGTCATTTGGATTTATTTCGCCAAAAACATAATAAAAATTTGACGCTATATATGTATTCGTATTAATTTTGGTGGTATCCCTGCTTAAACAAATAAAGTACAAATGCCCATTCGAAAATATCATTTCCTGGGTAAATGTAGAAGTATTATTTCCCGTTTGAACAGCCCATTTAAAATTAAGGTCTTTATCAAATTTTGAAAAAACTAATGTACCATTAGATTTGCTCATAGACACTGAACCAATGATAGCTGTAATCGTATCCGGTATATTTCCTGAAATATAAAAATTCCCAACCGTATCCCTGCTCATTCTTGAACCCAAAATATTGCTGGCAACTTTACGGGCTTTAATCACATTACCATTGCTGTCAAGACGCACCAAACAGTTTAGCCAATTAACGTTATTAAAAATAGTAATCGTATCAAAATTTATCGTATCCGTATAATTTACATTAGAACTATGATAGGATAAAAACGCAGAACCACCCTTTTTTTCAGCATTTATATTATTGATAATATCCTGTTGTTTTGCACCGAACGTTCGCAACCATTCAAAGTTTTGAGAGTAACAAATACTTGAAAAATGCAACAAAAATAAAATGGTAATATATCGTCTCCCGAAAATCATTTTATATCAGCTAATATAAAAATACGCTCTGTTTGCCCGGTTTAATATCAGGAAAACAGAGCGAAGTTAAGTTAAGTTTTTAATTTATATTAATCGTAATATGGTGGGTAGGGCTACCACTGCATGTATTCTGCGTATTTTCCTGAATATCAACATCATTTCCGCTACAGCATGTCGTAGAAGCAGATTGGTAAACAAAAACACCTAAAACGGGGGTAAAGGTAATGGTAGTTGGTGAACAACCTGAACGAAAAACTGTAATACTTGCAATTGCAGTAGTTGTGCAGGAACCTGCTGTATAAGGGCCGGGAGGATTAGTACTAAAAGCTTGAAACGAAAAAATCAGATTTCCGGAACCATCAAGAGCTGTAACATAATAATCATCACAGCCTGAAAAATTATTTGCTTCAACAAACCAATATGACTGAGCCTTGGCTTTAAAGCCAAAGCCTGTGAAGACCAAAATAGCAAAAAGAATTAAATTTTTGTGAAAGAAATTTCTTTTGCCTTTAATTTTACAACCTTTGGCTTTCTTTGTTTTTTCTGTAAATTTTTTCATGATTTTTAAAAATTAAGTGTTAAAATTTTGTTTAAAAAGAACACTCAAATTTTAGTTTTTTTTTTTTTTTGCATGCAATCAGAACTTTTGCACAAACCTAAAAAATGACTTTTATATTACTTGGTATTTAATCCTTCAACATTGATTTTACTCGCCAAAAATTGAATTGGCTTATTCTTTCAAAATAATAATCCTAGAAACTTTTATTACACCAATAACAACACTCCATCCAACAATCCTTAATTTTGCCCCGCACAAATGAATAAAACCAATATTGCATTACTTACAGGGGGGTTTTCAGCCGAAGCCAATATTTCTTTGCTTAGCGCTATCAAGGTTCAGGAATGGATTGATAAGGAATTATATAAAGTTTGGTTGATTACCATTACCCGGGATGATTGGTATTATGAAACTGAAAACGGAATAAAAATTTCGATAGACAAAGATGATTTTTCATTGACTACCGATACCGGAAAAATCCATTTTCAGTTAGCTTGCTTTTTTCCTTTACATGGCTCACCGGCTGAGGATGGTAAAATTCAGGGATATTTTGATATGCTTAATATTCCTTATACAGGTTGCGGGGTTTTGGCGTCGGCGCTTAGTTTTGATAAAGCGGCCTGCAAAGTATTTTTGAAACAAAGCGAGGTGGCTATGGCCAAATCACTGCTTTGTTTTAAGGATAAACCAATATCAAACCATAGTAATGAAATTTTAAAAACACTTTCTTTGCCCGTTTTTGTAAAACCTAATAAGCACGGTTCGAGCTATGGGGTAACCAAAGTGATGAAACCTGAAGAATTAGAAGAGGGTTTAAAAAAGGCCTTCGATTTTGATGAAGAGGTGATTGTAGAAGAATTTATTTCAGGAAGGGAATTTTCCAGCGGGGTGTATCAATTAAACAGAGAAACCATTGCCTTGCCACCTACCGAGATAATAAGCCAAACCGGTTTTTTTGATTACGATGCCAAATATATGGGTAAATCGCAGGAGGTAACACCGGCAGATTTATCGCCGGAACAAACTCTGGAAATTCAGGCCTGGTCTAAAAAAATATTTTTAGCTTTAGGGTGTAAAACTCTTTCACGAATAGATTTTATTTTAAACCAAAATACCTTTTATTTTTTGGAAGCCAATACCACACCGGGCATGACCAATGAAAGCCTTGTGCCGCAGCAGGTAAGGGCCGCCGGAATGGATGTGGCATGGTTTATTAATAGCCTGATAGCGGAACGCTTGAAGGCTGTGGCAAATTGATTAATATTGCAGATTGAAAGAAAGGTTTCGCACGGAGACACGGAGAACACGGAGAATACAATAAAAACTCCGTTCCTCCGTGCGAAACATAAAGAACTCCAAAAATGGTAAAAGGAATCTGGCTGTTAGTAAAAAATATGTTGCTCATGCTGCTGGTAGTGGCAGGTTTAGGCTTAATAGGATTTTTTGTAATTAATATTTATACCCGAAAAGGTCAAACCAATGAAGTACCTAAGGTAACAGGAATGGATATTGAAAAAGCCATCAAGGTATTGGAAGAAAATGAATTGGATTATACTATTGTGGATTCGGTTTTTGATGATAATGCCCCGCGGCATGCGGTAATGGATCAAACCCCATTGCCTATGAGCCGGGTAAAAAAAGGACGAAAAATTTATTTAACCGTAAATTCATTGGATGTGCCCGAAGTGGATATGCCCGATATAGCTGGGAAAATGAGTTTTGAACAAGCCAAAAAAACGCTGGAAGCTAAAGGATTATTGGTAGGAACAATAACCAAACAGCCTGATCCTTCAATAAGTTCAGAGGCAGATAAGCCGGTATTTGAGCAGCTTTACAGGGGAAATCCCATTTCACCGGGAACCAAGATAAAACGAAAATCCCGAATTGATTTGGTAGTAGGAGTGATGGAATCAACTGCCGTTCCGGATTCATCATTGATAATGGATCCTATTACCCCGCCTGACGGGAGTGAACCTCCGCCTGATAAAGGTATTGACAATTAAAAGGAATCGAAAAGTAAATTTTAAAAAACTTAATCTGTGATTAAAGAAAATAAAAATAATTTTGACGCTGTTAAATTTATGCGTGAAACAAGGGACAAAATAAGTTCTGAAATTCAGGATATGAACTTTGAGGAATTAAAAAAATATTTTAATAACAGGCGTTTAAAACTGACAAATAAAATTTAAAATAGGATTAGAAATGATGTTCTCTTATGTCCTAAATCAACATATTTGCATTTTAATTTTATTCTAAATAAATCTGGATCCAGCAATTAAAAAATTAATTTTACGTTTTAATAATTTTACGCTTAAAAACATTTTGAAAAAAATAATCATATTAATTTTAATCTTCTCCGCCATTAGTAGTTGGGCGCAACCAAAGTTAAAGCGGAACGGAAACTCAACCTTAGCAATTTACAGCAATTCACATCCGGTTTGGAACATCAGTTCTAAATTAAATAAATGGGGCAAGCCAGATACACTGAAATTGCCGTTTTTTGATGATTTTGTTTCCACCAAAGCGTATCCCGATTCTACCCGATGGTACAATAATGCTGTTTTTATTAACAATGATTTTCCTGTAAATCCGCCAAGCTATGGGGTAGCCACCTTTGATGATTTAGATTCAAAAGGAAATCCATATCAGGAATTAAACGACCAAACGCATGGCCCGGCTGATACGCTATTGTCGTTGGCTATCAATCTTAAAGATTCGAGCGGTAGGAAATATTTACCTTCCGATTCCATTTATTTTAGTTTTTTTTATCAGCGTCAAGGCTTGGGCGATCCTTCGGATAGCCGCGATTCCATTGTTTTACAATTTAAAGATACCGGCAATAACTGGAAGACGGTTTGGAAAGTATTTGGGGGTACAGTAAGCCCTTTTAGTTTTGTAATACTTGGAATAAATGATACCCGGTATTTTTTTAAAGGGTTTCAGTTTAGGTATATCAATTTTGCAAGGCATACCGGCAACATGAACCAGTGGCATATAGATTATATTCATCTGTCAGCCAACCGGAGAAAAACGGTGGTTTATTACAACGATTTTGCAGTTCAATCAAGGCCAACTTCACTGCTTAAAAATTATTTTGAAATGCCCTATGATCATTATAAAGCCGATGCCAATAATCAAAAGGCCGATACCCTGTATTTTAACGCTTCAAACCTAAATACCGGAATAATGAACATGCAGGCTCGGATGACCGAATCGCATAATGGCAGTACGCTTGTTTCTACAAATTTTATTGATAATGCAGCCAATGTACCAGCAAAAGGTTATGCCAGGCGTCGGTTTATGAATTACAATTTCGATAACCTCACTGGTTCGCCGGTCGTTATTAAAAGAGAATATGAACTTAAGGAATCCAGTGGTTTTTCGACCAATAAGGCGAATGATAAAATAACGGTTTACCAGCAATTTGGGAAGTGTTATGCCTATGATGATGGCACGGCCGAATATGGTTTTGGATATGATGATGATGTGTTAGATCCTTTTTATAAAGGAGCCATTGCCTATAAATTTACCTTAACAAAAGCCGATACACTTTGGGCAGTAAGCATGTTTTTTAACCGTTCGGTAAAAAGCACTTCAACTTTAGATTTTAAGTTAAAAGTTTGGAAAAAAATAAGTGCGGTTGGTACAGTGCGTAATGCAGACGAACAACTTTTTAGCCTTGATGCACTTCCTCAATTTACCGATTCCATTAATGGATATCATGTTTTTTATTTAGATACTCCAATCGTTTTAGCCAAAGGCGATTTTTATATAGGTTGGGAACAGGTGGGCAACGATCATTTGGATATAGGGTGGGATATGAATAACGGGTATCATAATTCGGATGCCACCAACAATTTGTTTTATGCAGATGAAAAGGGAAATTGGCAGAATTATCCGTCGAATGGGTTAAAAGGGGCATTGATGATGCGGCCTTATGTAGGTAAAAAAATTAAGCTTGGTCCGGGAAATATTACACCTTTTGCCAAACAAAACATACATTGTTATCCAAATCCCTTTAATGAAAAAATTACTCTTGAAAATAGTAAAGGCATTACCAAAATACATATGTTTGACCTTTCAGGGAAATTGGTAGCATTATCAAACTCTTGTGAAATAAACACAAGTACACTTGGTGCCGGAATTTATATACTCCGGGTTTATACCCAGAACGGTGAAATTTTTAATCAAAAAACGGTAAAATTGCAACCATAATTTATGCAAACAATTTCAGTAACAGAATTAAAAACCAAACTCGATAATGGCGAATCGCCTATTATTATTGACGTTCGCGAGCCTTATGAATTTGAAGAATTTAATATAAGCGGACGATTAATTCCATTGGGAAGTTTACAATCAGCCTTGCATGATTTGGAGGATTTTATGGAAGAAGAAATTATTATCCACTGTCATTCAGGAGCCAGAAGTGCTGCAGCTACTGATTTTTTAACCAAACAAGGATTTACAAATGTTAAAAATCTGACCGGTGGAATGGTGGCGTGGAAAGCGATGGTTGGGGTTTGAAAAATAATTGAATATTGAAAAAAAGAATACTCTAAGTACAATACTCGTGCGTTAGCTGTCCCCCTTAGAAGGGGGTAGGGGGATGTGTTACAATCTTAGAATTATAGTGTGATCTCTGGGAATAGGTTGAAACAAAGTTGAGTTAAAGTTTAGCAATTATGGAGTTTAGCCATCATTTCGTTGAATAGCAATACCCATATTTAAAGATTTTACCACGACCACGAGGCAATACCGTGAAATGCTCTTATGAGACTTACAAATTTAAGCAAAAATCAATCAGGGCATTCAATACGACCGTTCGGCTGAGCTCACGCCGAAGCCTTAGTTTAAAAATAAAAATAAATTACGTATTAAACCCCTGATTGAGGAATTAATCCTGATGCCTAATAATAAAATTTCAAATTTCAAATTTCATTTTAACCCACGGTTTCTGGTTACTATTTTTTTTGGATGTTTTTTTTTAGGAGTTGTAATTTTTTCATGTACCTCCGATCAAAAAAAACATGAAGAACTTTTTTACCTCAATCATAACGATACTGTTGATTACGTAGGTTTGGCCAAATGTGCCTCATGCCATCCCGATAAGGCTAATTCCTTTTTACATACTGGCATGGGCAGTTCCTTTAATTTTGCTTCGCAACAAAAAAGCGCGGCCGATTTTTCGAAAATTCATGTGGTTTATGATACCGCAAACGACCTTTATTACAAACCATTTTTTAAAAATAAAGAACTTTTTTTTATGGAATATCGCCTGGAAGGAATGGATACCATCCACAAGCGGATTGAAAAAATTGATTATATAATAGGGTCGGGGCAGCATACCAATTCACATTTAATATTGAGAAACGGATTTGTTTATCAGGCCCCGTTAACCTGGTATTCACAACAAAAATACTGGACTATGCCGCCGGGTTTTGAAAATGGTCGCAATTCAAAATTTACCCGAATTATTAATGAAGAATGTATGAGCTGCCATAATGCAATGCCGGAAGTGGAGGCGGGGAGCGATAATAAATTTATTAAAATTGGTTTGGGAATTGATTGCGAAAGATGTCACGGTCCGGGCGAAATGCATGTAAACCTGAGATTGAATGGTAAAAGTATTGTTACGAAAAATGGAATTGACAGAACCATTGTTAATCCTTCAAAACTAAGCTGGCAATTGCAGGTGGATGTTTGTCAACGATGCCATTTGCAGGGAAATGCTGTATTGCATGATGGAAAAAGGTTTACGCAATTTAAACCGGGCATGAAACTTTCTGATTATTTTGATGTTTTTATGCCAAAATATGAAAATAATTTGTCAGATTTTATTATGGCTTCACATGCCCAAAGGCTGCAATTGAGCCAATGTTTTATAAAATCGAATAAAGGCAATAAACAACTTTCGTTAACTTGTATCAATTGCCATAATCCTCATATTTCTGTTAAGGAAACTGACGATGATAAATATAATAATGCATGTAAAAAATGTCATCCGGCAAATGATGAGTGCACAGCTTCGAAAATTTTAATAAAAGAAAATGAAAATAACTGTGTGAAATGCCACATGCCCAAAAGTGGGACGAGCGACATTCCTCATGTAACTGTTCACGATCATTTTATACGAAAATCATTGGGCAAAAAAGTGTTGGAGAAGGGGCAATTAAAAGGATTGTATTGCATAAATAATGATAATCCTACACATGAAAGTTCCATAAAAGCCTATCTCAGTTATTATGAAAAATTTGACCCAGACCCTTTGTATTTAAAGGAAGCACGAAAACTCTTGGATAAAAAAAAGGATATAATTTTGGAAATTTATTACTGGTATTTGGTGGGTAATAATCAAAAAGTAATTGAAGCAGCAAAAGGCTTAGATGAAACCGAATTGGATGCTTGGGGATTTTATAGAATTGGTCAATCGTATCTCAATATTTCAAAATGGGATATGGCCGAATCCTATATCCAAAAAGCTTTAAAATTGCACCCGAAAAATTTTGAGTTTATTTATAAATTGAGTTTGGTCAAGCATCATTTAGGCAAATCAATGGAAGAAGAGCAATTATTAAAATCGGTCATAACATTAAATCCAAATCATACCCAAGCATTAAATAATTTGGGTTATTTATATTTTAAAGGTAGTGAAATAAGCAAGGCCAATTTTTATTATCAGCGTTCTTTACTTACAAACCCTGATTATTTGCCGGTTTTAAAAAATTTATTCGACTATCACATTAGCACTGAAAATAAGGTTAAGGCTATGCAAATGGCAAAACGAATCTTGAAAAAAGAACCGGAGAATAAGCTTTTAAAGGAGTTTTTAAAGAAATCGTAAATTGAATTATCTTTGTGCCTTAAAATTATGGCGATAATAATAACGAGTGATTGCATTAATTGCGGAGCCTGTGAACCAGAGTGCCCCAATAATGCAATATATGAAGCAGGTGCTATGTGGGCAATGAAGGATGGAACTGATCTTTCAGGGCTATATACTTTGGGTGATGGCACAGTGGTTGACGCTTCTGAAAAACAAAATCCAATTTCGGCCGAGGTGTATTACATAGTACCCGATAAATGTACCGAGTGTGAAGGGTTTCATGAGGAGCCGCAGTGTGCTGCCGTTTGCCCGGTTGATTGCTGCATTCCCGATGAGTTGAATGTAGATTCACACGATGAATTGATGGCCCGTAAGCTCAGGCTTCATCTTTAAAAAAAAACCTAAATGATTGGCATTTGTAATTTAAGCTGTATAGCCCTTCGCAAAGAACCTTCACATAGAAGTGAAATGGTTAGCCAGTTGATTTATGGTGAAAAATATACCGTAACCGAAGAGCTGAATAATGAATGGTTAAAGGTAAACTGTGAGTTTGATAATTATGAAGGATTTATACCAAAAGTTCAGTTTTCGGAATTCGATCTGCCTGATGGAGCAGAATCCCTCATTTTTACAGGGAGTTTGGGCAATGACGATGTAAATAATATCATCCCGAAAGGCGCCGAAATTTATAATACCGAAATATTGGTAGAAGTGGACGAGGATGAATTAATGGATTTGCGAAATATCCATTTTACCATTGATCAGCTCAAAGAAAATATATTTTTTCACAGCACTTCTCTTATCAATTCGCCGTATTTGTGGGGAGGAAGAACCCCCTGGGGTATTGATTGCAGCGGTTTTACCCAACTGATTTTTAAGGTTTGCGGAATTGCACTTCCACGCGACAGCGGCCAACAATCTTTAATCGGCGAAAGCATTTCAATGGCAGATTCAGGTTTGGGTGATTTGGCCTTTTTTACCAATGAAAAAGGAATTGTCAATCATGTTGGTATTGTTTTTGGTGACCAAATGATCATACACTGCAGCGGAATGGTAAGGGTAGATCAATTAAATATGAACGGGATTATCAATTTGGATACCAAATTGAAAACCCATACGCTGAATAGTATTAAGCGGATTATTTAAAACTTAAGTAACCTTTCAAGTTGATTAGAAATGCATCAGTCATTGGAAAAATAATTTTTCGGAGTCCAGATTCCCCCTTAAAAAGGGGGTTAGGGGGATTTTTTTGTCATTTATCATATAAATTATATTTCATAAACACACAATCCAAGAAGTATTCTCCATGCTGAGTAGTTACAAACTTAAAGTGCTTTAAAGGCTGCGTTAAAAAATGCTTTAAAAAAAAATCCTGAATTATTTTTATGTACCAGTATTATCAAAATTTAAAAGTTTATCGAGTGCCAATAATCTATACAACGGTAAATTGATAAAATTGCCAGTCTTTACAAAGTTTCGGGGCGAAGTTCTGAATAAATATTTTGATTTATTTTTTGATTCATATTCTCTCAAACTTTGTATGTTTTTTCCAGTACCGCTTTTTACTTCCATTGGGACAATTTCATTTTTAAATTGGAATACAAAATCCACTTCAGCCTCTCTGCCCGAAGTCCAATAATACAGGTTGCTTTGCAATAATTTTACGAGTTCCAAACACGTGTAATTTTCGATAAAAGCCCCATTGTATTCCTGATACAAATTGGTTGGTTTTAGAATAATATCCGGTGTAAGTTGAAGCATGGCACCCAATAATCCGGTATCCAATAAATAAAGTTTAAACTTTGTTAAATCGGCATATCCGCCTAAAGGTAATTTGGCAGCACGCAGTTCATTTACAATATGAATTAATCCCGCATTTTTTAACCAATTAATGGTTTGTTCATAATGAACTGCCCTCGATTTATTTTTAACCTCACTGTATTTAAACTTATTATTTTCTTTAGCCAACTGGTATGGAATAGAACGCCATACTTCTGCTATTTTAATAGATTCAGAAGGAGCGGAATATTTTGAAAAATCATTTTGGTAGGATTGTAAAATGTCATTTTGTATTTTTCGTACCGATACAATATTTTTAGTATCAATATAATTTTGAACTACCTCTGGCATGCCGCCTAAAAATAAATACATATTAAAAAGGGCTAATGTTTTTTCATGTAATATTTCAGGAAGGGCCTCAAATTCAGTAATTTTTAAAAGTTCATCAATTAATAAATTTTCGTTTAAAGCCATTAAATATTCCCTAAAACTCATAGGATACATAGTAATAAAATTTACTTTTCCTACTGGGAAACTTGTTGTTTTTCCTACACTAATGCCAAGCAACGATCCGGCAGCTATAATGTGAAACTCAGGTGCTTTTTCCTGAAAATATTTTAAACTGGTAATAGCCGCAGGCAAAATCTGGATTTCATCAAAGAACAATAATGTATCTTTAGCCACTATGCTTTTATTTAGGTAAAGGCCAAGTTGATTAATTATCCTATATGGGTCAAGCGAAGAATTAAAAATTTCATGTAAATTTTTGTCCTCCTCAAAATTAATTCGGATATAATTTTTGTATTCTTTTGCACCAAATTGATTCACGACATAAGTTTTACCAATTTGCCTTGCACCTTGAAGCATTAAAGGCTTTCTGTCGGGATCATTCTTCCATTTGTTTAACTCGCTATAAACCAGTCTGTCCATTAATTATCTGTTTGTATTTAAAAGCAAAAATAAACATTTGGTAGGAAAAAGTGTCAAAACTTATAAATAAATGGTAGGGAAAAGTGTCAAAAGTAGCTGAAAAATGGTAGGAAAAAGTGTCAAAAACGACAAAAAAATGGTAGGGAAAAGTGTAAAATAAATAAAATGAGCCAACAAACAACGGCTAAAGATTTGTAAAAAATTGAACAATCAAGATTGGAATTCAGGATATATTCAGGAAAATAAATCCGGAAATATTACAGAAAATGTATTCAATTAATTGAATAAAGAAAATCGAACGACTTATCCCAGCGCATCAATAATTATCCCACACACTTTTTTTATTTCCCCTTCAGTAATTATTAGAGGCGGTGCTATTCGCAAAGCTTTGGCATTAAATAAAAACCAATCAATCAAAAGTCCGTTTTCAAAGCATTTAATAATTACATCCAATACCAATTTTTCATCTCCCAAATGAATTGCAAGCATTAATCCTTGGCCTGTTATCTCCTTTATTTTGGGGTGAACCAAATATTTACGGAACAACATTTCTTTTCTTAAAACCGAATCCATCATTTTTTTAGAAATAATTTCTTCAATAGTAGCAATGGCCGCGGCACAACTCACCGGATGGCCGCCAAAGGTGGTAAGATGCCCCAACACCGGGTTTTCTGATAAACTTATCATTACGTTTTTATTAGCAATAAAACATCCTATGGGCATTCCACCGCCTAGCCCTTTGGCCAATAATAAAATATCAGGTTCAATACCCGCCTGTTCAAAGGCAAACATTGTCCCGGTTCTTCCCATTCCTGTTTGGATTTCGTCTATAACCAACAAAGCCCCGGTTTCTTCACACCGTTTTTTTATATTTTTTAAAAAATCTGAATCTCCGGGAATATAGCCTGCCTCTGATTGTATAATTTCTAAAAAAACACAGGCCGTTTGATTATTAATTAAATCTAATTGTAAGGAATTATTAAAATCAATAAAGGAAATACATGGTAATAAGGGCCGAAACGCCGCCGAAAAATATTCGTTGCTCATAAGGCTCAAAGCCCCTTGGGTACTGCCGTGATAGGCATTTTTCATGGCAACTATATTGGTTCTTCCTGTAAATCGTTTAGCTAATTTCATAGCTCCTTCGGTGGCTTCGGTGCCTGAGTTGGTAAAATAAACCGAATCCAGATTTGTAGGTAAAAGGGAAGTGAGCAATTGCGCCAACCTTACCTGTGGATGTTGGATATGTTCACCATAAACCATGGTATGAAGATACTTGGAGGTTTGTTTTCGGATGGCTTTTACTACGGCATCATTTCTGTGGCCGATATTATTAACGGCAATTCCTGAAATCAAATCTATATAGCGTTTTCCATCCAATGAGGTAATATAAACGCCTTTGGCTTTTTTTACCTGAAGACCTACCGGTGCTGGAGAAGTTTGGGCATTGTGGTTGAGAAATAATTGGCGGAGGTTCAAGGGGAATATTGATTTATAAAATGAGGTTCAAAAATACGATACGATAGAATATGAATTATGTAATAGAATTGAAATTATTCCATAGATTAATCGTTTTTTAATGGCTATAAAAGTGCATGGATTCAATTGCTAATAAAATTTTCTGCTCTTTAAACTTAAATTTTTTTTTTTATTGCCCTGTTTTTATAAATTTTTGGCTCATAAACCAGCCCTTAAATGTCAGGTAAATGTCATTTCAAAATCAAACTTTGGCAAAACTGGTACACTTATTGGCCAAAACGTCGCGAATATTAAAAAAGTCTATTTATGATAGGCTAGATTAGTACCAATTTAAATTTTTTTATTTTACTTTGTTTAACATTAAAAAATTAACAATTAAAAATTATGAAACAAAAACGAAAGAACAAACATGGGGTATTTATTCCCCCTCATTACTCAATTAGCTTAGTAAAGCAATCGTCATTTTTTAAAAGAACTTTAAAACAGGGCTTCTGCTTTTTATTCTTGATGTTGTGTAGTAAATTTAATTTCGCCCAAACCGGAACATGGAATGGAAGTACGACCAATACCACCACTCCAAGTGATTTAGGTATAGGCACTACTGGCCCCGATGGCAAAACTGAAATTTTTATTGATTGCCCTGAAAAAAACGGATTAGTAATTACTAAGGATTTAAGTTGTCCTCCTTTGATGCCAGATGTGGGAGGCGGCGGTACTGAAGGCGGTTCCACAGTAAATAATGTTACACCCACAATTAATATACCTTTTAATTTTAAGGTTGGTTCTGTTACAGTGGCATCAATGGCTGGCCCCATGTTTACAACTTCTGTGGCCACAAACCCTTTATTTTGGGTAAGAACAAAAGAGTTAACGAGTAGTTTGATGTCTTCTGAGACCCGATTTATTGTAACGCCAAGCAGCAAAGTGGGTGTTAATGTTTTTAATCCCAGAGCTACGCTTGATGTGAGGATAAAAGTGGCAGCCAAAAATTATCCTGTGGCCATATTTGGCTTAAACTCCACAAAAATAGGAACAGGTGCATTTGCCGAATATTATACAAGGCATATCCAAATTGTACCCCGTTGCAGTGAAAATGGATTCAATCAAATAACCCAGGATGAAGATTTAGGTATTTTCTTTACCGACGGCAAAGCACCCGATGGGGCCAATTTATCTGGCGGGTTGGTTATTGCTCCTTGGTCGGTAAGCAGCACTACTAACCCTAATGGGGGTATAAGAATTGATAATTTAGGAAATGTAGAAATACATGGAAATACCAGAGCAACAAAACTTACAGTAAATGCAATTTGGTGGAGCGATTTTGTATTTGCTCCCGATTACAAACCTATGAGCTTACCCGAATTGGAACTCTTTATCAAGGCCAATAAACACCTCCCGAATATTCCATCTGAAAAAGAAGTATTAGATAGCGGAATTAATATAGCCGATATACAAGCCCGACAATTGCAAAAAATTGAAGAATTGACGCTGTATGCCATTGACCAGGATAAAAAATTGGCTGAGCAACAAGTGCAAATTGAACTGCTAAAGGCTAGGCAGGAAGAGTTAGTTATGAAATTGGAGCTACTTCTTAAAAAGTAAGTGTTATGAAAAAATTGTTATTTATGTTGGCCTTTTGGTTGATGGTTTTTACTCTGCAGAATTGCAAAGATGAACCTTTATGCAAGGATCCCACCAATCCGAAATGCCCTAATTATGACCCCTGCTTTGGTAAAAAACCTGTAACGGCTGATTTTGAAATAGGAATATCAGGGGATCCTCTAATGGAAAATGAGGCTACAACTATTTTTGAGCCAGATACAATATTTGCAAGAACAACTATTATCTTCAAGGCAAAATTAAAAAATGCCAAATATAAGTGGATACTGGGTTCTGAAAAAATTTATGATTCAACTTTTTATCGAACATTTGGTAATGTACCTTATGGACGCTATAAAGTAACCCTTATAGTAGAAAAAGAACCTGATTTAATCTGCTTTCCAAAGGATGATGGAAAGGATACACTAACCCGATATTTTCATATCGTTCCAAGATGTCAACTGCAAACTACTGGCAGCTATAAAGGAGTGTGGGAAGGCCAACAAGATAGCTTCATTTTTAAAATACTTTACTTAGGAGGCAAACATACCCCATATCGCTGGGATACCTGTACGAATGGCATATTTGCAATTATTAATGGCAAAAATTCGAATTTTATTGAGGATACTGCTGGCATGTTTTCAAGAGATTTTATTTTGGGAAATTACTTTGGCAGGTTCATCAGAACCGGAGTTAGCGTTGATTATGATGCATTATACGGCGAATTTAAAATTAATCCATTAACCCGAAAACTGAGATTTGAATACACCTATAATGCGGGAGAAAAACATGTTATATTTAATGGAAGAAAATTATAAACCAAAAAATTATGAAACAGATTATCAAAAAAATACTAATTCTTACGGCACTAGTTAATTCAATCCCGCTAAGAGGTCAAAACTGTGTGCAAGATATAAGCACAAATCCATCAAATGCCAAAAACAAACAAATGGAATCTATATTTCCAGGATATACAAATCCCTGGAAAAATACATTTAATATAGGTCAATATTCTTTACAAACCTTTGCCCCTGTTTATTTAAATCAAAACGCCGGCTGGGCAGGAATTAGTAGCTATTTAATGACGAATCCCTTTGATGGAAGCAACGGGTATGAATACCTTAGTAAGCCAGGCCAATTGCCGGGAGTGAAAGATTTTCATTGGGAAGATGGATGGGAGTTGATGTGGCTGGGTACGGGGTATTATCCTAACGGTGAAGAAATACAGACATCTAACTTAGATCGCATAATTCCTAGTGGTTTTGGTTTGGCACATGATCAAGCACCATATATGATTTATTATAATCGCTACACCGGGCGACTTAGAATATTTTCTAATGTATTTACAGATTTGGGAACGTTTAATGATATTAAAACTATTATTGGTTATGAAATAAATTCAACAACCAAGAGCGGAATTTTTAGGCTTGTGAACGGATACGATCAGGCATTAGATAGATATACAAAGCATTACCAAATGGAATCTTTTAATAAAAATGTAAACAATAATAAGCTCTGGTTTAGCACAGAATTTCAGTTGGCCTTTGATCCTTGTGTGTGTTACTATCCATCAAATATTGAGTTTAGATTTCAAGGGATAAAAACGTTTAATCTCGAATTGGAAGCAAGAGCAGTAACTGGCACTATTCCTCTAAAGGATGCAAGCGGAGCGCTTGATTATAAATCGTTTTTAACGACTGTTGGTACAGGCGAAACAGGAAATATCCTTTTTAAATCCCTTGATAATCTGCTAACAAAATATGATAATGATCTGGAAAACTACAATACGAAGTTAAAAGACTTTAATAGCTTTGAAAATCAGGTAAAGAGGGAATTGATTAAATTAGCAAAAGATGGCGTTCAAGGATTGGCCCCATCCTTAATACCTTCTGAGGGGCTCACAAAATTTTTAGTAAAAAATGCTATTGATATTCCTGGTGGAAAATTGCCAAAGGATGCCGCACAAGCCAAAGGATGGACTGAAGGGATGCAGAAAGGTTTAAAAAGTATGCTAGGTAAGGGATTTGATGAATTGTCGTATAGTATATATGGAAAAGAGTTTTTCAAAGAACCACAACGACCTTCAATGCCTTCGGCCACACTATCAGAAATGAAGATAAATGGAACCATGACAGGCATTTCCGATGTTTTGGTAAATTCAAGTTATTTTACTCCTGGCTCATATCAGGGATCCGGTACTCTAAATGCCCATAATTATCCTGCGTATAATAACCCCATAGGTTTGTTTGCAATGCTGAGAACACCAAAGTTATTAGGATATAAACCAGATCAATATCATTTCGGGGATAAATTAAGTGTGACTAACTCAGATTCGGTTTGGCTCAATGAGTATAATGATGTTACCCAACGATTTGAGCAAATAAGGGCATTAAAAACTAAAGGAGTTTTTCAGGTTGGCCTTCATACAAGCTATAGTTTTAGATTGGATGAAAAACTATATTATAGGCTAAATCATTCGGTCGATATTAATTTTAACGAAACAAAAGTATACGGACTAATAGAAGTAGAATTAGAAAATGGATTAAACTTAGACGATTTAGGCCCAATTTACGATCCTTTATTTCCTGGAAATACTAATCCAATTGGCGAAGCTGAATATCTAGTTAACGGGAATATGGAGATTCTAAATGCTCCTAAAAAACCTGTTGGAGGCAGAAAAATATCAATTGTAAGTCAATGGATACCTATGGAAGATATTGGAGAAACATTATTTGATTTTGACATGTTTTCAATTGTCAAGTTCAATTATGTAGATTATTCAATGAAAAAAAATGATTACGGTCTACAACCATTAGATTTTCAAAAACAACAGGCAGATTTTTTTGTACCATTTAGTATTAAAAACGCCACCAGTAAACGTGAATTCGATGAGGATTTAAATAAATATGTAATCAAGAGGATCAAATTAAAAATGATGCCTGACATTTATTTTCATCAAAAAGCTTCAGATAATAATAGTATAAATACTGTTCAAGTATTTACATATCTTTTGTACGAGGATAATTCAAAACATAACGATGTTACATTTGTGAATGCAGGTAGGATTTTAAACAAAACAGTTACGAGATTAGAAATTAAAAATGTTGTAATTGGACCTAATTATCCTCATATTAACCAAATAATAGGAAATAATTTATATATAAACGGTCATACGATTGATATATCTGGAAGTGTAAGTTCTGTAAATGGGTATAATGTTTTTATCCGTGCTAAATATAATATTAATATTTTACCAAATACTCAAATAGACCCAAGTATATGTATAGAAATAACTGATAGAATATTTAATATTGGTAAGATATATGAAACTGGCGATGAAGAAGTAGAAAGATTTTGTATTGGAAATGATAAAGGTTATCGCGCTAATTCATTATCAAAACGAGATCCAGACTATCCAAAGGAGAAGGTTATTTCCAACTATAGAGTAGTTTCATACCCAAATCCTGTTCAAAATCAGCTTTTTGTTAAAGTAGAAAATGAAAAATATGCGAGTTATAAATTTTTTATTACAGATTTAACCGGAAAAATTTTATTAAAAGATGATAAGCGTAGTAGTCCAAATCCATCATTTGAAATAGATTTATCAACTCTTTGTAAAGGTATTTACTTTCTTGAAGTGAGTAGTGAAGGTAAAAAAACATATAAAACTAAGTTTATCAAAATGTAAGATATAAACAAACCACCAAAAAAATTATAATCAATAATCCGTAAACTTTATTTTGGTTTTTTAAAACAATAAAAAGTCAACTTTTCCAAACGTCCGGGGTTTTAAAACCTCGGACGTTTCAGTTTCTGCCTGAATACCCCAACCTTCAAGATTTTACCCCGACCTTAAAGCAATTCCATGAAACCCTTAATTGAGGATTTTACCCTGAAGCCGCATAAAAAAAATCCCAATTTCCATAATTGCATACTAATTTCAATTTATCTATTTTCACGGCTTCAATTTTTAAAATAAATAATCCCCCACACATCTATTGAAACCGACTGATATTCAAAACCCTGAGTATTTTCACAAAGTAGTGGATTGCCAGTATGCCTGCCCGGCACATACGCCTGTGCCGGAATATATACGGCTAATAGCCGCCGAACGCTACACCGAAGCCTATATGATAAATTGGGAATCGAATGTGTTTCCGGGTGTTTTAGGAAGGACGTGCGACCGGCCTTGTGAACCTGCCTGCCGCCGTGGCCGGGTGGACGAAGAACCTGTGGCAATTTGCCGCCTGAAACGGGTTGCTGCCGATAATAAAGGGGATGTAAAAATTCATATGCCGCAAGGCCCATTTGCCCCTAATGGAAAAAAAATAGCCCTGATTGGTGGTGGCCCGGCTTCATTAACGGTTGCAAGAGATTTAGCTCCTTTAGGATATGAAGTTCATTTGTATTGTGAACAGGAAAAAGGCGGTGGCATGATGCGAAGCCAAATTCCTTCCTTTAGATTGCCCGAAAAGGTGCTCAATGAGGAAGTAAATTATATTTTGGATTTGGGGGTGCATACCCATTTCAATCACTATGTTTCAAGTTTTAAAGAAATTTTAGATAAAAATTATGATGCCATATTTGTAGGAACGGGTGCTCCAAGGGGAAAAGATTTATCAAACCTTCCGGGGCGCATGGAAGCCTCTGCAAATATTCATGTTGGAATAGAATGGCTGGCCTCTGTGGCCTTTGAACATACCGCCAAAATTGGTAAAAAAGTAATTGTATTGGGTGGTGGAAATACGGCGATGGACTGTTGCCGAACCTCAATAAGACTTGGCGGCGAATCGGTAACGGTGGTTGTTCGTAGCCCGATTAAAGAAATGCGGGCTTCCCCTTGGGAAATAGAAGATGCCATACGGGAGGATATTCCAATTTTAGAAAACATGGTGCCCAAATCGTTTGAAACCAACGATGGAAAATTAATTGGAATGACCTTTGAAAAAGTAAAAGCCATTTATGATGATAAAGGCAAGCGATCATTGGTTCCTGCAGGTGAAGAAGATATTTTTGTACAGGCTGATGATGTATTGGTGGCCATTGGTCAGGAAAATAGTTTCCCCTGGATTGAACGGGATTTAGGTTTGGAATTTGATAAATGGGAACTTCCTTTGTTAAATGAAATTACATTTCAATCCACTTTACCACACGTATTTTTTGGAGGTGATTCAGCATTCGGGCCTAAGAATGTAATAACCGCTGTAGCCCACGGACATCAAGCGGCAGTTTCCATTGATTTATTTTGTAATGAACAATCCTTAACCGAACGGCCTTCGCCTTATACCAATCTCATAAGCCAAAAAATGGGAATCCACGAATGGATTTATGATAATGATGTAACGCCCGATGACCGTTATAAAGTTCCTCACGCCGCCAAGGCATTGACTTTAAAAGACCGAAAAACGGAAGTGGAACTGGGATATGATTTACCCACCGGTTTTAAAGAAGCCGAACGATGCCTCAATTGCGATATTCAAACGGTATTTATGGAAGATCGCTGTATTGAATGTGATGCCTGTGTGGATGTGTGCCCAACCACCTGTATTACGTTTACAACCAATGGTGAAGAAGACGATTTGCGAAGCCGCTTATTGGCACCTTCCAAAGATTTAACACAAGACTTATACATTTCAGATAATTTAAAAACCGGACGGGTCATGGTCAAAGACGAAGACGTTTGTTTACATTGTGGCTTATGCGCCGAACGCTGCCCAACTGCGGCCTGGGACATGAAGAAATATATTTATCAGGTGACTAAGGCGGGAAATAGTTGTGAGAAAATTGCGTAAAAAAATTGATTTTGTAACACGTTTTGCCAATGAAAATGATTGTTAAAAAACAAGATACTTTGAAAACAGAACTTATATAAATAGTATGATACAAATAACGCAACAATGCTATGGGAAACGCTATTAAATTTGAACAAATAGAAGAAAAAATAATTTCTATTCAAAATCAACAGGTGATTATAGATAGCGATTTGGCGGTACTATACGGAGTGGAAACCAAAGAAATAAATCAGGCTGTTAAAAATAATCCTGATAAATTTCCGGATGGGTATATTATTTTTTTAAACAACGATGATTTCGATGTTTTGCGGTCAAAATTTTTGACCGCAAAATTTACTAAAACACGAACCCTGCCAAAAGGCCTTACCGAAAAAGGTTTGTATATGCTGGCTACAATTCTAAAAAGCCCTAGCGCCACGCAAACTACTATTGCCATTGTAGAAACCTTTGCCAAAGTACGGCTCCTCTCTCAAACGATTGCCGAATTATCTGAAAATCCGGAAGAAACGAAACAAAAATCATTGATGGCAAAAAGTGGTGAAATTATAAGCGAGTTTTTTCCTACGATAAGGGGAATACGGATACCGAAACAAGCATTGAACTGAATTTTGCTGTTATAAAATTTAAACATACATTAAAAAGAAAACAGTAAAACATATTATCAAAAAAACAAAAATAGAAAATATAGAATGTCAGATAGTACCATAAAAATAAATGACTTTGTAATACGTTTTGCCAACGTAAATGGCACGGGTTCGGCAAGTGCCAATACCATGTTTGCCCTCTCGATATTTCGAATGGGAGTTCCCATGACGGCTAAAAATGTATTTCCATCCAATATACAGGGACTGCCAACTTGGTACGAAGTGAGGGTAAGTGAAAAAGGATATTTGGGAAGAAGGGATGGCGTGGATTTGGTGGCTTGTTTAAATCCCCAAAGTTTGGCCAAAGATGTTGCCACAGTAATGCCCGGCGGATATTTTGTTTATGATAATACCAAAAATCTGCACAAGGAATATATCAGAACTGATATTAATTATATAGGCATACCTATGATGGAAATTTGTATGCGTGAATATACCGACCCGCGCATGAGGCAATTGTTTAAAAACATGATTTATGTAGGTGCGTTAGCCACTCTGCTTAACATTGATTTGGAGGTTTTAAAAAATGTAATAACGGATGAATTTAAGAAAAAACCGAAACTTATTGAACCCAATATTTTTGCCATTAATTTAGGGGTTGATTATATAAAAGCAAATTATGAATTCCCATTAAATATACGATTGGAGAAAAGGGATTTGGTGGGAAATAAAATTGTAATAAATGGAAATACAGCCTGCGGAATTGGAGCTATCTATGCAGGGGCTACGGTAGCGGCCTGGTATCCGATTACACCTTCCACATCCCTGGTAGATGCGTATGAAAAATATGCCAACAAATTAAGAATTGATAAAGAAACCGGATTAAAAAAATTCGCCATCGTTCAGGCAGAGGATGAATTGGCCGCAATAGGTATGGTAATAGGGGCCAACTGGAATGGAGCCAGAGCTTTTACATCCACCAGCGGACCCGGAATTTCACTGATGAGTGAATTATTGGGTTTGGCTTATTTTGCCGAAATCCCTACAGTTTTATTTGATGTTCAACGAACTGGTCCTTCTACAGGAATGCCCACCCGTACCCAACAATCCGATATTTTGTCGTGTGCCTATGCTTCGCATGGCGATACCAAACAGGTTTTGCTTTTTCCAGCCACCCCAAAGGAATGTTTTGATATGGCTGCTGATGCGTTTGATTTAGCTGAAAGGCTTCAAACTCCTATCATTGTTATGCTCGATCTGGATTTGGGAATGAACGACCATCTTTCTGAACCGTTTGTATGGGATGAAAAGAGAGTTTATGACCGGGGAAAAGTATTGAATGCTGAGGAGTTGGAAAACAGTGCCTTGTTTGGCCGCTATCTGGATTTGGACCACGATGGAATTAGTTACAGAACCTTACCCGGAAGTCATCCTACCAAAGGGGCCTATTTTACACGCGGCACTTCGCGCGATGAATATGCCCGATATACCGAAGACGGTGAAGCCTATACCCGAAATATGGAAAAATTGGTTCGCAAATGGGACACTGCTAAAACCATGATGCCTGAGCCAGAGTTTTATCAAACACATTATAAAAGCAAGGTAGGAATTGTATTTTTTGGAACCACTTTATTTCCGGCTTTGGAAGTTATGGATATGTTGGCCGAACAAGGAATTGTAGCAGATAGTATGCGGGTTAAAGCATTTCCATTTACAGTAAGTGTTGAGGATTTTATAACCCAACATGAGCAGGTATTTATTATAGAACAAAACCGCGATGCCCAGTTTCGCTCCTTATTGATAAATGAATTGGAAATAAATCCTAAAAAACTCATTAAAGTTTTAAACTATGACGGTATGCCTGTAACAGCCGATTGTATTATGAAGCAAATTATCGGGAAAATCTTGGTTGAAGATATGGGGGTCCATGTGCATAGCGGGGTTGTGGGGTATGAGTTGTAGCGCGGATTAGTTGAATGAAATGGTATTTTAAAATACTTTCATTTACCCAAAGGCAATCGTCAAAAAAAATAATTTCGTAATATTGTATAAAAAATAGCAGGCCATGTTAGTACATATAAATATTGATGAATTAAGCGATAAAGGAAAACATATTTTGAATTTGCTTCGCGAACTTGAAATTGATTTTAATACAAATACTATTTCGGCAAAAGATGCCGCAATTGGAATTGGCAGGGCTGCGACTGATGATGAATTGGATGAATACCTGGCCCGCTGCATGAATGGTACTTTAACAGATATAGACGATATTTAAAAATGATAATTAAAATATCGGAAGAAGCTAAAGCTGTATTGAAAGAATTAGAAAGATTTGTAGAATCAAGAAACACTCATGGTGCAGGGAAAAGGTTCTGTCAAAAATTTATAAAAAAAGTTAAAGAACATCTTGTTCATACCGAGCATCCTTTTTGCAAACATCCAAAATTAAATGCACAGAAACTAAGATGTTTTTTTATTAATGATTGGGTAATTGCCTATAAAAAAAGTGAGATAGGAGTAATAATTTTTGTAATTGTTCATGGTTCTATTTTGGTTTATTAATTCAGAAAAAACTCTTTCAGTATAAGAGTTTGAAACTCATGAATTGAAGTAAAGAGATTATGGGAAATATTTTTAACAAAACAAAATTTTCAGATTTGAATTGTTTGGGCACAATTGGTGTGGACCATGAAAAATGAGATATTGAAATTATGATACATGCCGATAACGAAATTGAAGGGTCGCTTTGGTCAAACTTAACTTTGGAAGAAAAGCAAGATCTCATTGAAATTGAAAAGGAAAGCCACGATACCAAAAACCTAATTGCACATTCTGAAATTTTAGCTAAACATAAAAAATGGCTTTAGAAATAAAGTGGTCAAAAAAAGCGGATAGAAGATTTGATTTGATAATTGATTACTTAGTTGAAGAGTTTGGGGAGATAGCGGCTTCCATTTCAACCGGGGTACAAATTGTACCCCAGTTGCTTTTAAGCAAATCATCGCGACTTAATATTCGTTTGATATATTGTTTTACATCAGCACTATCTGTAAGCACTGCCACAACATCCTGAACCGAAAAGTACCATTTATTATCTATCTCATTCCATACCGAACGAATTTGTTTGCTTTCAAATAATTTGATGTTACCCATTGTGCAAATTTAAAAATAATTGAGAACGGAATTAATTTGGTGATAAAAATGGTTTAGGAAGTATTTACTATAATTCTGAGTTTTTGGAAACTCATGGCAACTCAGGATACAACTAAAAAAAATAATGGCTTGCTTCGCATACGTTTTATGTATTGAGTCACAGACATCAAGACAGCTAAGAAAGACTTAGGATAGGCTATAGAAGTAATAACTTAAAATTTTCTATTCCGGTTTAATCCTCACAATTTTACCATTCTGCATTACAACTAACTCACTGTTGTTTTTTTTCTTAAACTCGATAAGTTTTTCATATACTTTATCCATGCCTTCGGATATTTTGATTTGGTTAATACTTCTTTTATGAGTTTTCATTATAATAGTTTTTTAAGGCGTTGTATTTATTAATATCCAGGATGGTTAAATCTGAACCTGTATTTTTTTCAGAAATTAGTTCATGTCTCCCCTCGGAATTATCGTAAATCATAAATTCATCAACTATTGGCAAATATATTTCAAATAAATTTTTAATCCCATTTTTATAACGACGTTTTATGATTTCTGTTTCAATGTTGTGACCACCTTCTTTTACTCTTGTTTTTACACGTTCTATAGCCAGGTCAACATTTTGAAGCCAGAAAAACAACAAGATAACCTGATAATTTTTGGTTTTGGCTTTTTCTATTTTGTTTTTATAGCTTTTGGTAGCCAGTGTAGTTTCAAAAGCAAAATTTTCATTGCTTTCCAAAAGTTCATTTATACGGTTCAGCATAATTCGCCCGGCTTCAAATGAAACCTTTTCAGGTTGAAAGGGTGACAATCCTTTTGCAATCTCGTCAGCATTAACAAATTCCTTACAGTTTAAAATATCTGGCAAAATAGTAAACGAGGCCGTCGTTTTTCCTGCCCCATTGCAACCGGCAATTATATAAAGGTTATTTTTAATGCTTCAAATTTAGGTATAATGTTTTTAGTGAAAGCCATAGAGCCATCCTGATTTTTCAACTCAGAATACGCTAAAAAAATGAATGGCATGCTTTGTATAAGTTTTATGTCTTTAATCACAGACATCAAGATAGCTAAAAGACTAATGACAGCAAAGTGGGTTGGAAAGAAGATATTAAACATCAAAATTCACCCAAAGGTTAATAGATCGAGGTTCCAATAAACAAACATTATTATAAATTGAAGAGGATTCCATTTTTTGTTGAACGGTTTCTAATTGCTCATTAACACCTTTTTCAATTCCCCACCATTTATCTACTTTTATTATTTCACCCAAATCTTCAAACTTCCATTTTTCTTCTTCCAATTCTCCATAATATTCAAAGTTCAATTGTAATATAATTATATGATTATCTGCCCCGAAATAAACATTGGAAAACGAATCGTTAAATATTAAATTTCGACGTAGTTCTAAACAGCATTCATTTACCTTCAAATTTCTAAATAATTCTATTCCAAAAGAAGCTTCATCTTTCATGACCATTTTCTCGCCAAAAAAAGCAAGGGAATCATGCTCCATTACAAATTTTAAAAATACGCTGACGTAATCTTTAATTTTCAGGTCTGGCTTCGCATCAATTTCTTTTTTTAATTCTGCTTTAAGATCGTTAACTAACAAATCAAGCAGGTCATATATTTCCACAACTATTTGTTTCCCCGATTTATATTTTCTCCGTTTCAAATAGATACAATTTTTGATATCGTAAATCCAACGATAGATTATAATTTATATTTTTTTAAGAATCATGTATCTTTAAAGGAATACAAATTTATTCATTTTCTTATTGGTTGGTGTCCCAAATGAAAATCTATTCTGTTCGAGATGCTACGAATGGCATCTCGAAGCAAAGATAAAATAGATTTGTAATCTGATTGGATTTTAAAAAAGATTAAACTTTATTTCGGTATGTGAAAACACAGACTGATAAAATCACCCCTCCATTTCCACCAACAACCCCAAAGCTTCCCCCAATCCTTTAATATCCTGTATCTTTAAAGTCAGCAGATCTTTGGTTTGTTTCAATACAGCTTTGTTAGGATTTTGGCGTATGTATTCCAGTATTTTGCCAAAGAGTTCTCAAATCTAATTTACGGAAATCCATAATTCAAAAGTTTATTTGGAGTTATCTTGAAAAAGAAATTAAATTTGTATCAATAATAAAAACAATGAGTACCCTTGAATTAAATGTTTACGAAATTTTTAAAGCTAAATTTGGCGAGAAGGAAGCCAAAGAAGTTATTGAATTTATTGATACGAAAGTTGAAAGTAAGGTTGAAAACAAAACCGAAATTTCGGAAAAAGGTATAGCAAAAGATATTCATAATCTTAGGCAAGACATTAACAAAAATTTTGCCACCAAAGAAGATTTAGCCAATGTAAAATCAGATATGATAAAGTGGATGTTCATTTTCTGGATTACCCAAATGATTTCATTGTTTGCCTTCATGCTCTATTTTGTTAAAAAATAAAGAAGAGTTTTAAAATACTACCCCTCCATCTCCACCAACAGCCCCAAAGCCTCCCCTAATCCCTTAATATCTAAAATTTTCAAAGTCAGCAAATCCTTGGTTTGTTTCAACACTGCTTTGTTAGGGTTTTGGCGTATGTATTCCAATATTTTGCCAAACAGTTCTCCCTGAAAATAACGGCTATTAGCCAAAAGACTAATA
>CAYHCM010000012.1:33817-40693 GCA_964355045.1 uncultured Chitinophaga sp. | reverse complement strand
GTTAAAAAAACGGGAAAAGTAGTAATAGTGCATGAAGATACATTGACCGGAGGAATAGGAGCGGAGATAGCAGCCTGGATTTCGGAACATTGTTTTGAATATTTAGACGCTCCTGTAAAAAGGGTTGGAAGCCTTGATACACCTATACCTATGGCTAAGGATTTGGAAGATAATTTTTTGGGGAGAAATCAATTATTGCCAGTTTTAATAGATTTGTTAAAGTATTGAATAAAAATAACTAAGAAATTGAATCGAAATTCAAATTTTAAGAAATTTCTAATGACATTTTTATATCTTTGGAAAGTGATATTAAATTAAGTGAGCATAAAAAAGCATAAAATGGGACACATCAAAGAACCAATCGGAATTGATTTTGTAATTAACAGCAGACCTTTAACCAATGAGGAGGAAATTGCGATTAGCGAATACATTCGTTCTTACAAAACAAAGCATTCTCACAAAGAAATTATATCGAAACAAACTGTGAAAAATGTTCTGAAAAAGAAAAGCACATCGGTAAGAAAGAAAGTTATTGCCTAATTATACTTTCAGTTTTTTGACTTGGATTGTGAAATTATTTGCGTTAATCCATTATGTCCTAAATTCAGATAATGCTGTTTAACAAAAAATAAAACCAAATCTTAACCACCCTGAGTGACCAACATTCAATAACACCAAAAATAAATGACCCAAAAACGCATCCTCATCCTCACTTATTACTGGCCCCCCAGCGGCGGTGGCGGGGTACAACGATGGATGTATTTTGCCATGTATCTCAAACGACTAGGCTATGAACCCACTGTCATTACAGTTCATCCTGATAAGGCTTCGTATCCGTTGATTGATAAATCGCAATTAGAAATGGTGAAGGATATTGAAACCATTTTTACCAATACTCTGGAACCTTTAAAATTTTATTCTTTTTTAAAATCAGGAAATATAAATAAAGAAATTCCGTATGGCAATTTGGGGGAAAATAAAGGCGGAATATTTGGAATAATTATGGCTTTTATTCGTGCTAATTTTTTTATTCCCGATGCACGGAAAGGCTGGGTTAGTTATGCCAAAAAAGCAGCTTCTAAATTATTAAAAACCGAAAAATTTGACTGGCTGATTACTACCGGACCGCCCCATTCCACACATCTTTCAGGATGGTATTTATCCAAAAAATTTAATATAAAATGGCTGGCTGATTTTCGCGATCCATGGAGTGAGATTTACTTTTTACAAAATACCTTTCGTTTTAATTTTGCCAAGCGAAAAGATGAACGACTGGAATTACAAGTTCTAAATACAGCCGATATTATTACTACCGTAGGCCCCGGCATGGCGGATATGTTGAAAAAGAAAATGCAAAATCCTGAGAAATTACACATTCTATATAATGGTTATGATAAGGAAATGTTTGAGGGTATTGAAAAACAAACTATAAAAAATGATCGGTTTACCATTACACATTTAGGCTTATTAGGCGATACCCAACGTTTGGATATTTTTATGGAGGCATTGAAAAAAGCATCTATAAGCACATCTAAAGTTATGGTTCATTTGGCAGGAACGGTTCATCCTGTTCATTTAGATAAACTGAAAACTGATTTAGCAAATTTTCAAATTAAACATCAGGGATTTGTACCCCGAAAGGAAGCTTTGGCATTAATAAAAAATAGTGATTTGTTATTGTTATGTCCACCAATGGCAGGCGAAACCCGCCTGATTATAAGCACCAAAACCATGGAATATCTTGCTGCCGGAGTTCCAATATTAGGCATTGGCGATGTACAAAGCGATGCTGCCAATTTGGTAAACAGGCAAGGTATGTCAGGGTTTTATGACCCCAAAGATATGGATGGTATTGCCCGATTTATTTCAGAGAGTTTTCAAAATTGGCAAATGGATAAAATGGCCGTTAATGATTTTGACCCGGAGCCTTATAGTAGGTTGGCAGTGTCAAAACAATTGGCTGAAATTCTAAAAACAAAAATTTGAAATTGAATAAGTCTTGAAATAATATTTCAAGTGTTTAAATTTTGAACCAAAAATGATTTACCCCCATCCATAAATCCACTATTTTTGGAACCAAAATTGCAAACAATTACAAAACTAAAAACAACCACTATATAAAACATGAGAATTTTAAAACCTATTTTCGCGGCTCTTATTTTAATTGCCTTTACATTGGAATTATCAGCACAAACAGAAGATGGCCTTTATGCCAAAATTACCACCGACCGCGGTACTATTTTAATTAAATTTTTTTATAAAGAAGCCCCCTTGACGGTGTGCAACTTTGTTGGCTTAGCCGAAGGAAAAATTAAAAACACAGCCAAACCTGCCGGTCAACCTTTTTATGACGGACTAAAATTTCACCGGGTAATAAGTGTAGTAAACGGTGATGGAAATGATTTTATGATTCAGGGCGGCGATCCACAGGGTAATGGAAGCGGAGGCCCCGGCTATTCTTTTCCCGATGAGTTTGGTGCTGGATTGCGACATGAAAGCCCCGGTTATTTATCCATGGCCAATTCGGGACCGAATACCAATGGCAGTCAGTTTTTTATTACCATCGTTCCGACACCGCATTTGGACGGCAAGCATGCTATTTTTGGAAAGGTTATTTCAGGTCAAAATATTGTTGATTCGTCAAGAACCAATGATATAATGTTGAAAGTTGAAATTATCCGCAACGGAAGAGATGCCGGAAATTTTATTGCCGATCAGGCGCAGTTTGACAGGTTAAAAGACGTTTATGTATTAAAAGAAGCTGAGGCTAAAGCCAATGCCGGAAAAGAATTTGCCGAATGGGTTATGAAAACTTACCCAACAGCTAAGAAAACAAGTAACGGTCTGTTTTATTTAATTGAAAAAGAAGGTACGGGTATAAAACCAAAAATCGGTGATAGTGTATCGGTAGCTTATAAAGGAATGTTTATGGACGGAAGAATATTTGACCAATCGCATCCTGGTCAGCCATATACATTTCCTCTTGGTATGGGGCAGGTAATTCCAGGCTGGGACATTGGAATTGCTTTAATGAAAGTTGGTTCTAAATATAAATTGTTTGTTCCTTATCAATTGGCGTATGGCGAAAGAGGGTATCCTGGAGCAATACCACCACTGTCAAATTTGATTTTTGATGCCGAGTTGATGGCGGTTAAATAAAAAACACGGAGACACGGATTACACGGAGTTGCACAGAGATTTTACTTCGGATATATGGTAATAAATGAAAAATGTAATGAATTCATTTTATAAAAATAATAATAACGGAGACAAACAAGTCAACATAAAAAATAGAGAACTCTCTGTGTTTCTATATGTCCTCTGTGTTTCCGTGTTTATTAATCTGCAATTTTAATGGAAAAACGCGCAGTCATATTAGCTGGGGGACAGGGCACACGTTTAAAACCTTATACCATCGTTTTGCCCAAACCATTGGTGCCGGTGGGTTCGCTGCCCATTATGGAAATATTGCTGAACCAACTGAAAAACTCAGGATTTACACATATTACTATTGCCGTAAATCATTTGGCCGAAATTATAATGGCCTATTTTCAGGATGGAAAAAAATGGGGTTTAAAAATTGATTATTCCATTGAAGACAAACCTTTAAGCACCATGGGGCCGCTTAAATTAATTAAAGATTTACCTGATAATTTTTTAATAATGAATGGGGATGTACTTACCGATTTGGATTTTGAAAAATTTATGGAAAACCATCTCCGGGAGAAACGACTTTTTTCAATTTCATCTTTCATCCGAACCGATAAAAGCGAGTACGGTGTTTTAAATATCAATTCTGAAAATGAACTTACCGAATTTAAAGAAAAGCCCGAATACACGTTTCATGTGAGTATGGGAATTTATGCAGTAAATAGAAAGGTAATGGATTACATTCCTGAAGATACATTTTTTGGGTTCGACCATTTGATGTATAAATTATTAGAAGAAAAACAACCCGTTAAAGTAATTCCGCATAATGGCGTATGGCTTGATATTGGCCGACCTACAGATTATCAATTAGCCATTGATACTTTTGAAAATGACCCCAAAAAATTTATGCAATGACCATTTTAATTACAGGAAGTACAGGGTTCATAGGTCAAAAACTAATTTCTTATTTAGAAAAAAATAATCCTGAGATAAAATATTTTGGATGGCAACGTTCGTTCGGAAAATTAACAGACGCCAATTTTAAAAAGCAATTTGGAAATAATATTCAAATTGATAAAGTGGTGCATTTAGCAGGCAATACCAAAGTAATTGAAAGTTGGGATATGCCTCATCGTTATTTTATTGAAAACACGGATTTAACCTTGAATTCATTGGAATTTTGTAAACACACCAACGCCGGTTTGGTTTTTATAAGTTCCTATTTATATGGCAATACCAAAAATTTGCCCATTAATGAATCCGAGCCTGTTGAGCTAAGTAACCCGTATTCATTCGGTAAATTTTCTGCCGAACATCTTTGTAAATTTTATTCGGATAATTACAATCTTAAAATTACCATCCTCCGTCCGTTTAATATCTACGGACCCGGACAGGATAAGTATTTTTTATTACCCAAAATTGCCCTTCAAATTAAGGATGATTCAACCGATGAAATTGCCGTTCACAGCCTGAAAACAAAACGCGATTTTTTATTTATTGATGACTTTTGCGAAGCCATAGTTAAAACCTTTACTAAAGATTATGACTACGAAATAATCAATATTGGTGCGGGTTTTTCCATTTCTGTAAAAGATATAATTGATGAACTTCTGATCATCAGCGGAAAACATAAACCAATTAATTCTTTGGAACAATATCGAAAAAATGAAATAATGGATGTGGTGGCTGATATTTCCAAGGCCAAAAAATATTTAGACTGGCAACCTAAAACGTCGCTAAGGGATGGATTGAAAAATCTTTATGATAATTTATAAATCCATTGCCGTTGCTTTAAAGGAACGGCTATAGATTTACATTTCCAAAATCTCCAACAATCGTTTCTTCCTTCTTTCGGGTGTGTAGCAGGTATTAATTTTATCCGAATTTTTTTGAGACAACATTTTTAAATCCATTTTTAAAATTTCAGCTATCAGATTTTTGAGTTCAATTTCATCCTTATGTTTTAAAACAAAGCCCGCATTACTCACAATATCGGGCATGCTCGAAACATTCGAAACTATAGCTATCATGCCGCATTGCATGGCTTCGCAAAGGGCATTTGGAAAACCTTCGCTCAAGGATAATTGAAAATAAAAGGTGTAAGAATTTAAAATGGATGTTTTAAGCTCATTGCTAATAAAAGGCAAAATTTTAACATTTTCCGGAACAGGATAATCCACATATTTTCCTTTGGCACCTATAATTATAAAAGGTAAATCAGGAAATATGGGAGCAATTTTACAAATCAAATCAAGACCTTTTAAAAAATAAATATTATCCCGATTGAACCCGGCAATAGTTACAAAGCCAATTTTTCTTTCTGTATTTTTTAAATTCTCTGTTGTTTCAAATCCATATTCGGCTACTTCAATTTTCCCTTTTAATTTTCCCGTAAAATTTTTAAAACCTTGCCGGGCATTAATCGCTTGAAAATAGGTGTAAGGATAATCTATCAAAGCCTTATGAACCGGAACCACTATCCTGGCCCATTCAATGGATTTTTTGGTAAAAAAACCGAGTAATTTTTTGCGATAGTTGCCATAATTAATTTCAGGAAAACTGGCGCAATCAGTTCCTGCCAATATCAAAATTGTTTTTTTATTAAAAACCAAACCAGCCAAACAAGGCAATAGTGAATGGTATCCCCCGAATTGGATGACGATAATTTTAGTTTTAAAATTTTTTAGTAAAAAAATAAATTGTTTAATAAAATTGAGTAGGGTTTGTTTGGGAGAACTTTGAGCAAAATGAAATTTTTTGACCAAATAATTTGTTTCCAATATTTCAATATCTTTTGAAACAAACGATGCAGGATTAGGATAGAAATATAAAATGGAATCCATTTTAACTTTTGAAATTGGGAATATGACTTAAAAAAATATTTGTTTGCAAGTATAATGATTTAATTAGTTTTGTGATTGACGCTTTGGCTCTATTTTAAAAAAACAAATTATATGAAAAAAATCAAACTACACTGCATTCTTACATTAAACATTCTATTTTTCTCCTCGTATTTTTCTTTAGGTCAAACGAGCTGTTTGGTGGCTGAATATAAGTTAGACGGCAGTGCTCAGGACAATAGCGGGAATAGCAATCATGGAACCTTGTATGGAACTACTTTGACCTCAGACCGATTTGGTAAACCAAACAGTGCTTTGCATTTTGACGGCCTTTCAGATTATGTAAGATTAGGTACCGATGCCGATTTTGCGCAGCGAACCATCAGCTTATGGTTTAAAGTAGATTCATTTCCAACCTCAGGTGCATATAGCATTGTTTTTTCTACAGATTTTGCAACCTTAAAATATGGTTGGACCACCATTGGTATTAGTAATAACGGGGTAAATAATATTAGCGGCAACGTTGGGGCCAAAAGCAAAGTATATTCCAATGCGGTTAAAAATTCCTGGTATCATTATGTGATTTTGGTGAACAGTTCGTGGGTAAAGTATTATCTGAATAATACGATCATTGATTCTTTTGCAAACAACAGTTTCACACATTCAATTGATGGAGATACTAAAGCCCGGTTGGGAACAAGTCGAAAAGGTGTTGGTTTTTTTAAAGGTTCCATAGATGATGTTAAAATATATGATTGCGCCTTATCACGTAAGGAAATTGAAGCGCTTTATAGCTATAAACCAAACAACAGTTGCCTTGTGGCCGATTATAAATTGAATGGAAATGGTATTGATAACAGCGGTAATGGAAATGATGCAACCGTTT
>CAYHCM010000012.1:0-33717 GCA_964355045.1 uncultured Chitinophaga sp. | reverse complement strand
AAATTGAATGGAAATGGTATTGATAACAGCGGTAATGGAAATGATGCAACCGTTTTTGGAACAACTTCTACTGCCGATAGGTTCGGTAAAGCTAATAGCGCCATACATTTTAATGGCCTTTCGGATTATGTCCAACTTGGTACCGATGCTGATTTTTCTCAAAGAACCATCAGCCTGTGGTTTAAAGTAGATTCGTTTCCGGCAGCCGGAGGATATAGCCTCGTTTTTTCTACCGATTATTCAACTATTAAATATGGCTGGACAGCTTTAAGTGTTAGTAATACAGGGGTAAATAATATAAACAGTACCGTGGGGGCCAATGGAAAAGTGAATGCCAACGTAAATAAAAATGCGTGGTACAATTATGTTTTTTGGGTGGACGGTGCCTGGGTAAAATATTTTTTAAATGGGAAAATAGTGGACTCATTGCCAAACAACAGTTTTACCCATTCCAATGATGGTGATACCAAGGCTCATTTGGGAACGAGCCGAAAAAATAATGCCTATTTTAAAGGTTCTATTGATGATGTAAGAATATATGATTGCCCGTTATCACGCGCTGAAATTCAGAAGTTTTATACAGCCGATATTAATAAATTCCCGAAAACGGTCTCAACTCTGAATGTTTATCCAAATCCAACAAATGGTAAGATAACCATTGAAAATACAGGGCTTGGAAAAAATGAATCCGTTTTGATTTACTCTTCGCAGGGGCAATTACTTTTTCAGCAGAATTTGCAAAAAGCAAATGCGGAAGTGGATATAAGCCATCTTGCCAAAGGAATTTATATTGTTGTTTTGGTGAGTGATAATAAAAAAATAGTTTCTCGAATAGTTAGGGAATAAACGTACCTAAACGTTGTTAATTTTTTTTGGGGGGAATGAAAAGTTTAGCAAAAATTAATTTTTCAGTACCCTATAAATTTAATCGTGTGAGTTATTTTTGTTTTATAAAAACAAACTAAATCATGCCAGCCTTTCCTAAACCTGACTTTGACTATAAAGTAGTCGTTGCAAAAGAACTTAAAAATTTAGAAACCTATAAAAATACCAAACCCGGACGGCTAATTCCTGAAAGTAAACCGACCAATCTTTTATTAGCCACCTGGAATATTGCCAACCTGGAATTGCAAAAACGCGAGGCAGCTCATTACAAAATAATAACTAAAATAATTTCAAGGTTTGATATTATTGCCATGCAGGAAATTAATGACAATTTGGAAGGATTTAGGGCTTTGCAAAAAGAATTGCCCAAAAAATATAAAGCAGTTTTTACTGATGCTTCGGGCAATAATGAACGGATGGCTTATTTATATAATTCCGAAAAAATATCCCAATTGGAAAAAATTGGTGAAATAGCCGTAGCTGCCGAAGATCTTGAAAACGTTAACCTTCCCGGCATTCAATCCAAATTTTCAGGGTTTAGCCGAAGTCCTTTTTTAGCAACATTTAGGGTTAAAAAGTTTGATTTTGCCTTGGTAAATGTCCATTTATATTTTGGTGACGACACCGAAAAAAAATCTATTGAACGTCGAACTTTGGAAACCTATTGTGTAGCCCGTTGGGCCGATTTAAGACGAAAAAGCAAGTATGCTTTTACCCAAAATATAATTGCGTTGGGCGATTTTAATTTGCCAAAAGTTGAAAAAGGAGACCCATTTATGATGCCCTTATCTCCCGGGGTTTTGAATTGCCGGAGCATACCAGTAAAATAAATTCCAATATAAAAAATGATAAATCGTATGACCAGATCGCATTTTTGCCAGGAATGAAAAATATGCTGAAGGAAGGCGGTGTCTTTGATTTTGACGGAGCCTTGTTTAAGGATTTATGGGATGAGGATAAACCAAATGTTTTGCGCAATTATCTTCGGTATTATATTTCCGACCACCGGCCAAGGTGGTATGAAATTAGTATTTGAGAAACGGGTTTCATTTTTATTTAATAAAACCATAAATTTATTTTAGACTTGCAGTTAAATGAAATACCCATGAGATTTTCAATCATAACAGCCTATCTAAAATTTGGGTATTCCATATGACCTTAGTTTAAAAAATAAATATTAATTACATATGAAAAATATTCTTAACACCATATTCATAGTGTGTTTTTCCCTATTTGCCAATGCCCAAAATGACAAAGGCGTGTTCTCAGGAAATTTTCAAAGTTCCTTTAATGTATTTGTGATTGACTCCAACATTGGTGTAACGCCTTTGACCTCGCCTCAATATGGTACACAAAAATCGAGCACAGAGGGGTTTCTTTTTTTGAATTATGCCATTCAGGGTTTCAATTTTTCGGCGCGTTTTGATTTGTTTAATAATTCCAATTTGCTTAATCCGGGAGGTTCTTTTTCGGGGCAAGGTTTGGGGTTTTGGCAAATTTCAAAAGACATTGAAAAACTAAATATAACAGCCGGCTATTTTTATGAGCAATTTGGCTCAGGTCTTGTTTTTAGGTCGTATGAAGATCGCTTGATCGGGATTGATTATGCATTGCAGGGGGTTAAAGCCAAATATAATTTTACTGAAAATTTAAGTATAAAAGCATTTACCGGCAGGCAAAAAGGATTTCAGGAAAATCGCTTTGGCTTTGCCAACCCAATTATTAAAGGTGTAAATGCAGAAGGCAATAAAACCTACAAAAACGCAACCTTTAACGGAGGTGTCTCTTTGGTAAACCGAACCCTCGACAATGAATCCATGAACAGCATCGTTTCTGAAATTAACGGGTTGGATGTGGCTAAACGTTTTTATCCCAAATATAATGTGTATGCTTACAATGCCTATTTCAGTATGGCCGTAAAAGATTTTACCTATGGAGTAGAATATGTGGGAAAAACCAAAGAAGCTACCCGAAATCAGGTAAACGGAGATTTGGAAAATACCAAGGGTGAAGTATTGGCGGTAACAGCCGGATATGCCAAAGCCAAAATGGGTAAAAAACACAAAAGCGGATTGGGTATAAATTATCAATTTCGCTATGTAAATAATTACAGTATGTGGCTTTCGCCCAATGTAAAAACTTTAGAAGGCCTCATTGGTTTTGTGCCTTCGCTTACCCAGCAAAGCACTTATCGCTTATTGGCACGATATTCTGCACAGGCTATTACCACCGGTGAACAGGGTCATCAGGTGGATATTAATTATACCATTAATAAAGAAAATGCCATTGCCATAAATCTGGCGGATATAAAACAACTGGATGGACAACAATTATATCGGGAAATATATTTTGAGTACAGTCATAAATTTAATGCTAACCTAAAAGTCAAAGCCGGAATTCAATCTGTATTTTATAATCAGGCCATCTATCAGGTGAAGGCCACGCATGCCAATGTAAAAACAATGACCCCCTTTATTGATATAAATTATAAAATTGATAAAAAAAATTCCATCCATTTTGAAGCCCAATATATGGATACCAAGCAGGATTACGGAAGTTTTGCAAATGCCTTGATTGAATGGAATATTTCACCTCATTATTCCTTTGCAGTATCTGATATGGTGAATGTAGAACCTTTTCGTTATGAAGATAACCCGACCCCCGACAAGGTGCTTCATTATTATTCCGTTTTTTCAAAGTACAGTATTAATACTACGTCTTTTACCCTTGCTTACATCAAACAAGTGGAAGGGGTAAATTGCTCAGGCGGGGTTTGCCGCTTGGAGCCGGCCTTTAGCGGGATACGGTTTACGTTGGTGACGAATTTTTAGGCAGGGGGAATTATTAATTCGATTGTATTTTTTCGGAAAGTTTAAAACCATGAATTCTCTGTTATCCCACCGCCTCCGGCTTGTGATTTAGAAAAATGCCTCCGGCAAATAATGGCAAGATGCCTTTTGTTATTTCACTTATAGGATGCAAGCGATAGCGGGGTATATTTAAATTTTATTAAACTTTTCCAATTATACCCATAAGGAAAAATCACATCCTACCGTCAAATAAAACTGACAAAAATCATACCTTTAGAGTCTCCAAAACCTAAACGCTTACTTACATTTGTAAGCACCGTTATTTCTATGTCTTGAAACAAATATTTCCTTATGGAATTTTATTAAGTATAATTTTTTATACCGGGGGAAATGTATATGGGCAATGCACCGCTGATTTTAAAGTTCAGGGTAAATTATGTGATGGTTCAACCACTTTATTTAAGGCCACGGATACTACCAAAACCCTAAGCTATGACTGGAATTTCGGAGATATTTTTTCAGGAACCGACAATCTTGACACGTTACAAAATCCTTCTCATCTTTTTACCAATAATGGCACATATACCATAAGGCTTATTGTAAAAGATACCAATGCCTGTAAAGATACATTTTATAAAACCATCACCATATTTGCCAAGCCAAAAGCTGATTTTATCTGGCAAAACGGGTGCAGTAATTTACTCACCGTTTTTAGGGATTCATCAAAAGCCGATGCCGGTGATACGCTTAAAAGCTGGAATTGGGATATGGGAAACAGTTCAACGTCTGCCCTCAAAAATCCAACCGTAAGCTATACAAGTGCCGGAAATTATAGTGTTAAACTAAAAATTATCACCTCCGCCGGGTGTATTGATTCCATTAAAAAGAATGTCACTATTTTTAAAACACCAACGGCTAAAAGCGATTTGACTCAGGCTTGTAAAAATGCGCAGGTAAATTTTGTGGCTGATACCTTGAGCAAAGCCATTTCCTATAATTGGGATTTTGGCGATAGTTCCTATTTTCCGGTTCGCACAGCATCGCACATTTATAAAAAAACCGGATTTGTTTTTCCTCTATTGACAGTTGATTTTGGTTCAACTAAATGCACTATTAAGTTGGATAGTATTCACATCCACCCTTTGCCTGATGCGACTTTCTTAAGTTTAAACGATACCCAATGTTTTAATCAAAACAACGTGTGTGTTAAACTTATTAATAATAAGCAAAAGCTAAAATCACGTACCGTAATTTTTGATGACGGATATTTTGATGACTTTACTCCCCTGAGTGATAGTATCGTTTGCCATAAATATACCGACCCAAATGGTGCAAACTACACAATTACCATGGAAATTATTGATTCCAATAATTGTTTTGCCTCCTTTACTGCCCTTAATCCGGTTGTTATTTTTCCTCAGGTTATTTCTGATTTTTCATTTACCGGCGGCACCGGGTGTTTTAATGCGAAAGTGAATATTACCAATACCTCCAATGAATCGCCTCCAATCGTTACCAAATTTATTTGGGATTTTGGAGATGGAACAAAAGACAGCACCAATTGGACAAATTTTGGTTATACCTATACCTCAACCGGAACTTTTAAAATTACCCTTTTTATAAAAGATAAAAACGGTTGCCCCCATTCCTATACCAATGCCGGCACGGTTTCTAATACCAGTTTTAAAATGGATGCCATCATTGATTCGAGTTATGGAAAATGCAGAAGCGACAATTATTACCATTTCAAACAAACACCCATTTCGGGGGCTACCATTTTATGGACGTTTACTCCAACGGCCAGTTCCACTAGTTTTTCAACTCAGTACAGATTTCCTAATTCGGGGCTTTTTTACCCAACAGTTACTATCAGTAAAAACGGATGTGACAGTACCATAACACTCGATTCTGTGGTGGTGCACGGGCCGATAGCTGCTATAGGTTCTGTCATAAATCAGTACCAATGCCAGGTTAAGGATACCGTTTATTATACCAATAATTCTATCCTTTTCAGAAACAAAAATGTACTTGCAAAGTGGGATGCCGGCGATGTCTTTGCGCCCAATTGTACTCTGATTACCAAGGATTCAATAAATATCGGACAGAATTGCAACTACTCCCGCGACCCTTTGTTTTTTAAACATAAATATAAAAAAGGGCAGGAAGCCTGTTACTTTACTAAGTTGGTAGTTATGGATACCGCTGTGGGTTGCAGTGATAGCGTTCTAGTTGCAGTACCATTAATGCCACCCAAAGCCAAAGGGCTTTTTACTCCTTCCAATACTACGCCTTGTCCCGGTCCGGAAGGATATAAAATGCTTACGTTTAATCTCAATCAATCACAACCAAGTTGTTTAAAATACGCCTGGTGGCTGATGTGGGATTCACTTAGAGCTGAGCAAACCGGAAATTTCGATTCGTGTTGGAGTCCCAATTCAGTAGGTCATAATTATCCATATAGCAAATATGCCGGCGATAGCGCTGGAAATGTATCTATAGGATTAATTGTAGAAAACGGGCGGGATACCAATGGAAGAGTATGCCGGGATACCGGCTGGTTTCACCACTCTGTTGTGGTAACGCAGATGTCCCCGGTGTTTTCGAGCAACTATAATCCTATAAAATATTATTGCCCCAATTCAGGTTTCCGGTTTTTTCCTGCCGATTCCAATCAAACTTCCGGTACACGGTTTTTGTGGAATTTTGGGGATGGAAATTTCATTGATACAACTGACCAACATTCGGTTTTCCATGTTTTTAAAAAGGCCAGAAAATATCAGGTTACCCTGAGTGTAATGAATCCCAACGGCTGTTCAGGAAATACGTTTATCACTATTAATATTGGGGTATATAAAAATTTTAGTCTTTCATCCAACTTCCATTGTGTTCGCGATTCCATACAACTTTTTGAACTCAATGAATATTACGATACCCTTTCAAATGTGGTCGGCTTTTGGAGCGATCCGCTTCGCGCATCGGCGGGTAAAGAACAAGTGCGTTTTGACTTAGGCGATGGCAAAGGGTTTAAAAATATTGGGGCTAATCCTAAGATCAGTTATCCCTATCCCGGAACCTATGATATTTCGATGGCGATAAAGGATAGCGCCGGGTGCTGGGATACGGTTTCGGCATATAAAACTGTAAATGTTTCGGGAATATATGCCGATTTTTCATTGCCTGATGATTCATTATTATGCGCGCAAACTCTGGATTTAAAATCCTTATCAACAACAGTTGACTCCACGGTGATGAAAGGGTTGGCAGGTGATGTAGTAAAAACCTGGGTATGGGATTTTGGAACAAAGTATGCTAAAAGTTATATTTCAAATCCCCGTCGTAATTTTGCAATTGGCGATTATAACATAAAATTAAAAGTATCCAACACATTTGGCTGTACAGATTCCATTACAAAAGACCTTGTATTAATCGGCCCCAAGGCATATTTTGATTTTGTAAACGATACCGTTGGGTGCGAACCGCTGCAAATTACGTTTAAAAATAAAAGTGTAAATGCTACTGATTTTATCTGGCTGTTTAATGATAAAAGTAAAAGCGCTTTTGCCACAAGTTCCGATACCAATATATCCTTTAACTATGTTGGCAATGGAAATTTCTACCCCCAATTAATAGCCCGTGGTTTATTTACAAAAAAAGGTATTTCACAAGTGTGTGAAGATATTTATCCCGATACGAGCTTTAGTTTTAAACGGACGGTAACTGTTTGGGAATTACCAAAACCTGCCTTTAGGTGGTTTACCAATTGCTCTAATTCTACTACCACATTTATTAATACCAGCACCATTAGTACCGGAAGCATCATTGCTTCAAAGTGGTTTTTTGGGGATGGAACGAATTCTATAAATCCAAACCCGGTGCATACCTATGCCGATACCGGTAATTACAGGGTGGTTCTTAAAGTTTTCAGCAATATGGGTTGTGAGGATTCTCTGGTTCGAAATATTATGGTTTCGTTAGCTCCTTTTGCCAACTTTACGTTTAATAATACTTGTAAGGGTTCTCAAACTTTTTTTAAAGATTCAAGTTTTGCATATAATGATAAAATTTATCTATGGCGTTGGAATTTTGGAGATGGCACAAATTCTAATTTAAAAAACCCTTCTAAGACTTTTGCCCTTGATACCACCTATTTTGTAAAACTGAAAATTACCAATGTGGCCGGATGTTCCGATAGTATTATTAAGCCTATTACAATATACAGCAATCCTAAACCAGATTTTAGTTTTGGAAATGTGTGTAATAAAAGCAAGATGGCCTTTACCAATAATTCTACCTCTAAACAAACGCTTCAATCATGGGTTTGGAATTTTGGCGATGGTAATAATTCGGTTTCATGGAATACAAATTATACCTATAGCGGAGCCGGTAATTATAATGTAAAATTAAAATTGACAACTATTTGGGGCTGCAAGGATTCGGTAGTAAAAACAGTAACGGTTTATCCAAATCCGGTGGCTAAAATTAATATTAACCAAAAAAATCAATGCTATAAATATCACACTTTTAATTTTACAGATTCAAGTAAAATAGCTTCAGGAACCACCACTTCCTATTGGAATTTGGGAAATTCAGATTCTTCAAAACAGAATTCGTTTAGTTACCGCTATGCCGGTTATGGCAATTATGGAATCCGGCTAATTTCAATTTCGGGTTTTAATTGCCGGGATACCGTGTATGATTCCGTCAGGGTTTTTGCATCGCCGGTAGCTAATTTTTCTGTAAATCAAAACAACCAATGCAGTCGCTATAACTCATATAACTTTAATGATTTGGGAAATATTGCAAAAGGCAGTTACACCCGGCAATGGCAATATGGCGATGGGAAATTTTCTACCTCCAATCCTGCCACTTATCATTATACCGATACAGGAATTTTCACACCCTTGTTAATTTTAACCTCAAATCTTGGATGTAAAGATACTGCAGTTTCTGCGGTCAGGCTTTGGCCAATGCCGGCTGCCCGTTTTACAATAAACGATTCCGATCAATGTTTAACTAACAACAATTTTATTTTTACAAATAATAGTACCGTAGCCTGGGGAAGTCTCAGCAGTAGATGGGAATTTGGCGATGCTGCCATTTTTAACGGATTAAATGCCACCCATAGTTACGCCTCACCAAACACATTTACGGTATTGCTTCAGGTTACAAGCGTTAATAATTGCATTGATACCATTCGTAAATCGGTAGTGGTTTACCCCATGCCAAAAGCCGGTTTTAAGATTGACGATTCCACCCAATGTTTAAAAGGGAATGTTTTTAATTTTACGGATAAAAGCAGCATTTCTTCGGGAACTATGAGTCGTAAATGGTATTTTGGAGATGCATCTACATCTGTTTTAACGAATCCGCAGCATAGCTTTGCAACCTTTGGAACCTATAATGTAAAACTTGTTATTCAGTCGGCTTCTTCCTGCCCCGATTCTGTTACTCAAACCCTTATTGTTTATCCTATGCCCGTTGTAAAACCTATAGTGAATTTTAATAATGGTTGTATAAATAATCAAAGATTTCAATTTACAGATAGCAGCAGTATTGCCTATGGAAATCTTTCACGAATCTGGAAATTTGGCGATAGCACTACGTCATCGGTTCAAAATCCTTTTAAAACCTTTGCTTTGGCAAAAACCTATACCGTTTGGCTTAAAGAAACTTCCGATTTTGGCTGTGTGGATTCGGCTTTTGAATCCATTATTATTTACCCAAAACCAAAGGTATCGTTCAGTGTAAATGACAGTACCCAATGTTTGACAGGAAATAATTTTGTATTTAAAAATAATTCGAGTATTCAATCGGGTTCATTAACCCAAACCTGGCGATTTGGTGATGGAAAAACCAAAACCACCACCGATGCTGCCAATACCTATAACACGTATGGCAATTTTAAAGTAACTCTTATTCCGGTAAGCAATTTTGGATGTACAGATTCGGCAAGTGCCCTCATGACGGTGTATTCCATGCCTGTGCCAGATTTTTCCATAAATAAATTTGAACAGTGTGTAAGGCAAAATCAATTTATTTTTACCAATAACTCCACCATATTTTCAGGCTCGCTTACACATTCCTGGAAATTTGGGGATACCGGGGTTTTGGTTTCTGCTTCTCCAACGTATGTTTATTCAAAAACAGGCACCTTTATGGTTCGGTTAAAATCCACTTCCAATTTTGGCTGTGTGGATTCTATCTCCGATTTGGTAATTGTTAATCCAATGCCCGTCAGCAATTTTAATATTAATGATAGCACCCAATGCATCAACAACCAGAATTTTATTTTTACCGATATCAGCAGCATTTTTTCGGGAGCATTAACACGAAATTGGAAATTTGGAGATGGTTCGTTTTCCAATCTAAGCCCTGTTACCAAAACCTTTGTGAAGGATACTATCTTTTTTGTAAAATTAATTCAAACCTCCAACCGGGGCTGTACAGATTCCATCTCAAAAATCATAGAGGTGTATTCAAAACCCAATCTTAATTATAATATTAATGCCACCGACCAGTGTTTAAAACAAAACAATTTTGTTTTTACAAACAACAGTTCAATCCGAAAAGGAATATTAGCCCATCAATGGAACTTTGGGGATTTGGCCACAAGCAGTTTAACCGGTCCTGCCCATCGTTATGTGGCTTTTGGTTCTTATACTGTAAAACTAATAACCACTTCGGATAATGGCTGTGTGGATTCTTTGAAAAAACCGGTGCGGGTTGACCCCATGCCTGTGGTAATATTTACAGTGAATGATACCGGCCAATGCATCAATAACCAACGTTTTGTTTTTACAAATATTAGCTCAATTCCTGTTGGCACAATTCAATACCTCTGGAAATTTGGGGATGGCAGTTCTTCGATTTTAAAAGACCCTGTAAAACAATATACCAAAGATACGTCTTACCGGGTGTTGCTTACGGTCACAAGTGCCAAGGGCTGCAAAGATTCACTCCAAAAAATAATGGATGTGTATCCCAAACCCAAGGTTTATTTTTCCATTGACGATTCCATCCAATGCCTGTTTCAGAATGTTTTCGGCTTTACAAATAAAAGTACAATAAAATACGGAACATTAACATACACCTGGAATTTCGGGGATGGAAATTCAAGCAACGCCACCAATACCAGCCATAGTTATTTAAATTTTGGAAATAAAAATGTAAAATTAAAATCCGTATCGAATCTTGGATGCGAGGATAGTATTACTAAAATTATTACCGTGGCAGCCATGCCGGTAGTTAATTTTAGAATTAATGACGCGGGTCAATGTTTCCGTATTCAAAATTTTATTTTCACAAACACCAGTACCCTGGCTTCAGGAACCATGAGGAGCATATGGTATTTTGGCGATTTGGATACTCTCTCATCTATAAATGCCTCACACATTTATAAGTCCATTAGAAATTACAAACCCAAAGTTATAGTGACAACCAATTATGGTTGCAAAGATTCGATAAGTCATGATGTGTGGGTAAATCCAAATGCCAAAGCCGCCTTTACTACCAACGACAGCACCCAATGTATCAATGAACAAAACTATATATTTACCAATACAAGTACCGTCAATCCCGGCCAGATTAAAAGCCTTCTTTGGAATTTGGGAAATGGTAAAACATCCAATCAACAAACCGTAAATAGTTATTATCCGAAATCAGGTTTTTATACCATTATTCTTCAAACCACTACCGATAGCGGTTGTATTGATAGTTTTAAAAACCAAATTCGGGTTTATCCAAAACCGATTGCCTGGTTCAATGTGAACGACAGCGCTCAATGCCTTTTTCAAAATAAATACCTATTTACAAATTTCAGTTTTGATTCTATAGGATTTAGCCAATATAATTGGTACATCAATGCGGAGAGCCATCAATGGACTCAACAAGCCAATTATGTAGCCAATTATGTTTTTAATACTTCCGGATTTAAAATTATAAACCTGATTGCTACTTCCACCCGCGGATGCAGTGATACAGTACAAAGGCAGGTTTATGTGAAACCCATGCCCAATCCAAATTTTGAACCTTTAAAAAAATGCTATTGTCATTTTACAGGCCCTTATAATTTTACACCTATTACGGCAGGTGGTACTTTTTATGGTAAAAATATTCAATCAAACACCTATAATCCTGTTATTCTTTGGGAAGATTCGGTGAAATACGTGGTGACAGTAAATGGCTGCACGGATAGCAGCACACAGCTTACACAGGTTTATCCCGGGCCGGAGGTTAATTTGGGCAATGATACATTCTTGTGTAAATACGAAGCTTTGGAATTGGTTGTCAACTCATGGCAATCGCGCTATGTGTGGAATGACGGCAGCACCGGAAATTATCTTCGCGTTTTAGATCCCGGAATTTATTCGGTTATAGTTACCAATATGTGTGGTGTAAAAGGAGATACCATTCAGGTTTCGTACCATCCGGTTAATTGTAGATTCTTTCTGCCTACAGCTTTTAGCCCAAATGGCGATGGCCTTAACGACCGCTTTAAACCTTTAATTTATGATGTGCGTGAAATGAACTACAAAATCTTTAACCGCTGGGGCGAATTGCTTTACGAAGGCAATGAAACAGACCCAGGCTGGGATGGTACCTCAAAAGACGAAATGGTTCAATTAGGTAATTATTTGGTGCATGCAACCTATTCCTATTCGAGTGGAAACCGTTATATAAAAATTACCGAATCGGGGATGTTTTTGTTGGTGAGGTAAAGCCTAAATGATATATGAAACTAAGTGTCGGGTATTTTAAAAAAGATTCAACAAATTTTTGCCTTATAATGAAAACTTTATTTCTCTTATTTATTTGTGGCATTACAGAATTTCTTTCAGCACAGTCAAGGGAGTTTACTTTAATAGTTGATACATTAGGAGAATCCGTAACTTCATTTCATATTGAAACCACTCCTGAATCTTTATTAAAAAATCCTTTAAAATTTAATGAATTAAATATCAAACCTATTGACCAAAAAAATGTTGAAAGCCAACGAAACAATTCGAATGTATTTCCAAATTACATTTCTGAAAAATTCATAGTTTTAGATAGCACCGTTATTGTTATACCTATAGACTCCATAGGCAGTCAACTGTATATTATGAATTCAAATAAATGCATAAATGACACAATCCGAATATCAAGGTTAGATTATCTGTTTACAGATTTAACCGACACAACTTTTAGGAGTGTTTTTTGGTATAAAGTTAAAGGTAAGAACCTTGTTCCGATTAAAAGGAAAACCATCGAGAATAAGATTATTAAAATATCAATCCCGAATTCAGTTTCAAAAAATAAAGATAATCTAATTCTCTCAATAAATATGGAGACCAAAATTATTCCTTTTGAAATTGATATAGGAGATTATAGTTTAACAATTTCATGTGGAAGAATAAAACGTTGGTGGCTAATATATCCCCGAAGATTAAGCATTAGTGATAAAACACCAAATAGGGTTTATAAGGCAACATTGAAATTATGAAATATTTTTCCAGTAGCCTAGATTCGTACCTGAATGAAACAATTCTAAAAAGTCAATCTTAAAATTTATTTTAATTTTCAAAACCATTTTTCAGATTTTTATATTTGTATCATATAATCAAAAATATGGATTTACAAACACGCAAACTTAATGCAATAGGATATTTGATTGAACTAAAGGACGAGAAAATATTCAGTAAAATAGAATTAACTATTCTTGAAAATCAATCGACTACAAACGGTGACGAGGTTTAAAACCTCGTCAACGTTAAAAAAGTATGTTGAAGATATTGGGGTATTAAGAATAGTTTAACTCCGATTTATTCCAAGCTGGAAACACAAAGCTTCTATGATTTCAGCCTGCTTATATGCATCCTGTATTTCTCCATATAACGTTGAAAGTCTTTGTTTGTCTAAGGTTCTGATTTGGTGGCAAAGTATAATTGATTCATTAATGAGGCCAAAAGTATTTGCAGAAATCAATACTTCATTTGGATAAATATTTCTTTGAGTTTTGCGCGAAGTAATTGGAATAACGTTAACAATATTAAGAAGATTGTTAATTTCATCTTCACTTATCACAAGCACAGGTCTTGATTTGCCATGCTCTGAACCAATAACCGGATCAAGGTTGGCTTTATAAATAGACCAACGATTTACATTCATATATTCTCATAGTCAATGGACTCAAAATCCTGTTGAACTTCCAGAATGTCGTTTAGAAATAATGGGTCAATTGATGCCTTTTTGAGTGCTTCAAGTTTTAGAAATTTTGAATCAACCTGATCGTCAATGAAAATTGTTACTTCCTTTTTATTTCTTAAATCGGGTGGTAATGTCAAAACCACCTGATTGTTTTTAACCGTACAAACCAATTTATAAGTCATCTTAAAATATTTACATACGAAAATACAAAATAAAATTATCCAAGTTGAAAATTTTATTCAATTGTTTTGTTGCTACACATATGTATTTTTTTGTTGATAAAGATTCGGATGGAATTGTGTCATCTTGGATATTTTCAAAAGAACAAAGTTATAAAAGTATGCTGAAGAGATTGGGGTATTAAAAAAAACCTAACCTGCAAAGGAGGAATGTTTTTTTTGTTTAGAGTTGTAAAGTAAGTTTTAAATGTCCACCCAGGCCTTGCTGTATTATTTTCATTAAGGTGGAAAGCCTTATATCCGATGAATTATTTTCAATTCTGGAAATATATGATTTATTTGTTCCGCATTTTTGGGCTAGTTGCTGCTGAGTCATACCGAGTTTGGTTCTTGCTTCTTCCAATAAAATACCAAGTCTAAAGGTTTCAAATTGTTGTTCCCATTCTTCGCGTTTGGGTTCTCCTTTTTGGCCATATTTCTTGTCTAAAATCTGGTCTAATGTAGTGATGTTATTATTTGTATTACTCATCTTTAAATTATTTTAATTTTTGTGAATTTTCTTTTTCATGTTGATATTCCTTCATTATTTTTATCGCTTTATCTATTTCCTTCCTTGGGGTCTTTTGGGTTTTCTTTTGAAAGGCATTGCCAAGAATAATCAAATTTCCTTTATCAAAAAAAGAGAAGATTCGGTAAATATTTCCAACCACTTCCACCCTGATTTCGTATAATCCTTTTGTTCCTGTAATATGTTCAAAATATTTTTTAGGAACATTCTGCGTAATTTTAATAAAATTTAATGTCCATTCTATTTTTGCCTGAACATTGTCGGGTTGTGCGTCATAAAAGTCAAGAAAATAATTCTTATAAGCTATTATTTGCCTGTCCTAATTCACGATTCAAAGTTAACTGTTCGGACAACAATTTGCAAATTGAATTTTTACTAAGGAACAAAGCTATAAAAGTATGTTGAAGATATTGGGGTATTAAGCACCCTGCAAATGTTGACGAGGTTTAAAACCTCGCAACATTAAAAAGACAAAGCTACACAAAACATTTGCAGATGTATCATCCTTTTGTTCGGCTTTGCGAAGTTTTTTATGTAAGCGGTCTAACTAAAAATCTAAAATCGTAAACCTAAAATCGTAAATAGAATTATCTTTGCCGCCCAATGCCACAATCCGTAGCTTTTTATACCTTAGGCTGTAAGCTTAATTTTTCTGAAACTTCCACCATCACCCGGCAGATGGAAGGGTATGGATTTGTAAAAAAAGATTAAACTTTTTAATTCTTCTTTATATTTGTAGTATGAAAAAGATTTTAGGCAAATACATTATATCCGACCCAGAAGTCTGTCATGGTAAACTAACATTTACAGGAACTCGAATTTTTGTGGAAGATGTGCTGGATATGGTGGCACAAGGTATATCCTGGGATTATATCACTACCCAATGGCCGGGTTCTATTACTAAAGAAGCCATATCTGAAGCCGTTAAATTAGGAAAAGAATCATTATTGGAGCAACATCACCCTGAAATGGTTTGATGAATATTATTGATGAGAATATTACTCATGACCAAAAGGAACTCCTTGAAAGATGGGGCATCAGGGTTAAACAGATTGGAATTGATATTAAAACGAAAGGGATTACTGATAATGACATTATCCGTTTTTTAAGGGAACATAGCGGCATTCTTTTTATAACTCGTGACGATGATTTCTATAAACAAAAGTACTGTCACGAAAAATATTGTATTGTTTATTTAGAAGTTGAGCGAAATGAGGTAGCATATTTTATAAGAAAATTCTTGAAACACGATTTTTTTAACACCAAAGCCAAAAAACTGGGTAAGGTTATCAAGGCAAGCCGACAATTTATAAGTTATTGGCAAGTTCATAAAAAAAGTTTCGATAAACTTGAGTGGTAATTCATTAGTTTTTTAAACCTGGATATTTTCGAAAGAACAGAATTATAAAAGTATGTTGAAGATATTGGGGTATTAGAGCCTCCTACAAACGTTGACGAGGTTTAAAACCTCGTCAACATTAAAAAGACAAAGCTACACAAAACATTCGCATATATATAATCCTTTGGTTTGGCATTGCGAAGTTTTTTATTTGGATAGTCTGCTCATAAATCTAAAATTCTAAACCTAAAATCCTAAATACAATTATCTTTGCCGCCCCATGCCGCAATCCGTCGCGTTTTATACCTTAGGCTGTAAGCTTAATTTTTCTGAAACTTCTACCATCACCCGGCAGATGGAAGGCTTTGGATTTATAAAAAAAGATTTTCAGCAAGGTGCCGATATATATGTTATAAATACCTGTTCCGTTACGGACCATGCCGATAAAAAATGTAGGAAGGTGGTAAAGGAAGCTTTGAAATATAATGCTAACGCAAAGGTAGTGGTTATAGGGTGTTATGCTCAACTAAAACCACAGGAAATAGCAAATATACCAGGAGTTAATATGGTATTGGGAGCCGCCGAAAAATTTAATTTAGTAGAGAATTTGGCCAAGTTGAGGGATGATGGAACACCTTTAATTTTTAATAAAAACATAAAAGAAACCAATGTGTTTGTTCCCGGGTTTTCGTTTGGCGAACGGACCCGTTCATTTATGAAAGTTCAGGACGGCTGTGATTATTTCTGTTCGTTTTGCACCATTCCTTTAGCCCGTGGAAAAAGCCGAAGCCAAACCGTGGCCGAAACTATAAAAGTAGCCAACGAAGTAGCCCAAACAGGGGTAAAAGAAATTGTGCTGACAGGTGTAAACCTCGGTGATTTCGGGGTGGGACATAATGAAACATTTTTTGATTTGGTAAAAGAATTGGATAAAGTGGAAGGCATTGAACGGTTCCGGATTTCGAGCATTGAACCTAATTTATTAACGGATGAAATAATCCGGTTTGTAGCCCAAAGTAAAAAATTCGTTCCTCATTTTCATGTCCCACTGCAAAGCGGTTCGGATGAAATTTTAAAATTAATGCGGCGAAAATATGTGCGTGATTTGTATGTAAACCGGGTTAAAACCATCAAAGCATTAATGCCGCATTGCTGCATAGGAGTAGATGTGATTGTTGGTTTTCCGCAGGAAACGGATGAAGCATTTTTAGAAACTTATAATTTTTTAAATGAACTGGACATCAGCTATCTTCATGTATTCCCATACAGTGAACGACCGAATACCACCGCACGAAAATTGGATGGAGTTGTACCGGTAAAAACACGAATGGAACGGGCTAAAATGCTAAGAATTTTAAGTGAAAAAAAACGCCATAAATTTTACACAGAAAATTTGGGGAAAAATTTCATCGTACTTTATGAAGCAGAAGAAGATAATGGCACCATGTACGGATTTACCGAAAATTATATAAAGATAGAAACCCCTTACGATCCTTTGCTGGTAAACGAATTGGTGGAAGTTCAGTTAATCGAGATCAATGAAAATATGAATGTAATTCCATTGGAACTTTCTACTTGTTTGCATGAATAATGAAATTGATTATTTTTCGGAGTCCAAATTCCCCCTTAAAAAGGGGGTTAGGGGGATTTTTATGATATTTAAACATACATTTTCCAAATAAACTCTATGAAAACAATCATTGATAATTTTTCGGAAAGAGCTAAAACCTATGCCAAATTCAGGCCGGTGTATCCCGATAATTTATATAAGTTTATTTATTCTAATGTAAAAAACTTTGAAAATGCCTGGGATTGCGGAACGGGTAATGGTCAGGTTGCTTTGGAATTATCTAATAAATTTAATCACGTTTATGCTACTGACATCAGCGATTCACAATTGGCATTAGCCCCGGCGAAACAAAATATTTTTTATAGGCATTCAAGAGCGGAGAAAACCAATTTTGAGGAAAATAAATTTGATTTGATAACGGTGGCTCAGGCTTTTCATTGGTTTGATGAAGATGGATTTTATAAAGAAGTAAATCGGGTAGCTAAACATAATAGTATCCTTGCGGTATGGGGTTATAATCTCTTGAAAATTTCACCCGAAATTGATATAGTAATTTCTGATTTTTATACAAATACAGTTGGTAAATATTGGGATGCTGACCGGCGAAAAGTAGAAGAATCTTATTCCAAAATTCAATTTCCGTATAAGGAAATTGATGCCCCGTCTTTTGAAATTAAAACCCAATGGAATTTTGAACAATTAATTGGTTATTTAAATTCGTGGTCGAGTGTAGTAAAATTTAATAAAGAGCAGGGTTTTAATCCTATAAAATTAATTGAATCAGATTTATTAAAGGTTTGGGGGGTTGGAAAGTCGTATCCTGTTAAGTTTCCATTATTTTTGAAGCTTGGAAAAATTGAATAGAAAAAACCAAAAATCCCAAATTCCAAATTCCAAATCCCAAATCCCAAATCCCAAAAAACAAAAAACAAAAAACAAATTCCAAAAACTAAGACCCAAAATCTAAAATCATAAATCTAAAATCGTAAATAAAAATGCATCCCCCTACCCCCTTCGCCACTTCACAATCCATCACACAAGGGGGACTTTCACTTAAAGCATTTGTACGCCATTTTCAAATTGCCTCATTTTCAAATCTCCAAATCTTCAAAATTTCCAATTTCAAATTTCCAATTAAATCTAAAATCGTAAATAAAAAATGTACCCTACCCTTTACCACGCCATAAAAGACCTTTTCGGTTTTGATATTCCAATTTTACAAATAGCCAATATGTTCGGTTTTTTTGTAGCTATAGCTTTTCTTGCAGCTAATTATGTCATGACTCTTGAACTTCGCCGCAAGGAAAAGGAAGGAATTTTATTGCCCACTACCCGAATGGAAAAAATGGGCTATGCCTTGCCAGTGGCCGATTATATAGTAAATACGTTGATTGGTTTTATTTTCGGGTATAAGCTTCTGCCTTTATTTTTCGATAAATCATTGTTATCAGGCGGCTCACAGCAATACATTTTTTCGTTAAACGGCAACTGGATTTCAGGTATTTTATTAGCCGGATTGCTGTTTTATTTAAAATGGCGTGAGGACAAAAAACAACGCAAAGACGAACCCGGAGAAGAATTGGTAGTGGTGCATCCATGGCAACACATGGGCTACATAACCTTGGTGGCTGCCATCACAGGAATTTTAGGGGCAAAGATATTTGATTGGCTCGAATATTGGGATCGATTTATAGCCGACCCAATAGGTAATCTATTTTCAGCCAGTGGTCTTACATTCTTTGGTGGGTTAATTTGTGGAGGGGCAGGGGTTTTATGGGTAGCCAATAAAAAAGGAATTAAACCATTGCATATGTTGGATGTTGGTGGTCCGGCCATGATGTTGTCATACGGATTGGGGCGATTGGGCTGTCATTTCAGCGGCGATGGCGATTGGGGAATTGTAAATACCAGTGCAAAACCGAATTGGCTATCATTTATGCCCGATTGGGTTTGGGCTTACAATTATCCGAATAATGTGAATCTTGAATGTGACCCAACCGGAGGAAGTATGCCTTGTAATTTTGCAGATACGCCTTATCTTCAATTACCTGTTTGGCCAACACCCATGTATGAAGCTATAGCTGCCATCGCCCTTTTTGGGGTTTTATGGATGCTTCGCAAAAAAATAAAACCGGACGGGGCCTTATTTGGTATTTACCTTATTATGGCGGGGGTCGAGCGATTTTTTATTGAAAAAATAAGAGTTAACAGTACCATCAAAATATGGGGAAACCCTACACAGGCTGAACTGATTTCAGTAATTTTATTTATCGGAGGGATTGCTTTGTTGGCTTATGCTTATAAGAATAAAGTTCCGTCGGTTAAAACCGACGGCAATGGAAAAACAACTCCGGTTCCGTCAATTGAAACTGACGGCAATGGGAAAACAGAACAGATTGAAACCGACATAAGCTAAATCGCTGCCTTCTGTTTAAACTGACTGGCTAAATCCATTGCCATCGGTTTTAACCTTTTAGCCAAATCCATTGCCGTCGGTTTTAAACTTTTAGCCAAATCCATTGCCGTCGGTTTTAACCGACGGATTAGATAAATTTTTCATTATTTTTACACCTTAATTTTTAACATGACAAGATTATACTTTCTCGTTTTTTTAGCCTTTATTTTTATTTCAAATTTTGCAAAAGGTCAGGCGGATACTATCCAAACCTTTACATTCAAAGATTCCACCAAAAGAAACGGAATTTTTAAATTTCCTGCAGCTACCGAAAAATACAGAAAGGTATTGATGCTTTATACCTTAAAATGTTATCCTAAAGTTTCAAAATATGATAATAAATATGCCTGTGGCGAATGGGATTATTTAACTTATACCTTCGTGACTGACAAACTTGGAGTAACCTATGAAATTGCCCGTTATATTACCCCTTATGGAATTAACTTATCTCTTGGCCCCAATGGGTTTACATGGATTTATGATGTTTCAGATTATATGAGTTTACTTACCGATTCTGTAAAACTTTCAGCCGGAAATACACAGGAATTATTAGATCTTAAATTTATTTTTATTAAAGGAACGCCACCCGCTGAGGTTGTTAAAATAAATCAGGTTTGGGATAAAGGCGCTACTTCTTACAGTTATGCAGACTTGTCATCCGACAAACGTCTTGCCTTTAAATCAGTTTATGTAGAACCAAACACAAATACTTTAAAATTCAGAAGCCGTATTACAGGCCATGGACATAATAGCAATGATGGCAGCTACCCGCATTGTTGCGAATGGAAAAATAATGTTCATTCATTGTATTCAGGTTCCCAGTTAATCAAGGATTGGCATATTTGGCAAACTTTGGATTGTGCCGATAATCCGGTATTTCCGCAAGGCGGTACCTGGCCATATGCCCGCGAAGGCTGGTGCCCCGGCGATAGAGTAAAAGATACCGAATTTGATATTACCCGTTTTAAAAATGGCGACAGTTTACAAATGGACTATCGGATTACCCCTGTACCAACCGATAATTTAGGTATGGGTGGCGGTAATTATGTAATGGCCATGCATGTGATACAATACGGCAAACCTGCATTTACCAATGATGCTGAAATTTATGATATCCTATCGCCAAGTACTGCGCAAATGAATAATAAATTTAGTCCTAATTGTGCCGAACCAAAAATAATTATTCGCAATAATTCTACTGATACCATGACTTCACTTGATATAGTATATAATGTCTCCGGAGGTTTTATTATGAAATATAAATGGAAAGGCAAGCTTGGTTTTTTGCAGACCGAAACGGTTTTATTGCCAATTTTAGATGCCGGATTTTACAGAGGCGATGGTAAAAATATTTTCCAATGCACTTTAACTAAACGCAATGGCAAAGCCGATAGTTATGAGGAAAATAATACCATGACAACCCCATTTAAACTCCCTGATATTTATAAAGACAAACTATATATCGAATTTAAAACCAACAATTTTCCGGAGGAAAATCGTTATGTACTGAAGGATTCACACGATAGTATAATTATTAGCAGAGATAATCTAACTGCCAACAAGGTTTATCGCGATACACTTAAAAATATTAAACCCGGATGTTACACTTTGGAATTGTTGGATGATGGAACCGATGGCCTTAATTTTTGGGCAAATACTGCTCAGGGAGGAGGCTATTTGCGATTGCGAAAAGCCACAGCCAATACAGTATTGAAAAACTTTGGGACCGATTTTGGCTACCGGATTTACTATGCCTTTATTGTGGATAGTCTTCAAAAAGGGCAGCAACCGGTATATCCCAACGAACCATCCGGTAATGAGGTGATAGTGATGCCTAACCCGGCCAGTGGAAATTTTACACTAATTACTTCCGGGCTTTTGGGTAAATATGATTTGGAAATTATTAACTCCATTGGACAAATAGTTTACAAACGTACCGTGGATATTGATACCGAACCTGACATTGACATTAAAGACCTTAATGTTTCATCGGGAATTTATTTTGTAAAACTTACTAGCGGTAAGAAAAAAATTGTAAGAAGATTATTGGTGAAATAATCTTAAATTATCCTTTTATCAATTTTCGTATCACAGCCAAATGCGATAGTAAAACCAAAGGCACAATACAACCCGGCAACCAAACAAACGGAAAATATAAAACCGCAATATTGGGTTGGTCAAATGCAAATTGCTGAATAGGAAATGGCACCGAAAGAACAGCATTTACCATAATATTTAGTAAAAGCCCAAGGCAAATAAAATTCCATATCAAAATTATTTTAGGTGAAAGATTGTTTTTTACATACCCGAAATACCAAATTAACGGGGCTGTAAAGCCGGCAATAATATCAAAATTTCGTCCTTCAAACGTCATAAGTTGCGGTATTTTATTTTCCAGATAGAGCCAAAACAAAACTACTTCTACCGGAATTCTAATAGTATGAAGAAGGGTTAAGGTTTTGTTATCCAAGCTATCAATAAATAGTTTTCCTTTTGTTGTAATAAACAAAAGTACAATTCCAATAATCATTGGTGCAACTGCTAATGCCAGCCGGGGTGGCAAGGTGTCGGTTATGGTATAAAAACCCGTCAAACTTATAAATGCATGCAACAACAACCAGCAGCAAATTATAACTAAAACTGTTCTCGAATAATTGGCGGCTTTATAAAAAAGGATAACCGTGAGAATAGTAGTTAATCCAAAAACCAAACCGATGAATTGTGGTAAATTTTCCATAAAATATTTATTTAATTTTATTTGAATATTGAATAATCGTAAATCTAAAATCGTAAATCTAAAATGCTCTTATTCATCCCCAACCAACATTCTCACCAAGTCAATTCTCGCCTCATCAAACTTTAATATTTTAACTTTAAACCGCTGAATATTTAAATCTTCTCCTTCCGACGGAATGCTTCCATGCTCCGCAATTATATACCCTGCGAGAGTTTCATACTCTCCTTCCGGAATATTAAATGCATATTTTTCATTCAAATAATCTACCTCTAATGAAGCCGATAATTCAAATTCATTTTCGGCAATTTGTTTTTCGGTAATATGATTGGAGTCATCGTGTTCATCGTCTATTTCACCCAAAATTTCTTCCATAATGTCTTCCACAGTAATAATACCGGCGGTACCCCCAAATTCATCCACAACAAGCGCAATACTTTTTCGTTTTTTTACAAATTCATTCAACATTTGTTGGGCAGTGCGGCTTTCATTGGTAATAAGTATTGGCATCAAAATAGATTTGATAGATTTGGGTTTTTTAAACATTTCTATTTGATGCACATACCCTATAATATTATCTATCGAGTCGCGGTAAACCAATATTTTAGAATGATGCGATTCAAGAAATAATGCTGTTAAATCATCCATTGTTTCATTTACTTCAATTGCTACAAGGTCAGTTCGTGGTACAATGCAATCGCGAACCCTTACCGTGCTAAAATCCAAAGCATTTTTTAAAATCTCGGCATCCACTTCACTTTTGCGATTGTCTTGTAAGGTTTCAGAAATAAAATGCCCGAGATCCACTTTGGTAAATGCCGGGGCGGTTTCTACAAATACCTGAGATGTAAGAATTCTTAATACTTTTTTTGATAACCAAATCACAAACTGAACAATTGGCCAAAGCAAATAATAGAATAATTGAAAGGGATATATAAAAATGGAAAGAATAAAATTAGGATTTATCCGGAACAATGCTTTGGGTAAAAAATCGGCTGTAAAAAGTACAATAATGGTGCTGATAACGGTACTTATTAGTAAATTAGCTACTCGTGAATAATCGAATAAATCATTTAAAAGTTTCCCTATAAAAATTCCATAAATAACCAGTATTATATTATAAGCTACTAAAATAGTGCTGATAAAGCGCGAAGGGGATTTGTAATAATCAGAAACCAATGCTGCCCAGGAACTTCCCTGCTTACTTTTAAGTTCAATCCGAAGTTTATTTGCCGATACAAAAGCAATTTCAAGGCCTGAGAAAAAAGCGGCCATTGCCAGTGAAACCAATATTACAATAATCGGGGTAACCATTTTTGTGATTGCAAATATAATCATTCGTTTTTATCACCTTGATAATTTCAATTTAAACACCTTGGTTTGTTGTTGGTTTTAAAAAAAATGGTAAACAACAAAAAATCTTTACAGAAAAACGGAAACAGTATTAAAATATTTGGTAAAAATTAAGAACACCAATATGCGGAAACTAACTCTTATACTGCTAACAATTCTTACATTTCAATTGCAGGCTTGCGGACAACAGGAGGCGACAACTACCGATGGTAAAAAAGTTTTACTGTACGACAACAGTACAAGGATTAATGCCGACAGCATTCCGCTTAACAAAATAAAAATAACTCCTATTTTAAAATTAGAGCTACCCAAAACCAATTCAAAAGATATCGTTATTTCACATACAGGTTATTCGCTTCTTTATAATGAAACGCACGAACAGGCGAGCTGGGTGGCTTATGAGTTGACGAAAGAAGAAACAAAAAAAATTGCTGAAAGAAACGACAAATTTATTTCTGATCCGGAAGTAAAAACTGAGACTGCCAACGATAAAGATTATGCCGGTTCAGGTTACGATAAAGGACATTTGGCACCTGCAGCGGATATGGGTTGGTCTTTTACAACAATGGCTGAATCATTTTATTACAGTAATATGAGTCCTCAGGATCCGGGTTTTAACAGAGGCGTTTGGAAACGACTGGAAGAATTGGCAAGAACCTGGGCAATTGAAAACAATTCGGTTTATATTGTTACGGGGCCGGTTTTAACAGCCGGACTTTCAACTATCGGTGCCAATAAAGTTTCAATTCCAAAATATTTTTATAAAGTTATTTTTGATTACAGCGAACCGGGTATCAAGGGAATTGGCTTTATTATCCCCAACACAGGTTCTAAAGCGCCTTTGTTGAATTTTGCAGTTACAATTGATAGTATTGAAAAATTTACGGGTATAGATTTTTTTCCATTGCTACCTGACAGTCAGGAAAACCTGATTGAAGCAACTTTGGGCAGCACTTGCTGGACATGGAAAAGTGTAAAAATTGAAAACCCGGAAGAGGAAGTAAAATATTCAGGTCAATGCAAAGGAATAACCAAGGCGGGCAACCGATGTAAAAAACAAACTGTTAATGTTTCCGGTTATTGTTATTTGCACGAAAGTCAGAAAGAAGGAAGTACAAATTCACCTGCAAAGGCTAAAAAAAGGGCAACTTCCGTTCAATGTGCCGGAATTACAAAAGCCGGTAACAGATGTAAACACATGACGTATAGCCCAAATGGTAAATGCTTTCAACATGGAGGTGATTAGTACAATATTATTTAAAAGGAATTGGAAAGTCATTAGAGTAACCCCAGATAAAAGTCATCACTATACTTGTCTTCGTTTGCAACGAGGTTAATTTAAATATGCGTTTTTAACTCAAAATAATTTTGTATTATTTTCTATTTTATAGATGTAGCATTGTAAACTCTTGTCTCGCAAATCCTCGTTGCAAACTTTGATGAGTTAGGGGCACTTCATCTTATTACAAAAGATATTCCTCCTTCAACAGAATAACACTTCAAACCTACCCCAATAGACTTATTCTTACTTTTGCTTTTTTCAAACGGCAGTTGTTCAATTCAAAGATAAGTTGTTTTGATTTTGAACGGGGTACTGATACATAGGTGCAATCCTGCTTTAATTCAATCATACCCAGTTCTTCCATTTTTAAATTTCCTTGTTTTAAAAATAAACCTGCTATATCTCCTTTTGATATTTTATCTTTTCTGCCAGCCGATATATAGAGGGTTTCCCACTCATTGGTTAAATCTTCCTTCGTGGCTTTTAACTTAAGCACATCTGCCCCTTTAATAAAAACAGGCAAAGTTTCGTTTTCCCACTTTAGAATATAGGCCGTTCCTTCGCTATTCATTCTGGCTGTTCGCCCGTTTCGGTGCACAAATTCATCCGGCCTTGCCGGCAACTCAAAATGTATTATAAAATCCATTTCGGGAACATCAATGCCTCTTGCTGCCAAATCTGTGGCAATCAATAATCGGCTGGTTCCATTTCTGAATTTGATAAGCGCTCGTTCTCTGTCTATTTGCTCCAAACCGCCATAAAAACTAACGGAATCAATTTTATTATCGGTTAAGTAATCGCTTACCTTTTGTATGCTATCCTTTAAATTACAAAACACAATGCCGCTTTTTTTACCAATGTGTTTGAGCAATTGTACCAAGGTTTCCAACTTGTCTTCGTTGGGTGAAACCACGGTTTTCAGTTGGAGTGGTATATCTATTTCTTTGAGAAAATTGAGGTGTTTTGAATTACTAATTCCAACAAAATCAGGAATCTTCACTTTTTGGGTGACCGAGGTCAATACCTTTTTTTTAATATTTGGCAATGCTGTTATAATTTCTTCCATTTCGGCAGCAAAACCTATTTCTAACGATTTGTCATACTCATCCAATACGAGGGTTTTAATCTCACTTATATCTATTGTTTCCCTTCGTATATGATCGGCCACACGGCCCGGAGTACCAATTAATATAGCAGGAGGGTGTTTTAATTCTACTCGGTCTTTGGAACCGGCTTTACCACCATAAACAGCGTTGGCTTTAAACCCGCTGCCCATTTCCCTAACCACTTGTTCTATTTGAATGGCAAGCTCGCGGGAAGGAACCAGTATCAAAACCTGAATTTCCTTTACCTCCGGATCCAGTTGTGCAATAATGGGGAGTAAAAAAGCCAGAGTTTTACCAGTGCCGGTAGGCGAAAGCAAAACCACTTCCGAATAGGAAGTTATGGCTTTACAGGCACTTTCCTGCATGGGGTTTAATAAGGCTATGCCTAACTTTTTTAAAATAGCCTTTTCATCCTTGTTTTTGCCAACCATGTGGCAAAGGTAGCTAATAGCTGTAAGGGAACCGGAATTAAATGGGGTGAACTAATCTTTTTTTGAATGATGAAATATGAAAAGGTTTAGGGTTAATCATTGCCCTTGGGCAACAAACCTTAAACACCATTTTTAATATCCCGCATGGGATGTATGCACCAAAAGCGCGGGGCGATTATTTTATGGATTGAGTAGCTAACGGTTGAGGATATATTGGATGTCGGCTTCGAAGTAGACAAACTTTCTACCCTGAAAAAGTATTTGTAAAAACCTATTGTCACAAACTACAAAATAGCCATCACTAAATTACCTTGTTTTGACCAGTGCATTATATATTTTTATGTCTATGCAAACAATGCAATCTGCCCTTTCGCTATTGGTGTCATTTCTTTCAAAAAGTTTTCCCATAACTCCAAAGTTAAATTAAATTTATACATTTCATTCAACTTCCTTAATTGTATTCGTAACTCGTGTTGGTTTATGTTTTTTGCTAATTGCAAAAGATCAATTCGCATCAAAACATCTTTTGTAAAAGTCCTTTTTGCATCTGAAAAAGTTACAGATTGTAAAAACTGCATTGCTAAGTCTGAATTTAAAAGTATTAAAGTATAAACTGCAAATTCAATTTTATCAAAACCTATTAAATAGCACGTGTCATCAAGCATTACAGGTTTATTGTCCTGTGGTAGAATTAAAGTAAAATGAAAAGTCTTGTAGAGTCCCGATATTGCAACTTTGTAAGGTTTAAAAGAATAGTCACCTATGCCGAATATTGAGAACAAAGGTTTGTTATTATAGATGCTCGATTTTCGTGCATCAAAACTTGATAAGTGTTTTGTTAAATAGTGATATGTTTTAGGATAATCACTTTTTATATATTTAGTTTCTTGACCAACTTTTTTTTGAGTGACGATGGTAAATTTTCTTGTACAACTGATTACAGTATTTTTAAGGTCTGAGCTTTTAAGAATACCGTAAACTAAATCATCTTCCAAAATTACCTCTTCATTAAGACCATTAACATAATGGCCATTCTCTTTGTTCAACTCCATAACAGTTGAACAGTCGTGTTTTAAACCTTGTCTCCAGACAAAAGGGCATTGACCATCAATTTCTTCAGTATGAATATAAGTGTCAATATTTGATACAAATTTGTCTTTTAACCAACCAAATTCTTGGTAAGAATATTTGTTTTCATAAAAGTTAAACTCTTTGCATTTAAATTCTGGAATTGAATTTAGTTTGCAATAAAATAGAGAAGCCTCAACGGAGACACTAAACTCTTTTTTACTGTCAATACCTAATTTTTCTATAGATGAAACATTGTATCTGTTTTGTTTTTGATCAAAAAGAATATTTTTTATTACTGAATTTTTAACCAATAATAATAAATTACCTTCCATTTTTTGAAAGGTTTCAATCATTGTCAAAGTAATAAATTCTGCAATATCAAAATTGCCTTTCCCTGTCATAGCATCTAAGCCATTATGATTTTTAAAATTACTTTTTTTAGGAAGATTTGTTGAATTAAGACTTCCCAATTTTGAGTTTGTTACCCAAGGTGGGTTACCAATTATTAAAATATCATTAGTTGAATATTGTTCTGCGATTTGCTTAAAATCAAAGTCAAAAACATTACAATGTGAAATTAAAATTTCAGGCTTGTTACTCTCAGGGTTTTCGAGAAAGTAATTAATAATATTAAATTTTGTTTCCCAAACATAAGGCTTGTAAATTTCAACCCCGAATATTTTTTTAATATTCTTGAAGTTTTGTAAAGTAGCAATTATAAAATTGCCTTTCCCACAAGTTGGTTCAACAACAATTTCAGATAAAATATTTTTTGTAGCTAAATACAAAGTCACTTTATTTGCTAATTCAGCGTTTGTTTGAAAGTCGCCATACTCTGCTCTGTCAGGGTCTTCGACGATATTCTCTGTTTTAGAAATGACTTTTTTCAAAGTTTCTAACTCTTCATTACTTTCAAAAAAATATTTAATGCCGAAAGTATCAAGCATTTCTTTATTTGCAATTTCATAGGATATAATATTTTTTAAAATGTGATTTAAAAAATCTGAAACCAGATGACTAATATAAGCTTCAAAAACTTTCATAATTCAGGTTTATTATAGCTAACTATCTTATGAATTCCAGGTACTTCATGTGACAAAGTAACAATTCTTTGATATTGCAATCTCCATTGCAAGGCATTAGATATAGTAAGATAACCCTGTTCAGGGGTTGTTTTTAGAATTTGCTGCGCCAACTTGGATAAAGTTATTTCGTCTGCTGGAATATTTTTGTCATTAAGATATGCTACAATATCTGCTTCATTGGCTTCATCTTTAATCATTTCTCTCAGCCGGAAGGTAGTTGTATAATCGGCAGTTCGCTCTTTTGAAACAAAAGAACAACTTACAAAATTAAGTATTGAGGTTTTGGATTTAGGGTCGTCTGCTTTATCATATACAAAAACAAGAAGATTGTACCCAAGTCCAAATATTTTCTGCTTTGCATCTTTAAAAGGGCAAGATGATTGAGGCTGTTTTATTGATGTTACTTTTATATCGGTTGAAATATCTGCCGATGGTAAATCAACTCCACTAGCAGAGGACCCAATAGTAACATCATATTTATCATGTAATTGTTTTTGAAACTTCTGTTCTATTAAAGTGCCAACCGCTTTACCGTCGGTAACACCGTAAAGTTCTTTATGCTGAAATTTAGATTGCGAAACACAAAAATCTTGAGCTTCATCTATAAGAATTTGAATAGTTAATTTTGGTTTCAATTTTTGAAGATTATTTAATTGCTAAGGTAATATAATTTTTTCTCAATTTAGTTATTGAATGTCCTAATTTTTGCACAAGTTGATTCTTATAAATCCGTAATACTTTTAATTCTATTGCCATAATACGTATCATAAGGTATTTCTATCTGTTTAATGGTGGTAGCTTTTTACAAGCAATATTGATTTGAAAATTATCTATTGTTCATCTACAAAACTGTCCTTTCAAGGAAATAACATACCATTAGATAATTCGTTTTACAACTCCTTTTTTGTTAATTAAATTTGGCATTTTATGCAATTTCAAATCTTTTGGTTATCTTTTTAATATTTGGAAATATTGTTTCCATTTCCATTGTCACTAAAGGAATATACTTTCCTTGTTCTGAATTATAATTTAATTCGTTTGCAATACCTATAAAGAATTGAATCAGAGAAATTGACCTTGGGAATTTTTCAATTCCTAATAAATTTGCAAAATTATTTGCCTTTTCAAAAAAAGGTGTTAATAATTTATAAGGCTTTTTTGAGTTATGAACTAAAGGTTGGAAAAAAGAAAATAGATTTTCAGAAAATCGAGAAGAGTCTTTGGGCTTTAATTCTTCTGGAACATTTAAATTAGCAAGAAATTCATTTGTCTTTTCAAGTATGAATTTTTTGATATTTACTTCAGGCCATTTATGTTCTATAATATGTGAATTAATTTGCTTTGCTCCACTAACAATCATGTCAAGTTGTTCGACGGATGATTTCAATTGAGCAGCTATTCTTAAAAGTTTCCAGTCAATTTCATTTGCTTTATAAACTAAGGAATGAGTTGAAACGCCCCAAGCGTGTTCAAATGCTGTTTTAATTTGAACCTCAAAGTTTATTTTTGAAATTTCTGATTTTACTCCACTCTGTTTCAAAGTTCCAATAAACCTAGTACTATCAAATCTAAATACATCAGGTGCTTTTAACGAATTACCTCGTTTTTTTAAGGTAACTTCATTAAACGTATTTTTTAAAAATAATATTACATCTATTTCTTTATTTAAATTTGGGATAACAATTGTAACGGCATAAAAGTCCTCAATATCAGACCATTTTTTGAAACGACCCGTTTCGATTTTTTCTGATAATGAATCCATTGTTTTTATCCTGTCAGTAAATGCAAAACTATTATTTGAACAATAATTCAATATTATTTCTCTAACGTTTTTATATAGAAGTTCTATATAGGGATATTTTCTTTCAAATTCCTGTTTGACAGGTGGTGATACAATCATATCAAATATTGATAAAATTTTTAAGAATTGCCACTCGATCCTTTCTAGCCGAGGTTCTATTAGTTGCTACTCGAGCATTTTGATAATAACTTTCTATTTCGGGTCTCGCAAGCCTTTCATCTTCGTTTTCAACAATAAGAATAAATTCTTTTAATTTTTGAAGATAAATTTGTGGTGTAATATTAATTCCGTTTTTTATATTTTCACTAATAGCTCCCACTAATGAGTAATAGTCAGCTTGATTTGATAGTCTTGAATATTTGATCACATTTTCTGTGTCAAGGTTTAAAACTTGAAAAATAATTTCAGTTGTGCTTAGGAATAAAGCCTTAACACTTTCCATTTCTGGCCATTCTGTGTCACGATTGTTGAAAGCTATGTCTAATTCATCACTATTATATCCTTTTGGACCTTCTTCAATCATCAATAAAATCTGAGCCATAAGTTCAACATCTTTCATCTGTTTTCTAGATTGCGGAGCTATTCGAGGCATAGAATTGCTAAATCTTTCGTTAATTATATCAGTTAATTCTTCGACAGTTGAAATGAATATACCGGAATATTTTGCATGCCTTAACTCCTGTGAAGTCAATCTTGCGACATTTCTATTGATTCTATCAAAAATGTTGTTAATTATGCTTTCGTCACTGGTTGGTAAATACTCAACTAAAAAGCTATAATTCCAAAATTTAACTTTGATATCCTTATCAATTTCATCAAAGTATTTTCCTCTAATTTCGTTTAGTGAAGCTTTTTCAGATATTGGGAATTTATTTTCGATAAAATCAAAAATAGTTGATAATCTTTGTTTTCCATCAACTACATTGTAATTTCCAATACCGTTTGAATCGATTTCTTCATACATAAAAAGTGCTGGTGCAGGATAGTTCAATAATAAAGTGTCAATAAAAAAATCTTTAAAGTCTTGATTCCACACGCTTCTCCTTTGATAAGGTGGGTCAAGATTTAACAACCCTCTTTTATAAATGTCATAAAACCAACTTACGGTTTGAAAATTTTGTCTTCTCATTTTTTGTTTTTCTTCACGTTGATAAAAACTTGATAATTTTTGATAATAAATTATGGTCGAATTGAATTATCTAATCTTAACGTTAATTTATAAGTATCTTCTACAAAGATACTTTTGAAATACTAATTAATCAGTTATTTTTTTAACTTTTTAACACATAATAAGTCAATAATCATTATACTACACCACCACCCTCTCCACCCAATTCTCGCCAAAACTATAAGGCAAATAATTCAACCCCGAAACCGCCTTAGTAATTATAAAATTGGCTTTTTTACCAATTTCAATACTGCCGTAATCGGTTTGCAATTCTAAGGCTGCCGCTCCGTTTAGGGTTGCTGCATTAAAGGCTTCTTCGGGCAATAAGCCCATGTTGATACATGCTAAAGAAATTACAAAAGGCATGCTCAAACTTGGGCTGCTGCCGGGGTTATAATCAGTGGCAAGAGTTACAGGTAAACCCATATCTATCATTTTTCGGGCCGGGGCATAGGGTATTTTTATAAAAAAAGAACAACCGGGAAGTACCACCGGCAGAGTTTCTGAATTTTTTAATGCTTCAAAGTCTGCATCATTCATTACTTCCAAATGATCTACCGAAATGGCTTTTTTATCAACGGCAACCTGCACGCCACCAATGCTGTTAAACTGATTGACATGTACCTTGGGTTTTAAATTATATTTACAAGCGGCCTCCAGCAAGCGTTCCATGTGGGTTACCGAAAAATAATTGGTTTCACAAAAGACATCCATATAATCGGCCAGATTTTCGTCCGCAATGGCCGGTAGCATTTCATTTACTATTGAATCAATATAGTGTTCAGGGTTATTTTTAAATTCCGTTGGAAAAGCATGAGCCCCCAAAAAAGTAATTTTAACCGGAATGGGTGAAACCGATTTTAGCCGATTAGCCACCCTCAGCATTTTTAATTCCGTTTCTAAGGTTAATCCATAGCCGCTTTTTATTTCAATGGCTCCGGTACCCAATGCTATAGCCTGGTTCAGGCGTTCAAAGGCCGAATCGAACAATTCGTTTTCAGTGGCTGAGTTAAGTTTTGCGGCTGAGTTTAAAATTCCGCCGCCCCGTTGGGCTATTTGTTCGTAGGTCAATCCTTTTATCCGGTCCACAAATTCATTTTCGCGGCTGCCGCCATGTATCAGGTGGGTGTGACTATCCACAAAACAGGGAAGTATTAATTTTCCTGAGCAATTGGTCGCAGGTCCTGAAAATTCAGGGATAGTTTGCATTTTCCCAAAATCTTCTATCCGTCCATTTTCCGAAACCAAAAACCAGGCATTATCCAGATTTTTAAAATCCATCATTTCCTTACCTGCCTTATGTTTAGGCCTGCCTTCGGTTATTCCGTAAAGAGATTTTATGTGGGTATAAAGGTGTTTTTGGCTCATGGTTACTTATACAATTATTTAGAGGAATTTCGTGTTTTAGAGTTTTAGTGGCAAAAACACAAAAGTCCACAAAAAATTTTAAAAAGGTTTCCGTTTATAAATAAAATAATGCTCATCGCAATACCAGTTATTATTGAACGAATCCATTAATTGATAATTTTTATTTAATACTGCCAATGAAGCCGAATCCACGATATATTGTTTGTTGTAGGAGTATTTGTAAATGGTATCGCGGGTAAAGTTTTTGCCCAAAACCAAATAGGTTGTTTTATCGGTTTTTATAAAACTATCCGCAATTTGATGCAATCGTGATAGGCTCATAATTTC
>CAYHCM010000011.1:4195-41125 GCA_964355045.1 uncultured Chitinophaga sp. | reverse complement strand
TGCTTTCTAAATATTTTTTTTCATTATCATAAAAGTCCACACGAACCTTACCACTACGAATAAAAAGTACTTCTTGTGTGAGATCAACATTTCTAGGCACAATATTATGAACATGAGGTGGAATAATATACCCCGCTGACCTATTCATATATCCCAATTGCTGAGAAAAATTATTAGGTGTAAAAAAAGAAATCCCTTCTTTATGATAGTCCGCCCTAATAATTACAGAAAGTATCAGGTTGTTATGTCGTATTTCTTCTAGCATTTTTCTATTCTTACCAAATAAATGTACTTTTATTGTGGATTAATCATTTTTTATTATTTCTCAATTTTTTTCAAATGATTAAATCTTGTTATAGTTCTGGGAGATTATAATTAAAGTAATCTTTTTTAAGTATCCAGTTTAAAATGAAAGGATTTTTTCGTGCTATTTCTTGATGGAAATTATATCCGGCTTTTTCCATGGCTCTAAATCTTGCAAAAAGCATTTCCTTTTCAAAATTACTTTCGTCAGGAATTGATACTTTAGGTTTTGGAAAAAACATACGATAAATTGGTCGCATGATATTTTTAATATTTCTTTTAATAATATAAATAGGGTCTCCGTTTGTAAATCCTTTATTGCTCCTTATTTCCGTATATGAATCGCAAATTCCCTGATAAAAATAACGTTTGTCAAAATACCCCAAAGTCATTCTTTCAGTTGGAACTTCATGGTAAACGAGTGCCTTAGGTTGATAAATGGCTTTGTATCCTTTCGTTATGGCTTTTGCAGATAAACCAGATTCTCCATCCCCCTGAAAATGCTGAAATTGGGATGGAATGCAATCAGGGTGAAACCCTCCCAATTCGAATAAAGTCTTTTTTCGAATGGAATAATTTAAACCCCAAACTAAAAGCGGACTTATTTCCTTTTCTTTATCACCAAAATCACATAAACTTAAATCCCCCATTGTTTTCCCTCCATCAGGAAGGGTGTACCAAAAATAGTTTAACCAATCAGGTGGTTTAGTCTCAAATATTGGCAAGCACTTTCCGCCAACTATATTTGTACCGGGATATCTTTTAAAAGTTTCGAAAATCGCAGCTAACCACCCTTTATCTGGATGAATATCATCATCAATAAACACAAGAATTTCAGCCTTCGCCTCTAGTGCGCCACGGTGTCTGCCTGTCAACAAACCTGGAACATCATCATAATAATACCTAATATTATGAAATGGAAATTTTTGAATATGCTCATCTACAACTATTTTAGTTATATCTGTGGAGGCGTTATCTACAATAATAATTTCGTATTTCTTTTTATCAAATTTTAAGGGCATCAAACTATCCAAAACTCGAAATAGTTGTTGCGATCGGTTATAAGTTGGTAAAATAATTGATATATTCATTTTTCTTAGAGAGATTTATATCGGAGGAGAAGAGATATTTTGAGTTTTTCGAAAGGAGTAAGGGAAAAAACGAAAGTCCCATGCCCAAATGCAAAAAAGAAAAAATTAACATTAAATCCATTATTTAATAAACGCATAAAGCATCCTGTTATAGGAATCACTATATTTTCCAACATTGTCGGAATCTCGGCCCAATTTGACAATTTTTTTAAAATCACTATTCTGTTTAACAAATTCAGCAATTCTTTCCTCATTCCAACCATCCAAGGAACCTCGAAACATTTTTTCATGCTCTTCACCTGTCTCAAAAAACATAATTCTTTTTGTCATAACGGATAACTTCTGAAAAAGCACATCAGGTTTTACGTATGATTTCTCAAGTATAAAATGATGCAAAACGCTTAAAAAAGAAATAAAATCATACTTCTTGTGACTATATTTATTGATAAAAAGTTCAATAGGCATTTTAAATAAAAGACCAGAATTTATTTTGAAAAACTTTTCGGCCACTTCGGATGCTAAATGGTCTCTTTCTACACCGAATGCTTCGAAACCCATTTTATTGTATTCAGCCAAAAACCATCCGAAATAAGATCCAACATCTAAAATACTTTGACCTAAATAATCCGGATAGTCGTTAGTTAAAAATTTATTAATTTTATTAACCCTATCTCTCGACTTCCGAATCACTATGGAGTTTTTAAATTCTGGCAATTCAATAGGTTGATACAATTCTTTTCCGTTATCCCAAATTACCTTATTTACGATATCCTGAAAAAAGGTTTTAGTTTTTTGTTTGTGAAAAACTTTTGCTTGAATGTCCCCCGCCCCCTTCATAATAGCAAACGCGATTCTATGATTTCCTGCCTTAACCTGATAAAGGTCGGTATCCTCAATCGGTCTAAGTTCGATTAAATCAGAATGGTTGTTATGGCCCTCTGCCGGATATTTTGATATATCTTTATTTTCATATTGTAATAAAAAACGTTCCGCCGAAATTTTTATATCTGATGGGCTTTTTACATAAGGGAAATAATCGCCAAAATAATGTATAGATTCTAAGGCATTTTTGTAATAATCGGAATCTATAAAATTAATTTCATCAAGGCATCTATAACCAGATTCTTCAAAATCTTTTAATAATTTTAAATGGGGTCCATTTTGACACTTGGTTGAAGTACGCAAATAATTTCCTGTTAAATGAGCGTACTCAATTCCTTTTAGGGTGTCTCCTTCAGCACCCATTAAGATTTTTTCAAGAGGCACTTTTAATGTCTTATAATCTTTTGTTAACAACTTTGCGATTTTTATATAGAGCTTTTTAGCTATTCTATTTAGCATAAACTTGAGATAATTATTTTTGATGATTTAATAAAGAGGTTATATTTTGATATAATCAAGTATGGTTGGAAAATTATCGTAAGAAGTATAGGTTTGTTTTGCCTTCTTAACTTTTGCTTCCATTTGGGTAAAACTTTGCCAGTAGCTGAAGCTATTTTTTTATCGAGTAAGAACAACTTTGCTATTCCTGCTAGCAGATTATTGTCTGCTATCATATCATCATCAGTATAATAAAGAATATCTCCTTTTGAAAGATGAGCAGCAGCGTTCCTCGCAAAGTGTACCCCTTGCCTCTGTTCAAGATGGTAAATAACCGGCACTGCAGTTTTTCCTATAAATCTTTTTACTACTTCGGCAGTATTGTCTTTTGAATTATTATCCGATACAATTATCTCGTATTGATTCTTGGGATAATTCTGAGCGAGGAAACTCTCAAGTGTAATACCGATCATGTGGCCACGATTATATGCGGGAATAATAATTGAAATAAATTTCATTTTACCTTAAGTCATTTCAGGATTTCGCAAAGAGTAGTTATAATTTCCGATGAATCTCCCTTGAAATTTGCCTGATAGTAGAATTATTAATTATTCTCAACTTCAAAAATTTCAGCTTCCATTAATTATATGAATTCAGATCAAAATTCGTGAAACTCCCGTCATAAAGATTTCTCGCACAATAATGTCTAAAATTGATTCCGCGGTTTTTAAAATAAAACCCGTATTTAAGGGGGAAGTCAGAAACCAAGAGCTTTAATCTCAAAATCTTCACGTGGGTTAGTTTCACTGGTCGTTAAGACAACCTGACCGGCTTCAAGAATTATGAGGTCAATTTCTTCTGCCTTGCTAAATATCTTACAGATTCCCTCAAAATTACATATGTTTTCCCGATGAAAAATAGAGTTGGGGTATGCGTTTAAAATATCCAGATTAGCCTGATACCCCTTTCTTGGAAGGTTATCAATTCCTATTACCTGACATTGATTCTTAAAGAACTCCGCAAGTTGAGATCCGATAAACCCCAAGCATCCGGAAACTATGATGCTTTTCATTAATTATTTAAACGGCTAAGCTTATCTTCTAACTAAGTAAATATCAATAACTTTCTCGTTTCAGGATGAGATTCCATTACTTGAACACTATTAAAATTAAGCAGACCAGACTTCACAATAAGGTCCAGATTATAATTATCTCTGTTAAAGCGATTCAGATTTCCGAAGAAATTGGGCTCATTCTTTATCATTTCATCTTCAAGATCGACAAATTCAAGAATAAGTGTCTTTTTGGTAAGTTTGCGCAACACCTTAAAAATATAGTTCAACTCTTTGCCTTCTCCCAATATGAGGTGATGAAGCAAAGCTAAAACCATTACTAAATCGCAGGCCAAACGTTCAGTCGCTGCCATATATAATGGATAATGGTCAAAATTTTTGTCCTTATAAGCTTCGCTGTCATATTTACGGCCATAAATCTCCAGTTCAAGATTATCAAAAGGGATCAGAAGCGATGTAATTTTCAGGGTGTGTTTTTTACTATGCAGATACAAATTATCAATGGCAGATTCGTCAATATCCAGTGCAATTACCTCCGCTCCCAAGTGTTCTGCCAACCTTGAATTCCAACCAGTATTTGCACCTATATCCAATACCGATTCGGGTTTGCTATTCTCTATGATATTGTATACGCTTAGTTGCTTATGTTTCCATTCACTCTTGTCGTCAAAGTCAAGTTTCTCATTTTTAAGCTCATAATAGTCAGTATAACCACTGGATGGAGGTGTCACATCGCTTTCATTTATTAACTTCTTGATGCTTTTGATGGAGGCAATAAAATCCTTCTTCTCAATATTTGTAAAGGATCTGATTCGGTTTCTCCTCGCATCCAAGTTTAGGATTTTCTTAACAAGTACTTTAAGCCAATTCTTTTGCTTCGGAACAAGCAAATCAGACCATTCAGGGACTATTATATTGCAATTACAAATCTTTTCTGTTAAAAGGATCCTCGCCAATTTATAATCTTTAAATACCATTGCCATAAAAGGAATCAGGGCATAGGGTATCAGCATTTTTTCAATGATGGCGAAACGGATATCCCCACGATAGCCTCCTTCTGTTAACCATTTTTCGTTTATAATATCATCACGATTTATCAGGGACAAAAAATCTATGAACTTAGGTTGAGTATTGCAAAAAACTACATTGTTCAATAGAAAATCCTTTAGAATCAGATCATTGTCATCCAATTTTACCAGCAATTCCAAATGGAAAAGCAACGCATCTTTATACATATTGGAAGTCCATTCATACGGATAAGTTATGAGATACTTCTTGTGTTTAAATAAATCATTCTCCATTTCGGTTTCTACAATTCCCAAAGTATTCAACCCATGTTTCTCATAAATTTTAAAGATCTCCTTTGCTCGCATCTTATAATCATCTATAATTATCCGGGAAATATGATCTCCATTATCGAAAACAGTTCCATTATTGTCATATCCCATTAACATTTTTTGCTCAGTCATATTTAAGAATTAGTTTAATATTATATCTACTCCATTTAAGATTCCTGTACATATTTTATCTATTGCTAGTTCCATTGTCATAAACAATTCCATTTAAATCGTATCCCATTAATAATTTCCTTTCCATTTTAGTAATGTCTTATTTTCATAATAGAGTCAAACAATCATGCAATCGCATAAGATTCAACCTTCTCTGCACGTTTGGTGAATATTTTATTTTATCTTGTTGGTTTTATACCTCGCTGTACTGCTGCGAAAATTTATATTTTCCATCTGATACCTCGAAGTTCTTCTTCGTGGTTGTTCATTGCCATCGCTCATAGTGTTTAGTTTCGAAATTTGTTTAGTCCAAGGTCCGCAATAAAAATCTCGCCAGCAGCAATATCAGTATATATCCTGTAGAATCCTGCACTTATTCGGCTGTCCGAATGATAAAGTAACCTTTTTATCTTGGGTCTTATACAGGTGATAGAACTTATCTATTTTTTAATTTCTAGGCAACTTATGGATTCGTATAGAACTGACGCTTCAATTCTTTCGAGCCAGTCGCCCCAACCAACCATCCTTTCTGTATTTGATTTTTTTGCCAATTGCAACATTATATTTGCTAATCGCTCTGATGCGTTTCCATCATTACCACATATTACCCTTTCAAAAAAAGGTTGAGCCAATTTTATTACTTCCTGCTTGTCAATAGGATCTTGAATAATACTCTTTACTGCTTCCGCTAATTTATCAAAATTATTTACTACTTTAATCACTTCCCAATTAAAATAAGCAGGCTCAACATCAGATAAGGCATATAAATAAATTACTCTTACTCCACTCAATAAGGCTTCGGTAATTGCGCTTGAATGATGGGATATAACTAAATCCGCAGCCTTTACAATCTCTTTAAATAGCGGAGTAGGTGAAATTTGAAATGTAACATCTGCAATTTCAAGCTTTTTAAAATACATCTGCATAAATTCATATTCGGGACCATGATGCACTCTATAGACGATTTGAAGTTCTGGAAACTCTTTTTTTAATGCCAATATTTTTTCTATAGTTTGAAAAACCGAATGACGATATTCTAAAGTTACAGCAGCCCAGGAGCTGGTATCACAGAATATACATAAAGGTTTATCCGGATTAAAGCCGAAAACCATTTTAGCTTTACTGGTTTCCATCTGATATTTTATTCTTTCTAAACGGCTATCACCTGTGGGAATAATCTTATCAGAAGAAGCCCTATTGACCATCATCAGTGCATCTTTATAAAGGGAGCCAACAACGGCATTAAATTCAGTAGCAAAAGAATCTCTTTTCGCATTAGAATAGAGCGAAACTCCATGAGAAGCCGATAAGGTTGGAATTCCTTTTATCCTGGCAGGCAACACATCGCATGTTTCATTAGGGTGATAAGCGAATTGGTTAAAAACCATATCCGGATCAAGTTCATGAATGATGGATTCTGAGCGCATCAATGCAATTATTGTGTTTGGAATATTTATACATAATTCTTTTCTGATTGCTTCCAAAGCCAGAGTTGAATAACTATTCCCTGAATCGCCGGTAAAGTATAACTTTAACTCCTCATTATCTGCAATGCTTGTATATGCAAGCAAACACTTCTCGTTCCATTCTTTTATCACAGAATCTTCGTTTTCAACAGACAAGTCTGATTTATAATTAATCTGAACTCCTTTTTGTAATACTATTTTTTCCTCCTCGTTAGATACTCTGCCACCAATAATAATAATTGCAACGCGGGCTTTATTTAAAAGGAGGTGATCGAGCAAATTATTAATTTGTTCAAAATAATATCCACCCCATGCAAAAATCAGAATTTTTGGTCCTGTCAATTTCGGATTCCACTCATACTTCCATTTAAAATATATTTTCGCTTTTAATGATTTAGCAATTAAGGGGTTCACAATAGAAATTATTTTTGAAGCAACTAATTTTGGATTTCTCAGATAATTGTTGAGTTTGGATAAAATACCGGGTGGCCTTAAAGAAACAGATCGTTCACTAATATCTATCTCTTCAAATATAATTTTCCGGTTAACGCAGATATTTTTTGCCGCCTCTCTTTCCAAACCGTTGCTCCCAGTTAAAATAAATAATAGGTCCGGGTTACTAAATGGATTATTTCGTCTTCCCACTACTACTTTATCCGGATTCTCCAGTTTTATAACATTGCTAATAAATTCATTAGCCTGAAGTATTTCCGTAAATGATAATAACAGGAAACTTTGGTGCATTGCAAATATAGGATATTTCTTATATTTTCTAACAGCGTTGAGATTAGTATTAGTTAGTATCTGTGGTATTTGATGCCATTGATGCGCCTGTTTGTAGGCTTTATCAAATAGCTTATTTTTATTTATATTCCATGCCACTTCTTCATAAGTTTTGTAAGGTATATTTAATTCTTTGGCTAAAATTATCCCTTCAAAAGTAGGTGCCACAATAGTAATATTCTCTATATGTTTTTTATCTCTGTAATAAGCGTAAATGCATTTAGCATCTTCATGTGTTAGCAATAAACAAACTGTTTTCAATGGAAAGTAATCTTATAATTAATATGAAAGATAAGTGTATTTTTTTTTAGTAGTTCAATCCTTTAAAAGAATTAACTTTATTAAAGGTGTTCCCGCCTTGTAATCCTTTGTTGATTTTTTGCCTATAATCATTTCATAATATTTAGGCTCCAAACCATCACCAGGCCTTATAATTCGAATATTCTCTTTAGTGAAAATATCACCGGCTTTTATATCCATTACTGCATAAACAGATCTTTTAAACACTCTACTCTTTTCTTCAGCTTTTTGAACATTTAATTGTATCTTACCCAAAGACAAAAATGCCCTTTCACTTTCAATTACCAATGCCTTCATTTCATCTGGTTCCATACTAAAAGTACTATCAACACCACCATCGGCCCTGCTTAAAGTAAAATGTTTTTCAATGACTCGTGCACCTAAGGCCACAGAAGCAACACTCGCCCCAATTCCCATAGTATGATCGCTTAAACCAATGATGCAATCAGGGAAAATTCTTTGTAATTCAGGTATGGTTACAAGATTAGTATTTTCAGGTGTTGCAGGGTATGTGCTTGTACATTTCAACAGCACAATTTCTCTGCATCCATTTTCTTTAAGAACGTTTACCGATTCAACTATATCACTTATATCAGCAATTCCTGTACTCATAAAAACAGGTTTACCAGTTTGGGCTACTTTTTTTAATAAGGGATGGTCAGTATTTTCGAAAGATGCTATTTTATAACATGGGGCATTTAGGGTTTCCAAAAAGTCAACAGCCGTGTCATCAAAGGGGGTGCTAAAACAAATTAGACCCAAACTTTCAGCATAATTAAACAGCGGTTTATGCCACTCCCATGGCGTATGGGCTTCTTCATACAATTCATATAAATTACGTCCATACCATAGGGAGTTTTTGTCAGTAATATCAAACAATCCACCTCTATGATTTATGGTCATTGTATCAGCAGTATAGGTTTGAAGTTTTATGGCATGGACTCCTGAATCAGCAGCTGCTTTAACAATTTCACTAGCCCGCTCTAATGATTGGTTATGATTACCACTCATTTCGGCAATGATGAATGGCTTGCTTTCTGTTGATATTTTAAAATCAGATATGAACATGGTGATTCTTTTAATGAATTGACCTTACTAAACAAAAAGCTTCTACGTATGGCTTGCCAACGGCCACTCCCCACCGCTGGGCAGCGATCTGAAGCGCTTTGGGTGATCGTGGATGTGGATACTCCCGCTTCTCAAATTCGTAACTTTCCATTCCTTTTATTTTTGCGTTCAAGCCGGTCTCTGTGATTTCAAAAAAGAGGTTAGGAATAAAATGCCTCGGGTCTGTTGATGCACTCCATTCGGTTCCCGAAAATGTTTCAAATGTTATGATGGTCTTTACATTTTCATTTTCCATGGGCCTGCAGGCTGTAATAACCGCTTCAAATGTTCTTTGATGATCGATATTTACATCCCCTCCATGATGAGTAAAAATAATTTCAGGATCAAAAGATGCCTTTTCTTTTTCTATTACTTTAACAATATCCAATAATGCAACTGTGTCAAACCTGTTATCCGGAAAGTCATATATTCCAATTTGCTGGTATCCAATGGCCGACTGTGCCCGGGTAATATTACTGCGGTGAATGGCAAGTTCTGCTTTCAATTTTTCTGTATCCCGCTGGTCAGATCTTGAAGTAATACCTTCACCCAATATAACCACCTTGATATGACAATTATTTTCATGAATAAGACGGTACATAGTGCCGCCACAACCCAGCAGTTCATCATCAGGGTGGGCAACAACTAATAATATCTTTTTATTTTTTAGTGATTCTAACATGGGCTATAATTTCATTATTGTTTTTTTGTGCATTGAAAAATTCGATTTTTATATTTTCACTTTCAATAAATGCCTTTGGGTATGTTTCGGCATCCAGCATTCTTATATGATCATACAGCTTTCCAAGGTCAGTAATGCCTGTAATATTGCTTTGGGCAGGTGTCCGCCTTTTAAACTGCACCACTTCCCCTTCCTGTGGGTAAGGCGTTAAAGAATTATCTATAATATATTCAATCATATCCTGTATTAGGGGTACACTCCGTAAAAAAATCTCTGTAGCACTTCCATTAAGCTGCATTTCCCTTTTTGTATATATATCACCGGTATCAATTCCCTTATCAACCTTTAATGCAGATATGTTGGTTTGTTCTTTACCCCTTATGATCAGGTTTTGTAAAGGACTTCCGCCACGTCCATATGGAAGATCCGTCATATGGAATACAACACAGTCATACATTTCAAAAATTTCGGCCGGTATAATATATGACCAATGTGGAATAAATATTTTACCTGGGTTTATTTTCTGTACTTCAATTAAAGTAAAGTTTTCTTTGTTTGAAATATAATGCCATATTTCATTCGGCCTTTTCCTCAAATGGTCAAATAGTACCTTATGCCAGCTTTTTTCAGACAATAATATATAATCAGGCATCTTTACTAAATTTAAAATACTCTTCACCCTTAATAATAATCATCCCTTCTTTTTTTGCATACCCTGCTTTTATAAAAGCAGATATAGAGGCCATATTATTCACTTTTACAAGACCTGTCAACGGTAGTTGTTTACCAAGTTTTGAAAAATATTCATAGCCTTGCAACAACAACTGGGTTCCAAAACCCTTTCCCCAGGAATTTTTATCTAATGAATAATCAATTACTGCCTCATTGGTCGTAACATCTATTTCTATCCTTAACTGTCCTATTTCAATGTCCCCTTTTGAGAATACCAACATAATGGTACCAGGGTTTGCTAATTTACCGTTAAACCATTTAATATGGTCTTCAAAAATAATTTTCGATTTATTGATGGCATTTTTTCTGACGGTTTCATCATTAGCCCATTCAAAATAAAGTAACATATCAGCTTCTTTAGCCCTGCGAAATGTCAGCATCAGTAATTTATTTTTGAATGAATGACCACATCAATATATTTTTCATCAAAAAAACAGTGTTCCTTCAATCTTGCTTCCTGTTTAAAGCCCGCTGCTTCTAGAGTTTTGTATAATCTAGGCCTTAAATCAAAAGCATAGGTGAATATTTTATGCAATACAAGGCCTTTAAATGCTACCTGCTCAATTAAAGATAAATAAGTTATCCAATGCTCTTCAAAAAAATCTTTTTCTAATTCTGTATTCATAATGAAAGATATCTCTGCATACCTGTCTTTCCTGTTAATATGAACCAGCCCGCCGTAACCAATACAAATATCATTTTCCAGGTAAGAAAATAATAACTGCCCCGGTTGTTCCTGTTCAAATAAGTCTGAGACAACCGTACTGAAATATTTTTCCTGATTGTCAGCAGTTAGTGGCTTTTGCTGGCGCAGGTGATAAATCTGTTCATTGCGCCATTTCATTATTTCAAACTTATCTTCGCTACGCAACGGCACCAATGAATATTTACCTGATCTGAAGACCTGTTGCTGGAGACATTTGTAGTTCATCGTTATACTTTTTTTTGTTCGATGAATTTATTGATTTCTGCAAGACCCGGGTTATCCTTTAATACCTGTACTATGGCTTTACAATCCAGTTCAATTGCATGATGATCTTCAATTAACCTGGTTAGCAGCAATTGATCTTCATAAGTATCCAAAGTGATACGAAAATTACTGTTATCTTCACTGTTTATGTCATTTATTATGGTCACATTACCGGACCTGTTCTTCCACATATAAGGTGTTACGTGTTCATTATCTGTCCCCTCTGTTGCATTTTCAAATGCATCCTGCAACATCCTGAATGAAAATATCTCGTAATCCATACCACGTGGATAAGTACGCTCAATAGCATTGGAATAATAAGTAAGGTCATCATATTGTTTGTATGCTTCCAGCCCCATTGCAATTATTTCTCCATCAATAAGCGGACAGTCAGAAGTTACCCTGATGATCGTGCTGAGTTTATGTTTTTTTGCACACTCATAAAATCTTATTAAAACATTTTGCTCATCACCGCAAAAACATGGCAGGTCATTATTTTCACAAAATTCAACTATTGGTTTCTCTGAGCCATTATCGGTGGTAGCAATAATTACCGGTAAGCCGGTCTTCTTCAACCTTTCTGTATGATAATGCAAAAATGGTCGGTGGCCGGCTTCCAGGAATATTTTATTAGGAAGCCTGTTACTGTTGATCCTGGCCTGTGTTATAATAGCAACCATTATAAGTTCACTCCTTCTTTTAAATGTTGATGATCAAATAATCTTACAGGATAACCTGCATTATTAATTGCAAATTTTATGTCGAATGGTGTGTATTGTGTAAAGTGAAAAATACTGGCAGAAGCTACCCCGGTAATATTTTTATTGGATAACAACGCAGGAAAGTGTTCGGGCATACCGGCTCCGCCGCAGGCTATCACCGGTAACTTGGTTGCTGCCGAAGTTGTCCTGAACATCTCCAGGTCGAACCCGTTCATCATTCCATCGTTCAGTATATCATTAATAAACAATTCTCCTGCTCCGAAAGATTCTACCTGCTTAATAAACTCAACAGCATCGATACTGTTATTGTTTTCAGGATAATATATTTTCAATCCCTCTTCGGTTTTAATCACATCAACAGATACAACAATACACTGGGAACCAAAAACCTTTGCGGCTTCCGTAATAAATGCAGGGTTATTGATCGCTGTGGATTTTATCACTACTTTATCTGCACCTATCTGTAAAAGGTCATTGACGTCTTTTATTGAATCGATACCACCTCCGATGGTAACCGGCATAAAACACTCATTAACCACCTGCTTAACAACAGCCAGGTTTAGTTTTCTTTTTTGTTTAGATGCAAAAATGTCTGCAAATATCAACTCATCTACGTTGCGGCTGTTGTAAACCCTTGCTGCCTGCATAGGATTACCAACCATGCGGGGGTTGCCAAACTGTTTGGTCTTTACCAATGCAAAGCCATTGAAGGAAAGGACAGGAATAACTCTGGTCTTCAGCATCTATTGTAAAAAAACTTTTAACACCTCAAGACCTTCCACCTGGCTTTTTTCGGGATGGAACTGCGTTCCAAAAACATTATCCCTTTGAATAGCTGCTGTCAGTTGACAACCATATTCTACTGTAGCTGCCACATCTGATTCATTAGCGGCCTGCAGGCAAAAGCTATGAACGAAATAAAAATTATTATCCTGTATGTTGGAAAAGTATTTTTTGTTTTTTACCGTGATGTTGTTCCAGCCGATATGGGTAGTGGGCAAATTATTATCAGGAATACTGTGTACGCTGCCTTTAATAAAACCAAGGCCTTTTGTTTCTTCGTCCTCAAATCCTTTATCGGCCAGCAGTTGCATTCCGAGACATATTCCAAAAAATGGTTTTTTATTTTCTTTTACTTCTTTTTGTAAAACAGAAACAAGGTTTCTTGCATGAAGGTTTTCCATTGCCTGTTTAAAAGAACCAACGCCGGGCAAAATAATGTGGCTGCATTTTGCGATCTCTTCTTCTTTACCGGAAATAATGCTGTTAACATTGATCACATTCAATGCTTTTTGAACTGAGAGTATATTACCCATTCCGTAATCTATAATGGCTACCATATTAAATGATTTCATAGTTTCTTACCAGGTTCTTTTGTTCGTCTCTTAAAAAATTTCCATGTTCATACTGTTTAAACAGAACCGGGTTTGTAAAAGAATCAATCACTTTATCTATCTCTTCTATTGTCATGCCCGAATATTCAATAAAGGACTGCACAGCATAGTGAGGATATTTACCATCATATTTTTTTACCAGTTGCAATCCTTCTTCTCTTGTAAGTCTATGGTTTCTGATATCAATACAAGCATGATCGGTGGCCCTTCCAAAACCATACTTTACAAATTTCAAATAATCGTGTAATCCCACCAGCTTCTCATCCAGGTTTTCGTAATTAGTATAGGTTCCTTCAATCGGGCCATCTTCTTTTATTCCGAAGCCCGTTTCTTTCAGAATAAGATCCAGTTGTTTGCGGGCATCCCAAAAAAAGAAATGTCCCAAAAACAAACCACGTACACCTACTCTTTCAATTTCTTCATCACCTGGATAAAAATAAGGCGTCAATTCTTTGGTTGTTATTCCCCTTACCCCTATCATGTCCTGGATCCTGTTGCCCAGCAAGCCTCCAAATTCTTCCAGCCAACGCCTGTTTAAAATTGGTGAACGGGAAGCTTCGAGAGGGCCACCATATTCCTGCTGTGAATTTTCACCCCAAATTATGAGTGGAATATTGAATTTTACAGCAACCATTACAGGTATAGTGAAGATACCAATATGATTGGGCCACATTTCATCACCTACCCGTATAAATGATTCGATCACCATTTTTTTATACACTTCATAATTCTTTTTGAAATGTATAAGGTCGATGCCCATCTTTGAAATATTGTCGATATTCCTCCGCCCGAGTTCTGTTACGTAAGTGGTTTCAAAACAAACAGCCAGGGGATTCAATCCATATTTTTTCGCAACATAGCATTGATAGGTACTGTCCTTTCCACCGCTCACCGGTATCAGGCAATCGTACCCGGTTTCATTATCTTTCTTTTTGAATGTATTGATGATCTCTACAAATTCTTTTTCTTTTGCCACCCAGTCAATCACTTCTTTTTTTTCGGCCGCAGCTTGACAGGCACTACAAACACCTTCCTCATTGAAAAAAAGGTCAGGCTTTGTTTCGGGAAACAAGCAAATCTTACAAAATTTTAATTCCATCATATACAATAGTAGTAAACGGTTTTTTACGATAGTAATTTTAACAAGCTGAAGTAAAGCGCTTACTTATTCTTCTCCATCAGGAACCAGGTAATATCATCCTGCGGAAAAACAGCATCCCTTTTATAAGAAAATCCATAATCAATAAGTTTCAAATCACTGTATTTTTCAAGCATTTCTCCTGCAAAATCTCTTTTAAACAACCTGTCATCGTGCCCACGATAACTAATGGTAACCGGCGAAGGGTTGTAATACTCACATACCAAGATGTATTTGCCTGAAGACTGGTAAAGTTTTTCATAAACGGTTGGCAGCATTTCGGGATTAATATGTATCAACACCCCTTTTATCAACGCCAGATCAAACTGGTTTGTAACAGGGTAATTATATATTGAACCGTTGAAAACATTTGTATCACCTATTACCTGTTTCAATTGTTCAGCAGCAATAGTATTTATTTCGATTGCATGTAATGAAACTGAAGGTTGCAATAATTTTATTGCTTTCAGGTTCATCCCGATATTAGAACCAAATTCGATACAGGAAGATATTTTATCCATTCTTCTCATGGCGGTACTGAAAAAGTTCAGGTTAGAAGCAAGCAGTTCTTTGCTTTCATTCCTGCAAATATAATCGCTTCCAAATTCACCTGCCCAAAATGCTTCCTGGGCTGTTTTAAATTCACTCATTTCTTTTATTTTTTAAAATACAAACTCATTAAAACTATTTCCAATCAGGTCATTTTAAGACTGAGCTCTTCTGAATGTTCTTCAGCATTGCTTCTATATCTTCCCTGAAAAAATCTTTTATCCTGTCAATCACATATTGCTGTTCTTCTGTTGTAAGGCCGGGATACATCGGCAAACTCAGGCAACCTTGGTAATAAGCTTCTGCATGAGGATAATCCCCCTTTTTATGTCCTAATTGTTTATAATAAGGATGCAGGTGAACAGGAATATAATGCACCTGGCAAAAGATATTTTGTGTTCTTAAGTAATCGTACAGCTCTTTGCGTTTGGCAGTTTGTATAATGTACAGGTGAAAGCCATGGCCTTTATCGTACACCGGTAACTTAATTGGTAAGCCTGCAAGTTTATCAGTATAAGTATCTGCTATTTCGTGCCTGCGCTTTAAGCCTTCGGCAGCCCTTGTTAATTGAGAAACACCCAACGCACACAATATATCAGGAATACGGTAATTATAACCCAGCATCTGCATTTCCATATACCAGCCTCCATGATTCTCATGCATTGCCGCTGGATCTTTGGTGATGCCATGTGTACGGAGCTGCAATAACTTTTTGTATAGTTTTTCATCATTGGTGGTTATCATGCCGCCTTCGCCGCAAGCAATATGTTTTACCGGGTGAAAAGAGAATATAGCCAGATCGGCAAATATTCCATTGCCGCAGTTTTGCTGTTTTTTACTGCTATCTGTAAAATAGCCTCCCGGTGCATGACAGGCATCTTCAATTATCCAAAAACCATGTTCATCAGCCAGTTCTTTAAATGCCTGCAGGTTAACCGCATGGCCGGCAAAGTCAACCGGTATAATGCCTTTGAAAAAGCCTTTGGGTTTACCGGCTATCAGTTCCTTCACTTTATTGATGTCCAATAAAAAAGTATCGGGGTCGATGTCGGCAAAAAACACATTGCCGCTGCAATACTTAATGCAGTTTGCAGATGCAGCAAATGTTACTGGCGTTGTGATCACGTTGGTCGTTTCATTCACTTCCAGTGCCAGTGCACATAAATGTAATGCTGCGGTACCATTGGCAACGGCCAATGCATATTTACATCCGATATATTGGGCAAATGCATTTTCAAATTGCTCGATTACCGGGCCCTGGGTCCAGTAATCACTTTTTAATACATTCACTACTGCATCAATATCGCCCTGCGATAAAGATTGTTTGCCGTATGGAATTGCTTTATTCATTTTTGGGAATTGTTATGCAACAAAATCTTTGTCAATATGCTCAACTATTAACCGGCGTAACTGCCCGGCATTTACCCATTCGCTGTTTTTACCCGAACTGTAATTAAATCCTTCCTCAACCTTTACTGCATTGAAATGAGCAATGTATTTTTCTAAACTCCAATGTGGTACCTGGGGCAATATAACATAGTATTTGCCCAGGTCGTAGGTGGTGAACGCATCAGAAGATGTGATCATTTCTTCATGCACTTTTTCGCCGGGACGTATCCCTATAATTTCCTGTTTACAGTTGGGTCCGATTGCTTTTGCCACTTCGGTGATCTTATAAGATGGGATTTTGGGAACAAACAGCTCTCCGCCCCAGGCAGTTTCCAGTGCATTCATCACCATCTGAACGCCGTCTTCAAGCGAAATATTAAAACGGGTCATGTTTGGATCAGTGATAGGAATGACACCTTCTTTTTTCTTTTTCATAAAGAAGGGAATGACCGAACCGTTAGATCCCATAACATTACCATACCTTACTACCGAAAAGCTAAGATCCCTGTCGCCTTTGATATTATTGGCAGCTATGAATAGTTTGTCGGAAGCCAGTTTGGTGGCCCCATACAGGTTTATAGGTGCGCAGGCTTTATCAGTAGAAAGGGCAACAACTTTTTTAATCTTTGTTTCCATGGCTGCCCGTATAACATTTTCGGCACCACCTATATTTGTCTTTACACACTCGTCTGGATTATATTCGGCTATATGAACATGCTTCATGGCTGCGGCATGTATCACATAATCAATTCCCTCGAAGGCCCTTTTTAGGCGAACATAATCCCTCACATCTCCTATAAAAAACCTGATAGCTGGATAGATCGATTCAGGAAATTCCTGCGCCATCTGGTAATGTTTCTGTTCATCCCTTGAAAAAATAACCAGCCTTTTTACATCGGGCCATTTTTTAAAAATTGTTTTTGTAAACTCTTTTCCAAATGACCCTGTACCGCCAGTTATCAGTACGCTTTTATTATTAAGCATTTTTTATAGTTTTAGTAGTTATTTCTTTTGTTTCCCAGTAATAATTGGGACGGATATACGCCCAGCCACCGCCTTCTGGCAAAAGTGTTCGGTAATTATATCCCAAATAATTCACCTTGAATGACAATATCTTGTTAAAAACCTGATGATGTACACCGTGATAAACCAACCCAACAGATATGAAAAAAACTTTTTCTCCAAACATATTTTTAGGAAACATGCAGAAAATCTCATAAATTCCTTTTTCCAATGGCATAGACTTCTCGTAATTCTCACAGTCCATACTTTCAACGCGTACAATCGTATCATCTTCTTCATTGGCAACCGAAACAATGATATTTAAATTGGTATTCCTTTGTGAACATCTGAATCTTATGGAAACAAAAATATCCTCATCAGAATTAAATTCACTTTTAAGTAAACCTCTCGCATCACATATTTTAATCTCTTCACAATTAAAATATTTTTCTATCCCGGGGTTGTATTCGTTAAGCCTATTAGTAATATCTTCACCAGCAATAAGTGCTTCAGAAGAGGGAATATAACCCATATATTTATCTATCACCTCATTATTATTTTGCGAGGAAAGTATCAATTTGCCTTTTTCTATTAAAATTGTTCGTGTGCATAAAGTTTTAATAGCTGTCAAATTATGACTTACAAACAATATCGTTCTTCCATCGCTTTTGCTTATATCGCCCATTTTTCCAAGGCATTTTTTTTGAAACTCGGCATCGCCAACGGCTAAAACTTCATCCACAATTAATATCTCACTTTCCAAATGAGCAGCTACTGCAAAGGCCAACCGCACATACATACCGCTGCTATAGCGTTTTACAGGAGTGTCAATATAGCGTTCTACCCCGCTAAAGTCAATAATTTCATCCAGCTTTCGGGTAATTTCCTTTTTTCGCATACCAAGGATGGCGCCATTTAAAAAAATATTTTCACGCCCTGTCAGTTCAGGATGAAAGCCTGTGCCTACTTCAAGCAAACTAGTTACCCGGCCTTTTATATTTATTTTTCCTGTAGTAGGAGAGGTAACCTGTGATAGTATTTTTAATAAGGTGCTTTTACCTGCACCGTTCTTACCAATAATGCCAACGGCTTCGCCTTGTTGTATTTCAAAGTTTATATTCTGGAGGCTGTAAACAATATCGCTTCCTCCTTTGGTAGTTCGGTCGTTGGTTTGGCCTATTCTTAAAAAAGGGTCTTCCTTGCCCCGCAACTTTGCCCACCAGCGTTCAAGGTCGCGGCTAATGGTGCCGGTGCCTATTTCTCCCAGGCGGTATATTTTGGAGAGGTTTTCTACTTTTATGGCGATTGTCAAGGGTTTCGGGTTTAAAACGTTTCGGGTTTTGAGTTTCGGGTTTCGGGTTTTTGTTGTTTCGAGTTTGAAGGGTTTCGGGTTTGAAGGGTTTAGGGTTTTTGTTGTTTGGGGTTTCGAAGGGTCTCGGGTTTTTATTGTGCGTTGTTTTTTTTAATTGAAGTGGTTTAAGATTCTATATTGCGATAGACCTCTGTTGGATAGCGTCCAATTAATTTAATAGTCTTAAATTATTACCTATTCTCAAGGCATGTTCTTTATTAACATCTGCATTTTTAGCATATTCACTCCATTTTGATACAATTTCAATAATTTGGTCAATAATGGCATTGGCTGAACGAATACCCATGTTTTTGGAAACTGCTATTAAATCGGAATATCCAGGCGTCACGTTTATTATTAACAGACATTTGATGCTGGCTTGTCCATTTGCCGGATGCGCTATATGTGTAGGTAAGGTCATAGGCAGGTGCAAGTGTCCAATTACCTCCGTTATTCATAATAAAAGCATGATTTTTGGTATGATCATCATGATTACGAGCTACTATATTAAATACCATTCTCTTGAAAAACTGTTCCATATCACTTTCCGAGAGATGTAATTTACGCATAATCTGAAATGCCTGTTCATAAGAATATCTTCCATCGCGGTCGAAATGAGCTATTGCACAAAGTGTTTGTGTATGTAATTTACTGCCATCATCATTGCGGTCGAAACGTTTAGTCATAAAATGGGAATATTTTCCATCTTGTAATAGTTTACAATCCATCATTTTAATATCGCAATCACTCGCCATACGATGATATGCGTATTCAATTTTACCTATTCCTAAGGGATTATCTCTTATCTTTTTATCTTCTACTCCATCAAATTTGAGTATCCAATAGGTAAAGTTTACAGGCGCCTTAATCTGTCCTGATCTAACTTCGTTTGTTTTTTCATTCCATGCTATAATTGCTTTGGGTTTTGCTCCACCTGCGGAGGTACCCACTTTAAGGATATCTATAATTAATTGATCTTTTCTTTTTAGGCTTGCCTGAAAATTCTCTTTTTCGTTCAGTATTTGGCCGGCTAAAGTTGTTAAATAATCCAATTTAATTATTGAAGATACGTTTAATAATTTATCATCGTGTGCCGGCTGAAACTCCAAGGCTCCCATAGCTCTTGTACCTAAATAACATAAACTATCAACAGGAGTAATATTGATTGAAGCAAGACCTTTGCTTGCAAAATATTCATCAATTATTGCATTTCCAAAATCGTCAGGCAATGCATCGGCTAACATACCCGGCAATCCTTTAAATGTTTTCCCGCTATGGTGAGGGAAAGTAAAAATATATTCTCCTTTAAGTTGCGAATCCAATGGCATTGTTATTGGAGCAACATCTAAACTCAACGTCTGAAAAGTATTATAAAATTCAAAAATTCCAATATCCTTTCTTTTATCCCATGCTAAAACACCCACTTTATTACCCCATAACGAAACTTCAACAAAGGTTTCCATTACAATTTCAAGTCAATCACTGTCTTTTTAGCTCTCAACCGTATTTTTCCTTTGAGTTTCAATAATTCAATAGGGCTGATAGGAGGTTCAGGAATAAGAGACTCCATATTTTCCAATAATTTAAGCATCCGTAAAACAACGATAAATGATGAAAGAGTTACAGAATTCCCTTTTTCAAGATTCTGAATTGACAATACAGAAATTCCGGTTTTTAAAGCAAGCTCACGTTGTGAATAGTTTTTTCGGAGGCGGCATTCTTTTATGCGTTTACCAATTTCTATTATTACCGCAGGATCACTTAAACTATACCAATCCATTTTTTTATTCTTACATTGTGATATTCATAAAGCATATAAATATATATATTAAAGACATTATAAGTCTTTAATGCATATTATTTTATATATTAAGCTAAAGTGCAATTCATGTTTTGTTCACGGAAGTTATTATTTACCATTAGTAAAGGGTTTGGGGTTTAAAACGTTTCGGATTTGCTGCTGAAAGCAACCTTAACCTAATCCTTAACCTTTCTTGAGTTTCGGGTTTTTGTTATTTCGGGTTTTTATTGTTTCGGGTTTTTATTGTTTCGGGTTTTTATTGTTTCGGGTTTTTATTGTTTGGGGTTTTTATTGTTTCGGGTTTGGGGTGTGCTGTTGATAGCACACTTAGCCTATGCCTCACCTTTTTTTTTAATTTTTATCACAAAGGCTATCTATTGCATGATTAAAGTCTTTTTAAATATTCACTATGTTTTTTAATAATGGTTTGTTTTACACCATTCCAGGAAATATTGTTTATCATTTTTGGTTCTTGTTCCAGTTCGGCATCTTCAAAATAAGTCATACTTTTTAATACCAGAAATTCTGAACCATCGGAATATTTTGTTTTATAAAATTCAATCATCTCACTTAATTTGAATATCTGTAAAAGAAAATAGATATCTATGAAATCCTTTTTAGTTCCTCTTCCAGTTGCAGCTGCAAGCTTCATCGCCGCAATGTCTTTCAAAGCTGCTAATCTTAAATTATCCTCTATTTTTATTTTACCAATCCATGGATATGAATAGTTTACAAAATCAACTTTTACCCCATCAATTGAAGAAATATTAATGTTAGTCGATTTTTTCAGTACTATTACTTTTTTAAATGGAGCTAAAGCCGTTATAAAAGTATCATTGTCAACTTTCAGAGTGCCAGATAAATCAAGATCAATTGAAATTCATATGTAATTTTCTGTTTTGCAGTTATAGGCCATATGGAATACCCTAATTTTCATTCTCTATTAGTGTAAAAAAATCTTATGGGTATTTCGATGACCTAATTGCAGGGATAACGAAGTTCCTCCAGCAAGCCTCATATCTTTAAATACAGGAACTGCGAGTAATTTTTTTAAAAGTTCCAGTGTTGTGGGATCAATGGTTTGGTAGTATAGCATTTAAATGATTCTTTGGGCCTATTGGATAAGGTAGCAATAAAAGAAAGTGTTATTGGGTCTAGTTGTCTTAATTTAGCTGCAGTTTCCGCTATTTCTTCTAATCCATAAAAATTGGAAATAATTAGCCAATCTGCAAGTAAACCATATTCCAATACTTGAGTAATTATCTGAGCTTTATTTAATGTGAAGTCTAACTTATCTTTGTCAATATCCCAGAATAAGTGTGTAGAAAAATCTTTGATTGAAGGCATTTTAGGCTATATTTGGAAAAAGCTTGAGGTTTCGGGTTTCGAAGGGTTTTGGGTTTTTATTGTTTTGACAATCGCGAAACTCGAAACTTTTTAGACTCGAAACCAAAAACGTTATTTGTATTTAATTCCTTTTAGTTCTGAATTTTTGAGGTGTTGCATTAAATTATTTATTTTTTTACTTAGTTTATCTGTATGTTCCAAAAGGTCATCCAATTGGGTTTGAGTAATATAGTTAAAATCAAAGCTCCTGTATGATTGAGATCGGGTTTCGCCACAAGAGCCTTTTGATATGGACAGGAATTGGTTAAATTCTTTGTTGCCTCCCCGATCAAAACCTTCTGCAATATTATCCATTATTGAACCTGATGAAGCCCGTATCTGATCCCTAAATTTAAAGTCGAAACTAAAGGCTCCAGTGGAGGTAATTTCGAATATAATTTTACAGATATTTCTTGCCTCTTGCCATATTTCTAAATCTTCAAATTGTTTAATATTCATTATCTAAACAACAAAACACTAAACTCAAAACCCTTCAAACTCAAAACCTGGAACCCGAAACTCAAAAGATAAGCACTCAGATGAAAGAATAGTTTTCTAAACTGTATCGACAAATGTTTTTTCAGTTTTGTTAAAAATAACAATTCCTATTAACAAAGTAACTAGGGTAAATGCGGCTGAATACCAAAAACTAAACGTTGTTAATTCACCCTTTCCTAAAATACTGTATTTAAATCCTTCAATAATGCCTGTTATCGGGTTAAGTTCAATGAAGTGTTTATATTTTTCAGGGGCTGCACTTAAAGGGTAAATAACGGTCGTTCCATACATAAGCAGTTGCACCCCAAACTGAACAAGGAAAGCCAAATCGCGGTATTTGGTCGTCATAGCCGTAATTATTAAACCCAAGCCTAGACCAAGCAAGGCCATTAAAAGTATCCATACCGGAAATAAAGCCAATGCCCATGATGGATGAAATAAAAAGCCATGGAATTGATAATACACTATCATTATAATAAACAAAATCATTTGAACCCCAAACCTCACCAAATTGCTGACTACTATGCTCAGAGGCATAATTAACCGGGGGAAATATACTTTGCCAAAAATGTTGGCATTGTCTCTGAAGACAGTACTTGTTTTGGTAAGGCAGTCGGCAAAATAGTTCCATGCGGTAATACCCGCAAGGTAAAACAGTGGTTGCGGTAATCCATCTGTACTAATACCTGCCAGATTTCCAAAAACAAAGGTAAAAACAATGGTTGTAAACAATGGCTGAATAAAAAACCAGAGTGGCCCCAGAATAGTTTGTTTGTAAAAACTTACAAAGTCACGTTTAACAAACATGACCAATAAATCCCTGTAACGCCAAACATCTTTAAGATTAAGCTTAAATAATGAACTTTGGGGTTCAATGGTTAAATCCCATTCTTTTATGGCGTCTGTGTGGTTCATCCGAGTAGGTTGAGGTTGAGATTAAGGTTGAGGTTGCGTAAGATAGGTTAAAGGATAAGGGTTAAAGGTAAAAAGGAGGTAAAGGTTGAAGTAATGGGTTTATAGGTAGAATAGGAGAGATGTAGAAGAAGATATTTAGAATATTCTACTTTTTCTAATGTTCTACTCTATTTTTTTTTCTGTTCTACTTGTTCTATATGTCATCATTCACCTGTTAGTTATAGAGTGTTTGAAATACTTTTTTGTAATTCATCTTTTAACGCAAGAGGTTATTGAATTATTCAATTTGAAAGCTATGTGTTCAAAAATATAGAAAATATTGTATTTAAATATATACAGTTCAGGTAGTTGGAGGTTGAGGTTAAGGTTGAGGCTAAGGTTAAGGTTGAGATTGAGGTTGAGGAAAAAAGCTGAAATGAAACATCTGAATTATTCGGTTTTAGGCTGCATTTTAAAGCATATGTAAATGATTGGTAATGTGTATATTGAAAATAGCCAATTTTCATCAAGGAGAAAAATAATTTTCATCAAGGAGAAAAAATATTTTCATCAAGGAGAAAAATAATTTTCGTCAAGGAGAAAATTTACTTACATATTGACTCTGGTTTAAAACCTTGTAATGCATATAAAAAATTGGATATGTAGTATAAATCAAAATATCAGGATAATGTAATCAGTTTAATAATAATTTATTTTGGCACGCTATTTGAGTTATTTATTTCAGTTTCAAACTTTTAAAGATATAAATAAAAAATTATGTTAAATTATCATCTCGTGCAAAGGGGCGATCCCCGAGACAGCACAAAAGCGAAAAAATGGTATGCCACGCCAACGAACAGTGGTCACAAATCCATCAGTGATATTAGCGCTGATGTTTCAGGTTCTTCATCGCTAAGCCGGGGCGATATATTGAACGTTATTCTAGGTTTCGTAGACCAGATACCAAAGTATCTTCTCGACGGACAAAGTGTAGAATTGGGTGAGCTCGGTACATTACGCATCAGTTTTAGCAGTGAGGGTGTAGATAATGTGGATGATTTTAATGCCTCTTTAATTGATGGTGTTAAAATTGTTTTCACACCCGGTGTTAAATTGAAAGAGAATTTAATACGAGTTCATTTTGAAGCGAAAGACTAATTGAGTCTTTTAAATTTTTCCTTAGCCACATATATGCCCGGCAGTGTATTAGTGGCTTTTTTTATTTGTTGAGGTTGAGGTTAAGGTTGAGGTTGAGATTGAGGTTTGCTACAGAAAGCAACCTTAACCTTAACCTTATCCTTTCAATATTTCTCAAATCAATTTATTTAAAATATCTTCGGCATCAAGTTCAATTTTTGAAAATGCAAACCACTTTTTACCAAGATCTTTTAGTGAAGCACCAATGTGATAAACGATGGAATTGTCAATAATCAAAAAACGGTCGTGTGATTTTGTAAATAATTTTATATCTATGGCAGGATATTGGGAATTATGACGTTTCAAATCTAAAATTAATGGTTTGGAGATGGATGCCGTATAGATTGTTGATGATACATTATTAGTCCTTTTTTGATAATAAAGTTAATACACTTTCATCAATATAATTGTCAATTAATACTATTGACTTCTTAGCCGATTTTATTAATTTGGAAACGAACTCATAGGCATCAAATATTTGACCATCATAAAAAATACCTTCTGATGGAGGTAAGTTGGTTTTTATCAGTAAATCAAATTTTTGTTCGTGGTTAATAAGTGTTTTTTTATGTTGATCTAATGTTTGTTCAATAAGCTCAAATTGTTGGCGAATGGCGTAGCCTTTGAGCAGATAACTTTTTAAAATCTTATTAGCCCAAATACGGAATTGCGTTGCATTTTTTGAATTTACCCTATATCCTACAGATAAAATAGCATCAAGATTATAATACTGTGTTTGATATTTTTGAATTCCACTTTTACCCACGTGTTCCAAAATGGAACATGTGCTATTTTCAACCAATTCTCCTGATTTATAGATGTTAATCAGATGTTTTGAAATAGCTGGTCGTTTGGTGCCAAATAACTCTGCTATTTGTGCTTGGGTAAGCCAAACAGTTTCTTCTTCAAACCTTACCTCTAATGCAGTTTGATTATTTGATGTTTGATACAAAATTATTTCACCTGTGGTCATTTAGAAGTAAAACTTAAGGTCTGTTTTGGTTTAACATAATGATGTAGAAAAATCTGTAGCTGAAATAATATTTTGTTTGAATCTCTTACCATCCTTTGCAGTTAGTAAGGAATCCTTACATACTGAAATTTCAAGTAATTCACCTTCTTTAAAAATATTAGAAATATGGAGAGTTATATTATTACGTGTTGTTTGAAATAACTCAGCCATTTGAGCCTGGGTTAGCCAAACTGTTTCATTCTCCACTCTAACTTCAATATGACTTACATGATACCCTAAAGATACATCATTTTGATAAAGAACTATTTCTGCGTGATTAAGCAATTGAGGTTGAGGTTGAGGAGAAGAGTTTTCGGGCTTTGTTGGTTATGACATCCCGCAAGGCGGTATAACGTTCCTGTCCTTCGTGGTTTATGATGTAGGATTTGGAGAGGTTTTGGACGGAGATGATGGACATGGGGGAAGGGTTTCGGGTTTATGTTGTTTCGGGTTTGTTGTTTCGGGTTTTGGGTTTTGGGTTTCGGGTTTGGGGTTTATGTTGTTTCGGGTTTTGGGTTTATGTTGTTTCGGGTTTTGGGTTTTTATTGTTTTGGGTTTGTTGTTTTGGGTTTGTTGTTTTGGGTTTGTTGTTTCGGGTTTGTTGTTTTGGGTTTGTTGTTTTGGGTTTTGGGTTTGATTGTTTGGAGTGTAGCGAAACTCGAAACTTATTTAAACCCGAAACAATAAAAACTCGAAACCCAAAACCTTTTTAAACTCGAAACTTATTTGTATTTAATTCCTTTTATTTCTGAATTTTTGAGGTGTTGCATTAAATTATTTATTTTTCTGCTGAGTTTATCTGTGCGTTCCAAAAGGTCATCCAATTGGGTTTGATTAATATATTTACAATCAAAACTTCTGTATGATTGTGACTGTGTTTCACCACATGACCCTTTTGATATCGAAAGAAATTGATAAAACTCTTTATTGCCTCCCCGATCAAAACCTTCTGCTATATTATCCATAGTTGACCCTGCAGAGCCTCTTATCTGATCTCTAAATTTGAAGTCAGTGCTAAACAATCCATTTGATGTAATTGCATAAACAATTTTGCAGATATTTCTTGCATCCTGCCATATTTTTAAATCTTCAAATTGTTTAATATTCATAATCTGTGCAGCGAAACACTAAACCCGAAACCCAAAACCCTTCAAACCCGTAACCCATTCAAAACAGCCTTATCCTTTCAATATTTCTCAAATCAATTTATTTAACATCTCGTTTGCATTAAGTTCAATTTTTGAAAAGGTAAACCACTTTTTACCGAGATCTTTTAAAGATGCTCCGATATGATAAACGGTTGCGGAGTCAATAATTAAAAAACGGTCGTGTGATTTTGTAAATATTTTTATTTCGATTGCAGGATATTGGGAATTATGACGTTTCAAATCTAAAATTAATGGTTTGGAGATGGATGCCGTATAGATTGTTGATGATACATTATTAGTCCTTTTTTGATAATAAAGTTAATACACTTTCATCAATATAATTGTCAATTAATACTATTGACTTCTTAGCCGATTTTATTAATTTGGAAACGAACTCATAGGCATCAAATATTTGACCATCATAAAAAATCCCTTCTGTTTTAGGTAAGTTTGTTTTGATTAGTAAGTCAAATTTTTGTTCATGTTCTAATAACTTTTTTTCTATATTGAATACACGCTGGTTTATGGCATGTCCCTTCATTAAGTAATCCTTTAATACGGCATTAGCCCAAATGCGAAACTGTGTACCTCTTTGAGATTTTACCCTATATCCAACAGAGATAATGACGTCAAGATTATAAACGATTGTTTTTCTTTGGATTTTTCTTGAGCCTTCCATTTGAACTGTCAAGTATTCCTTGACAGTTGAATCAGGAATTAATTCCCCTTCTTTAAAAATATTATTTATATGTAAACTAACATTTTGTTTTGTGGCCATAAAAAGTTTAACCATTTGGGATTGACTTAACCAAACAGTTTCTTCGTCTATACGAACCTCAAGTTGAATAGATTGGTGATTGGGTTGATATATGATTATTTCACCTGAGGTCATCTTAAAACGAATGGTAATTTATGTTTTGTGATGAAAAAAAATATGTAGTCGAAATCATAGTTTCTTTTTGCAAGTCTTAATAACCAAGCAGTAAAGAATCCTTTCATCCTGAAATTTCAAGCAGTTCACCTTCTTTAAATAAATTAGAAATTTGAAGACTTATGGGGTTTCGTGGGGTTTGAAATAACTCTGCCATTTGAGCTTGGGTTAGCCAAACAGTGTCATTTTCAACTCTAACTTCCATCTGGAATTCAGAATTATCAAAGGACTTATATATCACTATTTCACCTTGTTCCATTAGAAATATTTCATTATTTTCGTTATTACATCCCGTAAGGCGGTATAGCGTTCCTGTCCTTCGTGGTTTATGATGTAGGATTTGGAGAGGTTTTGGACGGAGATGATGGACATGGGGGAAGGGTTTTGGGTTTATGTTGTTTCGGGTTTTGGGTTTTTGTTGTTTCGGGTTTCGGGTTTATTGTTTCGGGTCTGTTGTTGTTTCGGGTTTTTGTTGTATTGTGTTTCGGGTTTTGGGTTTTTATTGTTTTGGGTTTACGAAACTCGAAACTCACGAAACTCGAAACTCGAAACCCGCAAGGTTAAAGTGGAAAGTTAAAGGTTAAAGGAAGGAAAGGTTAAAGTGAAAAAAAGGTTAAAGGTTAAAGGAAGGAAAGGTTAAAGTGAAAAAAAGGTTAAAGGTTAAAGGAAGGAAAGGTTAAAGGTTAAAGGAAGGAAAGGTTAAAGTTGAAAGGTTAAAGGGAGGAAGGGTTAAAGGTTAAATTTTTTAGGAGGTATTTATTTCTTCCCTTTTTTAACAGTATGTTTAAATTTTAAAACGGCAAAATTAATTTCAAAAGTTGTTTCAGTACCGGTTAATGAAAGGTCATTTTCAAATATTTCAGCTATTAACTCACCGCTTCGTTGCATTATGGGTTGTTTTTCATCTTCTGTTTTAATAGTGGCCAACTGATTAATGTTTCTTCCTAATTCTTTTATTTTGGCAAAGGTTTCAATTATTGCCAAAGTTGTTTTAGTGGCAATTTTGCTTTTTAATATTGTTGCCAGCATATATAAACCTTTTTCAGTAAAAGCCTTTGGCAAAGTTCGGGTCTTCGAAAGTTTTGCGGTGGAAAATTTCCCCCGCAAAATTTCCAACTCCTCTTCTGTTAATTCAAAAAGATAGCCTGATGGAAATTTATCCGGGTTATTTTTAACTGCTTTATTAATATCCCGGGTTTCTACGCCATACAAATCTGCAATGTCACTATCAATAATAACCTGCAACTGACGAAGGCTAATTATTTTAGTTTCTACTTCTTCAAATTTTATAATTTCCATTTTAAGGTCAAGGATTAAGGAAGGAAAAGAGTTTCTTTGCTTTATTGGTTATCACATCGCTCAAGGCGGTATAACGTTCCTGTCCTTCGTGGTTTATGATGTAGGATTTGGAGAGGTTTTGGACGGAGATGATGGACATGGGGGAAGGGTTTTGGGTTTATGTTGTTTCGGGTTTCGGGTTTTTATTGTTTCGGGTTTATGTTGTTTCGGGTTTTTATTGTATTGTGTTTCGGGTTTTGGGTTTTTATTGTTTTGGGTTTACGAAACACGAAACTCACGAAACTCGAAACTCGAAACCCGCAAGGTTAAAGTGGAAAGTTAAAGGTTAAAGGAAGGAAAGGTTAAAGTGAAAAAAGGTTGAGGTTGAGGTTAAGGTTAAGAAAGGTTAAAGGAAGGAAAAGATAAAGGTTAAAGTGAGGAAAGGTTAAAGGTAAAAGGAAGGAATGAAATTATTTCTTTCCTTTTTTGACGGTGTGTTTAAACTTTAGAACCGCAAAATTGAGTTCAAAGGTTGTTTCAGTCCCTGTTAATGAAAGGTCATTTTCAAATATTTCAGCTATTAACTCACCGCTTCGTTGCATTATGGGTTGTTTTTCATCTTCTGTTTTAATGGTAGCTAATTGATTAATATTTCGTCCAAGTTCTCTCATTTTAGCAAAAGTCTCTATAATTGCAATAGTAGTTTGAGTTGCATATGGGCTTTTTAAAATTGTGGCTAACATGTAGAGCCCCTTTTCTGTAAAGGCTTTAGGTGGTTTCGTTTTACCTCCTTTTAATGAAGTCGAAAATTTCGACTTCATTAAAAGCCAGTCTTTAGAACTTACTTCAACTATATATCCTTCCGGAAACTTGTCATAAGTAATTTATATTTATTTTTTAAATATAGGTCTTATGGAATACCCAAAATCAATTATGGTTAGCAGGAATAATATCTCTTGGGTATTTCAGGATTGTTTTTCACGGCTTCATTAACCCTTTTAGTTTCTACTTCGTAGAATTCGGCAACATTAATATCAAGAATAACCAATTGATTATTCATAGTAATAATATTATCTTCTATTAATTTAATAATATCCATTTGATAATTATGGCAAATGTTGAGGGGAAGGAGAAGAGTTTACGGGCTTTGTTGGTTATTACATCGCGCGTTCCTGTCCTTCGTGGTGTATTGTGTAGGATTTGGAGAGGTTTTGAACCTGGATGATGGACATGGGGGAGGGTTTCGGGTTTATGTTGTTTCGGGTTTCGGGTTTATTGTTTCGGGTTTATTGTTTCGGGTTTATGTTGTTTCGGGTTTTTGTTGTATTGTGTTTCGGGTTTTGGGTTTTTATTGTTTTGGGTTTACGAAACTCGAAACTCACGAAACTCGAAACTCGAAACCCGCAAGGTTATAGTGGAAAGGTTAAAGGTTAAAGGAAGGAAAGGTTAAAGGCGTATATATTTCAATTAGATAACTAAAATACCGTTTCAAAAATTCTTTTAAGTAGTTTATCAAAATCAACTTGCTTTAAAACAGAAATTTTTGACATTACTTCATCAACGGTATATGATTGAATTAACGACATTTTACAAATGATTTTTTAGCAAGTGGCTTCGTCAGCATTGAATCAGTTAACTCGAAATTAAATTCTTCATTCATAGAATTTGAAGATATCATTACGGCATAAAAAATGTCTTCACTATCTAATATATTGGAATTGGAAATTACTATTGCCGGATGTACTTTAAACTTGCCATTTGGTAGTTCATAATTTAACTCAATGATATCCCTTTGATGCACCCTCATTATAAGTACTTTGCAATAGCCTTGTTTTTTCTTTTAACAATAGAATCTTTCAGATTTTCATGATCTTGCAATGCAGCTAAAAGAGATTTAGATTTATTAATAGTGGACACTTTTCTAACAAAATCCAGAGAGGAAAGTAAAGATGAAAGTTCTTTTGCTTTACTAATTGATTCAATTTCGATAATTAAAGTTTGCATTTTATGTTTTTTTACAAAGTTATCAAATTAATTGAGGTTAAGGATAATTCTGATGGGTTTTGGGTAGAAAAGTAGAGGAGTCCAGAGTTGTTATTTTGGTTTTACTTGCATCTTGAATGATGTTTAATTACAATATATTTCAGTACAGGATAGCTCAAAAAATCTCAAACAGATTTTGCTAAATATTTTAATTTATCACGTTCAGCAATTGCTCTTTTTAAATCAGCAGCTATAGATATTAATATCTCAAAAAATGTTTGAGTAGAGTCAAGCTCAATTGTTAATACGATAAAATTAACTGAAACTTCTTTACCTATCGTCCTAAGCCCTCTAGCTTGTTGTTCAACTCTCAAAAAAAGTGAGGATTTTCCCAGCCCTCTTTCTCCTTCTATTAAAAAGTGCTGCGGGTTATTATTTTTCGCTTGAAATAAACTTTTTTCAATTAGCCGCATTTCTTCCGTTCGTCCCTGAAAAAGTTCCTCCGTTGCAATACTGTTCGGTCTGAATGGATTGTATCTCATAATAACTGCTAATAACTGCTAATAACTGCTAATAACAGATAATAACTCTTTTCTTTGAGCATTATTTATAAGGGTTAAAGAGGAAAGGTTAAAGTGGAAAGGTTAAAGTGGAAAGGTTAAAGTGGAAGGGATAAGGTGGAGGATTGATTTTTCTGTTGAAAGCAACCTTAACTTAAGCCTTAACCTTCTTAATTTGGGTTAATTTTTCGAGGAGGTTGCGGTTAAGATTTTTCGATCGAAGGTAACTTTAACCTAAGCCTTAAGCTTTTACTATAGGGTTTCAGTATAAGCTTGAGAATTGCTACAGAAGGTCATTTTTCTAACTAATACCAATCTAAATATTGACACATTTACTTCTATTTTTCTCAAATTACGCCTTGAGGCGTAACGCTTTTAGGCGTAACGGGAAAGGAATCGCTTAAAAAACGGATCGGCAATAAAATAATTTGCGTTAACTTTCTCAACAATTCCACTTTCAATTAATCCAATCAGTGCCTTTTGGGTAGTAGAGGTGGCTGATAAGCGATGGCGTTTGGTATATTCTGATGAAAAAATATTTTCGCCACTTATTAAAAGAGATTTAAATAATTTTTTTTGATAGGCCGATTGTCGGTCGTAAAGCTCAAAATAGTAATCGCCTTTTAAATCCACAATACGCTCTGCACATAAAGCAACTACTTCGGTGCTTACTACTTTATTTAATGATACCATGTTTTGCCAAACTTCGGCTGCCAATAACTGAATATAGTATGGAATATTACCGGCTTGATTAATTAAAAAATTTGATACCGTGTCATCAATAGAGATATTGGATAAGGAAAATCTTGTTATTAAAAACTCGATGGTTTCGTTTTTTGGCAAGGTTTCAATTTGCATTAACATGGCAGAATTATAAAATGCCCTGCTTTTGTTATTAAACATGTCGTTGAGCAAATGGGTTCTACTTCCCAAAAAAAGATAGTTTACTTTAACCTGTTGTTGAATTTTACTTCGGAGAAGATTTTCAAAATTCTCACCATTCAGTTTCGTTATTTCCTGAAATTCATCAAAAATAATAATGTACCGTTTTCCTTCAGAGGCTAAATTTTCAGGTAAATCAAGAATATCTTCAAGTGTTTTTTCACTTACTTTTTCATCTGTAAAGTCCAATGAGAATTCCGGATTGCCCATTTGGTCAAAAACCAATTTAGGTCTGATGCCTTTTATTAACCCTGCAATCTTCTTGACTGCTTTTTCTAAATTATTTTGTTTTTTTAGTATGGCTTTGGAGTAGGATTCTATAAACGATTCGCGAGAATAAACAGGCAAAAAATCAAAATAGACACAGGTAAATCCTTTCTTTTCCAGTTCCTCTATAGCACGAAAAACCAATGATGTTTTTCCATAACGACGTGGAGCAAAAAGAACAAGATCATTGCCACCGGTTAGCGTAGAAACAATTCGTTTGCACTCTTCGTGTCTATTGAAATAATAAGGCTCTTTTACTATTGTACCGTAGCTGAATGGATTCATTTTTTAATTCAGGTTAAGGTTGAGGTTCAGGTTGAGGTTAAGGTTGAGGGGTAGAAAAGTAGAAATGTATTATTTTGGATTATCTACTATTCTACTTATCTACCTTTTACTTCTCTACTCTTCTACTTTTCTACCCTTTTTAATTCTCTACTTTTCTACCCTTTGTTCCAAAAACCAATTCACGGTTTCCTTTAAACCTTCATAGATATTGGTTTCGGCATTATATTCCAAAAGCCGCATTGCTTTATTAATATCAGCCAAACTAAATAAAATATCGCCTTTTCGGTTAGGGCCAGAAATTGGATTGGACGTGGAGCTGCTAATAATTTTTATCATTTGCCATAATTCGTTTAAAGTGGTTGCTTTACCGCAGGCCACGTTTACCACTTCATGATTTACTTTATTCAGAGGCATTTTTAAAGCACTTATGTTTATTTGAACCACATTTTTTATCGGTGTAAAATCACGGGTAATGGTTCCATCCCCATTTATCAAAGGCCTTTGATTTTTTAAAGCAGCTTTTATAAATAAAGGAATAACAGCAGCATAAGGTCCTTCGGGGTCTTGCTTTGGCCCAAATACATTAAAGTAGCGTAATCCAATAAGTTTCATGTTGTAATTTTTGGCATACGCTTCGGCATACAATTCATTAGTCATTTTTCCGGCAGCATAGGGGGATAAAACTTTACCAACTTTTGTTTCTACTTTTGGAGAATCTTTTAAATCGCCATATATAGAAGATGAAGAGGCATATACGATTCGTTTGATATTATTTTTTCTTGCCGCTTCCAGAATATTTACAAAACCGTTGACATTGACGTCATGTGTTGTCATAGGGTCTTCAATGCTTCTTGGCACTGAACCCAAAGCTGCCTGATGGCTTATGGCATCTATCCCTCTGCAAGCAGCAGTGCAATCATCCTGATTTCTGATGTCTCCCTTAATAAATTCAAATTTCGGATTTGCAATAAATGAATCAAGGTTACTTAAATGTCCGGTTTCCAAATTATCAAGTACTCTTACTAAAGAAATTCTTTCATCATTCAGCAATGCTTCTGCCAGATTTGAACCAATAAATCCGGCACCGCCGGTAATTAGGATTTTCATTTATATTTTTTGGTAGAAGATTGGAGGAGTAGAAAAGTAGAGGGGTGTTATTTAGGAAGAAGTATTGGGTAGAAAAGTAGAAAGATAGAGGGGTGTTATTTAGGAAGAAGTATTGGGTAGAAAAGTAGAAAGATAGAGGGGTATTATTTAGGATAGGGGAATTGGGTAGAAAAGTAGAGGAGTAGATTGGTATGTGGTTTTTATTTTAGAAGTGGCATTGGCTGAAAAGTAGAGAAGAAGATGGGTAGTGAAGTGTTATTTGGAGTTAGGCTGAAAATTGGAAGAGTTGAAGGTAAGATTTCTATTTATAAAATGGACTAATCTTCTCTTCAATTTTACCATTCTACTTTTTTCTATTTTTCTACCTTTCTACCATTCTACCCTTCTACTCATCTACTATTACCCTCATCTACTATTTTCCCCCTAATTTTTTCTTCAAACTGATTTCTTCAGTTAACTGAAATTTATAAAGTCCATTTAAACCTGAAATAATAGGGTCAAGTTTAAGGCGAAACTCCTCATGTACTTTTTCGCTAATATATTCCAAGTCAAGAGAAGAATTTAAATGATCTATTAATTCAAGACAACTGGAATAACTAATATTAGTATAATGAGCCTTATCAACATTGGACGCCCTTCCAGAACCTTCAGCTAAATTTGAAGTTACACTTGCAGAAGCCCTCTTAATTTGACTAATTAAACCATAAGTTTCATCTTTAGGATAGGTTTTAATTAAAATATTTAATTCTTTTAGCAATACCCTTGATTTCTTATAAACTTCAAGTTTTTCAAAGGAATAAATTCTGTATGACATTTTTAAATTTATTAGATTTAAGATTAGTGAAGTACTTGTGGGGTTTATAAGTAGATGAGTAGAAGGGTAGAAAAGTTGAGTAGTAAAAGAGTAGAAATGTTAAATGCTATAAAATTATTATCATTCTACTATTTCACTACTTCTCTAAATATTATACTCTTATTCTATAAAATGTACCATTCTACTCCTTCTCTACTTTTCTACTCCTATTTACAATCTCCCATCTACCATTTCCAGTGCCAAAATCCCCTTTACATCATAAACAACTGTATCATCCGATTTATGGATTACTAAATCTTTAAATTCATTATGAGCTACAGCTAATATGGTTGCATCAAATTTTCCTTCCGGCAAATCGTTAAAAATATCAATTCCATATTCATGCTTTACGTCTTCAATACTGGCCCAGGGATCATAAACAACAGGCGCAATATGGTAGGATTTAAGTTCATTGATAATGTCAATTACTCTGGTATTGCGAACATCCGGGCAATTTTCTTTAAATGTAAATCCAAGCACAAGGCATTTTGCATTGTTAACTGCAATATGTTTTTTTACCATAAGTTTGACTACTTGTTCGGCTACAAAAGAACCCATACTGTCATTAAGCCTGCGCCCTGCCAGAATTATTTCAGGATGATAGCCTGCTTCCTGAGCTTTTTGAGCTAAATAATACGGATCAACCCCGATACAATGTCCACCTACTAATCCGGGTTTAAATTTCAAAAAATTCCACTTGGAGCCGGCTGCCTCCAGCACATCGTGGGTATCAATCCCTAAAAGATTAAATATTTTTGCCAATTCATTAACAAAAGCAATATTGATATCCCGTTGTGAATTTTCGATTACCTTGGCTGCTTCGGCCACTTTAATGCTCGGTGCCTTGTGGGTACCGGCAACAATAATGGATTTATATAAATTGTCAACTTCATCAGCAATTTCCGGAGTGGAACCGGAAGTGACCTTTAATATTTTAGTAACCGTATGATCTTTATCGCCAGGATTGATGCGTTCAGGAGAATAGCCACAAAAGAAATCAAAATTATATTTTAATCCTGAAAATTTTTCTAGCACCGGAACACATTCTTCCTCGGTAGCTCCCGGATAAACTGTTGATTCATAAATTACAATATCTCCTACTTTTAAAACTTTACTTACCGTTTCACTGGCTTTATATAATGGGTTAAGGTCAGGACGATTGTTGCTGTCAACGGGTGTTGGAACCGTAATAATGTAAATTTGACATTTCTTTAAATCATTATTATCAGAAGAAAAGGAAAGATGGGTCGAAGATTTTAAATTATCTGAATCAATCTCGAGTGTCTTATCAAATCCTTGTTTTAGTTCATGGATTCTTTTGGTATTAATATCAAAACCAAGAGTGTGATATTTTTTACCGAACTCCACCGCCAAAGGTAAGCCAACATAACCGAGTCCAATTATTGCGATAGTTTTAGGCATGGTTGAGGTTAAGGTTTAGACTGAGGTTAAGGTTTAGGCTTTAGGCTGAGGTAAGGTTTAGGCTTAGGTTGAGGTTAAGGTAGAGGCTTGGGTTGAGGTAGAGGTTGAGATTATTTGGTTGATGAAAGGAATTCTTAATATTTATTGAAGTCTTGTTCTTTAACAACTGAAAGCAACCTTAATCTCAACCTTTTATTTCTTATACCTCTGAAAACAACCATAACCTCAACCTTAACCTTTTTTTGTACGCTTCTGAAGGCAACCTCAACCTCAACCTTAGCCTTTTCTTTCTTATACCACTGAAAGCAACCTTAATCTTAACCTCAAGCTTTTCAAATATTTTTTTATTCCACTGAAAGCAACCTTAATCTCAACCTTAACCTTTTCAAATATTCTTTTTATTCCACTGAAAGCAACCATAACCTCAACCTCAACCTTTTCAAATATTCTTTTTATTCCACTGAAAGCAACCATAACCTCAACCTCA
>CAYHCM010000011.1:0-4095 GCA_964355045.1 uncultured Chitinophaga sp. | reverse complement strand
ACCTTTTCAAATATTCTTTTTATTCCACTGAAAGCAACCTTAACCTCAACCTTTTCAAATATTCTTTTTATGCCACTGAAAGCAACCTTAACCTCAACCTTAACCTCAACCTCAATCTTTATTGAAGCTTAAGTATTAATTTTTAAAGAATCCTGTTATTTTTTGAACGAGGGATTTCTTTTTCTTAGGTGACTTTTCATCATCATAATACCCGTAGCCATAGCCATAGCTGTATCCATACCCATAGCCATATCCGTAGCCGTACCCGTATCCATACCCATAGCCGTATCCGTAACCATATTTAGCCCCTGAAAATGTGGAATCATTCATAACAATTCCAATATTTTTGATTTTTTGATTCTCATAAAATTCGTTGCAAAAATTAATGGAGGCAAGATGGGAGTAACTTTCACGCATCACGAAAATATTTAAATCCGCGTGTTGCATTAAATCTCCGGCATCAGTTACTAATCCAAGGGGAGCTGTATCCAATAATATATATTGATATTTCTTTTTTAATTCATTCAGGCATTCCAGCATCTGACTGCTTAGTATCAATTCTGATGGATTTGGTGGCACCGGCCCGGAAGGAATAATATCTATATTCGGTATATTTGTATGTTGAATAATTTGATCCAAAGATGCCCGACCTATTAAATAAGTTGTCATCCCAATATCGTTCTTAATATCAAAGCTCAAATGCAGGCGGGGTTTTCTCAAATCCAAACCAATAACTACCACTTTTGCTCCTGAGATAGCAATAGCCTGAGCTGTATTTAAGGTACAAAACGTTTTACCTTCACCGCTTATGGTGGATGTAAAAAGTATGATATTAGATTCTGCATCTTTTTTCAACATAAACATAATATTGGAACGAAAGTTACGGAAGGATTCCGCAATCATGGATTTTGAATTTTCCTTAAATACCATCTGTCCGTGACCGCCATGATGAGGAATAGTCCCAAGAAATGGTATTTTGGTTAATTTTTCAATCTGTTCGCGGCTTCTTAATTTTGTGTCGAGAAATATTTTAAGGAAGATATAAAGGGAAGGGAATAATAAACCAAATAATACTGAAAACATATATATTTTTTTACTATTGGGTTGCGTTTGCCCTTTGATTTCTGCTTCGTTTAATATAGAATAATCACTTTTATTACCAGAACGGGATATTTCGTATTCGAATTTTTTTTCTAAAAGAAGCATGTAAAGTTTCTCCTGAATCGAAGATTTTCGCATCATTCCAATGCCTTCTCTTTCAATACCGGGTAATTGATTTATTTTGGACTTCAGGTTAGCAAGGTCTGATTTATAATTATTTAATATGGTTGAAGTATTTGAACTAAGAGAATTAATATTTTCGATAAGTAATTTCTTGGCGTTTATAACTTTTTGTTTAAGACGGATGTATTGAACAGAGGCTTGATTGAAATCTTGTCCTAAATCATTTAAATTACTGCTGGCTTTGCTTAAATCATTAATTAAGGGTATTAATAATGGTTCAGAAATTCCAAATGTGGACGGAGCTAAACCTGAAAGATCTTCATGCTTTTCAACATATTCTTTAAGTGCTATAACTTTTTTTAATAAAATTTCCTGTTCTTGTAATTTCGATTCAAGCCCTGATTTCTCAGCTACCAATATGGCACTTTCTGAAGGCCAATCCAGGATACCGCTGGTTTTTTTAAAATTTTCAAGATTAAATTCGAAATTACCTAAAACTGACTCGACCTTTTGTAATTGTTCATTAATGAATTTAAGAGTCGTATCAAATTTTTCATTTTTTTCAAGAAGCCCTTTTTCAATAAATCTATTCGAAACTTCTATAATAAAGTCGCGATCCTTATTGGGTTGGCTGGATTCAATACTTAATGTTAAAACTTTTGTTTGAGGTTTTTGTTTTATATTAAGTAATGAAGAATATTTATTTGTCACCCCATCAATATCATTCAAAGTGACATTAAGATTCTTGGGGGCAATTTTATCAGACCATAAATCGGCATCAATTTTATTATGGATAAATATTACACAATTCTCTATCACTAATGAATCGTCATATTGAAGATTTTTTTTCGAATAAATTATAGAATTTTTATTGCTTATATCTATAGAATATGATTTATTTTTTATATCAAGTTCAAATTTATAACTCAAAGCAGCACTATTCAATAATCTATAGTAAAATTCAATGGGAAGATCATTGCTATAAGCTTCCGTGGTCATTACATTTCCCTTAATAAAAAACGAATGATTGAACCTTAATTTTTCAACGACCTCCCGAATAAATTTTTTAGATTTGATAATTTCAATTTTGTCATTTATACCTGATACGTCAAAAGGATTCATTGCCCCTGACACTTCGTTAGAACCTAAAAGTTCTGCACCTTCTTTCCCTTTACTTTGATTGAAAAGTAGGATATCCCCTTCAATTTTATAAAAGGGCGTTGAATATCGAACAATTAAAAATCCATCTATAATGGCGACGGTTGAACAGATTAAAAATAATATCCAGTAAACCCTTATAAGACCTAAAATTTCTTTTATCTTTCTTCCCTGTTTCGATTCGGATGTACTTAAATCTATTTCATTATTTTCCGGCATAGAATATTCGATAAGATTAAATTTTGATAAAAATTACTAACGTATTAATAATAGTAAGAAACATTGTGACATATAAATAATTCTCCTTAATGAATTTGCGTGGGAGAGGTTCTACATAAACAATATCATTGGATTTGAGATAATACACTTCCGATCGGAAAACATCAATGCTTGACATATCGAGAAATACGGTAGTTTTTTTATCTCCAATCTGTCGGATTACTTTGATGTTTTTTCGATTCCCCTCAGCAGTTAAATCACCACCAATACTAATTAAATCAATAATTGTCATTTTATCACCTGGGGAATTTTTAATACCGGGAGAATTTATATCACCTAAAATTGTTACCCTGAATGAATTTAGAGTAAGTTCAAATTCAGGATTTACCAGATATTTTTCTAATTCTGAAGAAATTATTTTTTGTGCAACCGAGATGGATATCCCGGAAATTTTTAAACTACCTGAATAAGGTAAATAAATTGATCCGTTTTCCTGAACAATTAAACCCGTTCCGATTCCCGATAATAAGATGCTCATTTCAGGCCCGCTAGATGTAAACCTCATCCCCAACACATCTCCCGCCTCAATTATATGATCTCTCGGATTTTCGGGTTTGGAAACTTCAATACTGTTATATTTATTTTTTGAATCCTCTTTTTCCTGAAAATAAATCAATTTTTTGCCACATGAAGCAACCAAAATGGATAATAAAAAGAGTGTTGTAAGTTTAATAAGTTTAACCATTCTTAATTTTTTTAATGGGCAAATTTACTATTTTATTTATTGGTACATCTGCAATTAATGAACAACCCAATGATTCGATTATTATTTTTACTTTGTGCTTTCCTATTTTAATAATTTTTCCAATATGATTCATCAACGGCCCGCCATCTATTAATACTGAGCTATTAAGTATCGGTGTATTATGTTCAATTTGTATATTTTCATATTCACCCATAAATCTCTTAATAATGGCTATTTCTTCATCTCTTATAACGGCTGGTTTGCCCAACCAATATACGAAGTTAAGCACCCCGTCGGTTTCGCGTATTTTTTCTTTTTCAAAATCATCTACCCTAGCAAAAACATAGGATCTAAAAAGAGGTTCCTCAACAACTTTTTTGCGGTCGCTCCATTGCTTGGTTACTTTTTGGAGAGGTAAATAATTTTCAATGTCCTGAAAATCCAATAACATGGCTACTTTTTTTTCCTGTCGGGAATGAACGTATAAGGCGTACCAGGATTTCATTTGAGGGTAGGGGTGAGGTTTAGGTTTAGGTAGAGGTTGAGATTAAGGTTTAGGTTAAGGTTGAGGTTGAGATTAAGGTTGAGGTTAAGGTTTAAAGGAATCTAATCCATTTACACAATCTAATTTATACTGCTAAAAATTCTCTGCTGAAAGCAACCTTAACCTTTTTAAAAATTCTCTGCTGAAAGAAACCTTAACCTCAACCTTTTTTCTATAATACACCGCTGAAAGCAACCTTAACCTC
>CAYHCM010000010.1:27304-41863 GCA_964355045.1 uncultured Chitinophaga sp. | reverse complement strand
AAAAATTGATTGCTTAAGGGAGCATAAATTCCAATAATATGGTGCTTTACGAAAGCACTTAAAATAGCAGCACCCGTTTCCCAATTATTAAAATGCCCGCCAACGAGGATTATACTTTTTCCTTCATCATATAATCGATTCATAACTTCAGGGTTTATCATTTTGTTTCTTAGCCTAAGTTCCTTTTCGGAAATACTGAACAGCCGGATACTTTCAACCATTAAATCACAAAAATGATGATAGAATTTTTTTTCAATCTGTAAAATTTCTTCCTTAGATTTTTCAGGAAATGAATTTTCAAGATTGGTTCGAACTGTTTTTTGGCGGTATTTTACAATTCGGTAAAGTACAAAATATAAAAAATCGGAAACACCGTAAAGTATGGCTAAGGGTAAGTAGGAAAGGGGTTTTATCAGGAGGTAGTATAAAAGGCGGCTTGTCATAAGAAGGGCTTTAAATTTCAAATTCCAAGAACCAAATTCCAAGAACAAAACTATCCCAGGCGAAACTATTTGAAATTTGGGATTTGGGATTTGGGATTTTTTTCATTTATTAAACGGTTTGTTTATTCGCCAACTGCCCGCAAGCTGCATCAATATCCTTTCCACGACTTCGGCGAATATTTACTATTAATTTTTGCTGTTCCAAAATAGCAGCAAATTTCTCAATTTTTTCAGCGGATGAGGCCTTAAAATTAGCCATTTCAATTGGATTATATTCAATCAGGTTAATTTTGCATTTTACCTTTCGGGCAAATTGGGCTAGTTCCATAGCTTCCTGTTCGTGGTCGTTGGTATCGTTAATTACGCAATATTCCAAAGTAACACGGGTTCCGGTTTTTTCGTAAAAATAGTTTATCGCCTCGGCCAGCATTTCCAAATTATTGGTTTCATTAATCGGCATTATTGAACTTCGGCGTTCGTCGTTGGCAGCATGTAAGGATATGGCCAAATTAAATCTTACATTTTCATCACCCAATCGTTTTATCATTTTGGTAATACCTGCAGTGCTTACCGTAATTCGTTGTGGACTCATTCCCAATCCTTCGGGTTTTGTAATATGCTCTATGCCTTTCATCACATTGGCATAATTGAGCAATGGCTCGCCCATGCCCATAAACACAATATTGCTTAGCGGGATATTATAATTTTTTATAGCCAATTGGGCAATCAAAACCACCTGGTCATATATTTCTGCCGCGTCTAAATTCCGCGATCGTTCCAAATAACCGGTAGCACAAAATGTGCAACTCAGGCTACAACCCACCTGACTGCTCACACAGGCCGTCATCCTTGTGGCAGTAGGAATTAATACCCCTTCTATGATATTATCATCCCACAGTTTAAAGGCTAATTTAATAGTACCGTCCTTGCTTTTTTGTTGGGTTAAAATTTTAACAGTTTTTATCTCAAATTTTTGAATAAGTTTTTCACGCAAAGGTTTTGAAAGATTGGTCATCTCATCAAAACTGAAGGCAGATTTTTTCCAAAGCCATTCAAAAATTTGTTTGGCTTTGAAAGCAGGTTCTCCAAGATTTTTAATTTCTTTTTGAAGTTGCTCTAAGGTAAGGGTTCGTATGTCTGTTTTGGTGGCCGAAGACAAGTTAGATAATCATTTTTAAGAGGCTTTTATATTCACATTGCAAAGAGGTGATTTAAAAAATTAAATTTTAGGTAGTCCAAATGTTTTAAGAATATAGTTTGCTTTATCTACTTTGTCTTGAAACAAAGGTTGATCTAAATACTTTTCATCTAAATCAGTATTTAAGGTAAATCCTTTTGGAAGGTCCTTTTTTTTAAGTTTTGTATTTTTCAATTTCTAAACTTTACCCTTTCCTTTTAACCTCCACTTTGGTAAAAGTTTCAATTATATCACCAATTCTCAAATCGTTGTAGTTTTTAATTTGAATGCCACATTCATAGCCTTTGGCCACGTCTTTTACATCGTCTTTAAAACGTTTCAACGCTTCAATTTCTCCTTCATGTACTACCACACCGTCACGAATAATGCGTAATTTATTTTTTCGTTCCACTTTACCATCAAGTACATAAGCCCCGGCTACTGTGCCTACTTTGGTTATTTTAAATACATCGCGAACTTCAATATTTGCGGTAATTTCTTCTACATATTCAGGGTCAAGCATACCTTCGATAGCTGCTTTTATTTCTTCGATGGCATGGTAAATTACGGAATATGTTTTGATTTCTATTTCTTCGTCTTCAGCCAGTTTTTTAGCACTTTGCGCCGGCCTAACCTGGAATCCAATGATAATGGCATCCGATGCTGAGGCTAATAATACATCCGATTCGGTAATTTGTCCCACTCCTTTATGAATAACATTTACCTGAACCTCATCTTTCGATAATTTTAATAATGAATCGCTCAAGGCTTCTACCGATCCATCCACATCCCCTTTCACAATAAGTTTCAATTCCTTGAACGAACCTACTGCCAATCGGCGACCAATTTCTTCCAAAGTAATATGTTTTGAAGCGCGAATTCCTTGCTCACGCTGAAGTTGAGTTCGTTTGTTTGCAATTTCCTTGGCACTGGCTTCATCTTCAAAAACATTAAATAATTCACCAGCCTGTGGTGCCCCCTGAAAACCAAGAACACTTACAGGAGTGGATGGTCCGGCTTGAGTTATTCGTTGTCCACGTTCATTAAGCAAGGCTCTTACTCTACCATAATGACTTCCTCCGAGTACAAAATCTCCAACTTTAAGAGTTCCTTCCTGTACCAAAAGTGTTGCTACTACACCTTTTCCTTTATCAAGGTGGGTTTCCATAACTGTTCCTTTGGCACGTTTATTTGGATTGGCTTTAAGTTCAAGAATTTCAGATTCGAGCAATACCTTTTCTAAAAGTTTATCAATATTGATTCCTTTTTTAGCTGATATTTCCTGACTTTGGTATTTTCCTCCCCATTCTTCTACCAATATACTCATGGCAGATAATTGTTCCCTGATTTTATCAGCATTTGCACCCTCTTTATCAATTTTATTATAGGCGAAAATAATAGGAACCTGTGCGGCCTGAGCGTGAGCTATTGCTTCTTTGGTTTGCGGCATTACACTATCATCGGCAGCTATTACAATAATAACAATATCGGTAACTTTTGCACCCCTGGCTCGCATGGCCGTAAATGCCTCGTGTCCCGGTGTGTCAACAAAAGTTATGTTTTTGCCATCACCCATAGTTACTTCATAAGCTGCTACGTGTTGCGTAATTCCTCCTGCCTCTCCGGCAATAACATTGGTGCTGCGTATGTAATCCAACAAGGAAGTTTTTCCATGATCCACATGACCCATGATTGTTACAATCGGTGGTCTTTCAATTAAATCTTTCGGGTCATCAATCTCTTCAATAATATCTTCCTGAACTTCAGCCGAAACAAATTCAACTTCGTATCCAAAATTTTCGGCCAATAAATTTATCACTTCTCCATCCAATCGTTGGTTAATGGAAATCATCATACCCAATGTAAAACACGTTGTAATAATATCATTCACCTTCACATTCATGAGGGACGCTAATTCGTTAGCTGTTACATATTCAGTTACCTGTATAACTTTGCTCTGAATTTCGCGCTTTATTACCTCTTCTTCGCGGTGTGCAAGAAATTTAGATTTACGGTCTTTTCGTGCTTGTTGTCTTATTCTTCCACCTTGAGCATTGCTTTTTTGGGTTCCTATTTTAGCAAAAGTTTGCTTCATTTGCTCCTGAACCTGTTTGCCGCTTACATCATCCTTTTTAACTCTGGAGCCCGGAGCTGTGGTTATCGGTTTGCCATCGGGTTTAAGTTCAGGTTTTTTAACAAACTGGTTTCCTACAGCCTTTGTGTCAATTTTTTCAGCGGTTAATTTTCGTTTGCGTTTTTTCTTTTGAGAATCCTCATTGACTACTTTTTTCCTGACAATCGGGTCGGGTATTACAATTTTACCCATTACCGATAAGCCTTTTAATTTTGGAGCGTTAGCTCTTATAATATTGACATCCTCATCAATTTCATCTTCAACGGGAGTTTCAATTACAGGTTTTTTGGGAGCATCAACAATTTCCGGTTCAGAAATTTCCGGTTCACTTGGTTTTGGATGGGGTTGTTCCTGAAGTTTTACCTCGGCAACCGAAACTTCTACCGGTTTTAATTCTTCAACTACAGGTATTATTTCCTCCGATTTTTCTTCTGGTTTTTCAATATCCTTATTTTCTAAAACTATTTCTTCTGGTTTATTAAAATTGCCGCTTTTGGCGGTTAAATCAATTTTCCCTAAAATAGTTATTCCTTCTACTTTGTTTTTTTCAATTAAAGTGGTATCAAGTTTTTCTTCAATAATCTCAGCTAATATTGGTTCTTTAGGCTTTTCGTCTTTACTTGAAATGGGTTTTTTGGATGAGCCAAGATCTTTTACAAAAAAAGTGTCTTCATCAATATCTTCAGCAGGAGGTTTGGGTTTTATCGGGGTATGATCAAGAACTTGTTCCCGGTCTCTTTTCATCTGAACCTCGATGGTTTTTGATTGGTCTTTCGCTTTTTTATCTGATTGAAAATCCTGTAACAGGATTTCATAAGTTGCCTGATCTAATTTAGAGGTAGGTTTGGTATCTTCTAATTTTACACCTTTTTTTTGCAAATGCTCTACTAAAGTATGCACCCCAACGCCAAGCTCTCCGGCTACTTTGGCTAACCTGTATGATTTTTCTTCTGGCATCTTCTGTTCTGTCCCTTTTTTTGTATTCCTATTTTTAAAAAACTTACAGAAGGACGCATTTCCTTTATATGGCCATAGTCCTTCAGTTTAATTTATTCGTCTTCATAATCCGTTTTCGGTTAATGCTCCTTTGCACATTGCCCATTGCTTATTGCCCATTGCTAATTGCTTATTGCATATTGCCCATTGTCTAACTAAACTCAGCTTCCAATATTTTCTTTATTTCCACAATGGTTTCTTCTTCCAATTCGGTTCGGCGCACCAAATCATCATTTGATGTAGCCAATACGCTTCTGGCCGTATCCAAACCTATTCCTTTCAACTCTTCAATAATCCAGTCATCTATCTCATCGTTAAATTCTTCAAGATCCACATCGTATTCGTCTTCGGCATCTTCGCGATATACATCTATTTCGTATCCGGCCAACTTGCCGGCTAATTTTATATTAAATCCTCCTTTGCCTATGGCCAATGAAACCTGATCGGATGGAAGATAAACAGCTACACGTTTGGTAACTTCATCAATATTGATTGACGATATTTTGGCCGGGTTTAAGGAGCGGGTTATAAATAATTGGGTATTGGTGGTATAATTAATAACATCAATATTTTCATTGCGCAATTCTCTTACAATGCCATGAATCCTTGAACCTTTCATACCTACACAGGCACCAACGGGGTCTATTCGGTCGTCATAACTTTCCACAGCTACCTTAGCTCTTTCACCCGGTTCGCGAACCACTTTTTTAATGGTAATCAAACCATCCAATATTTCAGGAACTTCCAGTTCGAATAATCGTTCAAGAAACATTGGCGCGGTGCGGGATAATATGATCTTGGGCAAGGCGTTGTTCATTTCCACCCTTAAAACGATGGCTTTTATAGAATCTCCTTTTTTATAAAAATCGCGGGGAATCATTTCGCCTTTGGGCAATATCAATTCATTGCCTTCGTCGTCCAACACCATCAATTCTTTTTTCCAAATCTGATAAACCTCGCCGGTTATTATTTCACCTACACGGTCTTTATATTTTTTATAAACCTCGTCCTTTTCCAGTTCGAGAATTCGTGAAATAAGGGTTTGACGGGCGGCTAAAATAGACCGGCGGCCAAAGGCCTCCATGGTTACTTCTTCGTAGGTTTCCTCGTTCAGTTCAAAATCAGGTTCCATTTTTCGGGCTTCTGATAATGTAATTTCTGCAATATCGTTTTCTACTTCTCCTTCGTCAACAATAAGCCGCCGCTGATAAATTTCAACATCCCCGGTTTTATCGTTTACAATTACATCAAAATTGCTATCGTCGCCATAGCGGCGCTTTAGCATACTGCGAAACACGTCTTCCATAACCCTGATCATGGTAGCACGGTCAATGTTTTTAAATTCTTTGAACTCTGAAAACGATTCAACTAATCCAATTCCTAAACTCATCTTTTTTATTTTTTAATTAAATGATATTATAACGTTTGCTTCTTTTATATTGTTAAATTCTATTTGCTCCTCAGACGTTTCTTTTTTTGAAACCTGAATGGCAATGGTAATTTTATTTTCATCAACAGTTTTTAAAGTTCCGGTCAACTTTCTTTCATCCAAAGTTTCAATGGCCAATTGGCGGCCAATGTGTTTGTAATATTGTTTGGGAAGTTTCAAAGGCCTGTCGGCACCGGGCGATGATACTTCGAAGGTAAAATAATCATCTTCGTCCAAACTGCTGTCTTCCTCCATCTGCTTTGATAAGTAGCGGCTTATCATGGCGCATCGTTTTATGGTTATTGCTTCCATTCCATCCACAAGTACTCTGTATTTGTTGGAGCCGGGCTTGTTTTCCACATCCACCAAAAACTCGTCAGATTCGTGAAGAAAATCTGAGGTCCATGTTTGGAGCTTCGATACAAGATTAACCATATTACAACAAAAAAGAGGAGAATTTCCCCTCTTTATTCATCCTCTGTTTCGGCTGCAAATATAGCCTTTTTTTTAGTTTATACAAACCGATTAAGGATTTATAAGTCTTTAAATAAGTTCGGTAATCTTCCAGTGTTTTTGATTAAAAACAAATTCCTCATTTACATGTTTACCCAGCATTGCTAATGCTATAGGTGCTTCTTTAGAAATAACCATTACTGTTTTTTTCTTTAGTACAAGCTTACCGATACCTGATAGAATAAAGTAAATAGTATCATCGGCTACCAACAATGAACCTATTTTAACAAAATCAACGGATTCGAGTAATAACCTTTCAATTTTAAACAATTCATTTTGTGCTTCGATTAACTGCCGGGCATACATATCCCGGTCGCGCTGCCCCATAGCTCTGGAGGTTTCGAACTTATCACCTGCACTGCTTTTTTCTTCACCATTGGCTGCTATCTGGGCTTCGTCCATAGCATGCCTGGCATTGGCAATTCGTTCGTTTAAAACGTGTTTACAGGATTCAAAAAGCTGTTTTTTGAAATCAAGGGTAAGAGACATACGTTCAAAAATAATAATTTTATTTTAAAAAAAAACAACTTTTCAAAATGTCCTATTTTTATGTGATATAAAGTTACGGCGTAAGAATAGTTTTTTAAATGTAATATTTCATTGTCAATTATAGGATATTTGATTTTTCAATAATACATTTGAACGTTAGTGAAACCAAATTGAAAAAGGGCCTGATTCTGGTGTTTCTCTTTTTTACCTGCGGGGCTTATGCTTCTCATATTGTAGGTGGTGAAATTACGTATAAATACATTTCAAAAGCATCAAATGAAGATGTTACCTACACCGTAAAACTTGCACTTTATCTTGATTGCCTAAATGGTACTCCGGGTTCTATTGCATCAGATGCCACAGGTTTAATAAATGTGTTTGATGCCAAAACCGGAATTTTGCTTACCAATCTTTGCAAAGCAGTAAATCGTCAAAATCCGGTAAGTGTATCGGCCAATCCCTATAAGTGTATAAAAAATTTTCCCGATGTATGTGTTGACATGTATGTATATGAAACCAATATGGTATTGCCCAAACGAGCCAATGGGTATATAATAACCTTTGAACGATGCTGCCGCAATAATATTATAGCCAATATTAATAATCCGGGAACTACAGGGGCAACCTATTGGACCGAAATAAAACCGGAATCTGCTATTGGAAAAAACAGCAGCCCGGAGTTTAAAGCGAGGCCACCAATTTATTTATGTATGAATGTACCTTTTACATTTGACCATAAGGCAACGGATGAAGATGGGGATAGCCTTGCTTATGAAATAATAACCCCATATCTGGGTGCCTCAACCAACAGAAGCCGACCCGACTATAGCAATGCCGGTCAGGGTACACCTGTTTTTCCTTTAAGCGGCAATCGGCTGATTCAATGGAGAAATCCGTATAGTGTGACTGACGAAATGGGAGGGAACCCAATATTGGAAGTGGATGAATTAACCGGCAGGCTTACTGTGACGCCTGACCAAAGCGGGCAATTTGTAATGGGGATAAAAGTAAAGGAATTTAGAAAAGGGGTGTTGATTGGTGAAACCCGCCGCGATTACCAGTTTAACGTGGCCAATTGCGTGTTTGATGTAATTTCTGTTTTTTATACAGCCAAAACCAATTGTACCAATACATCCGTTTTATTCACCAACCAAAGCAGCGGCGCAACCCGCTATCATTGGGATTTTGGGGAGTCGGCAATAAATACTGACACTTCTAATCAAACTTCCCCAACTTATATATATACCAAAGCAGGAATTTTTAAGGTAACTTTAATAGCCTTTAACGCGGTGTGTATTGATAGCTTTGATTATTTTATTACCGTTAAGGATAATATTAAAGTAAATCTGGGTAAAGACACTATTTTTTGCCAGCCAACTTCCTTTATATTAAATGCAGGAAATTCAGGAAGTCAATTTTTATGGAATACAGGTCAAACTACTCAAACCATTACTGTAACCCAAACCGGTAATTATAGCGTGATAGTTACCAACACTCCGTGTTTTGCAAAAGATACCATTTCTGTAATTATTGATAAATCGGTTTTTGATGCCGGAAAGGATACCGTTCAATGCAATGATTATTTTATTCCCTTTACCTATACCACACCCGATATTTATAAAGCGTATAAATGGAATGATAACACCACCTTTAACACTGTAAATATTCCAAAAGCCGGCAAATATTGGGTAACCATTACCAATCAAAACAATTGTAAAAGAACAGATACAATTGAAGCTTTTCAGTTTATCCCGCCCAAAGGCTACCTCAGGGACACGGCGGTTTGTGCAGGATTTCCGGGAACATTTGATGCCAAAATATTAAATTACACCTACCTGTGGAATACGGGAGAAACCACACGTCAAATAACCACATCCGTTCCGGGTATGTATCGTGTTAAAATTACCAATGGTCTTTGTAGCAGCAGCGATAGCGCGGTTTTATCAAACATTGATCCGGGATTGGAATTAGGGAATGACCGATCATTTTGCGGCCTGTTTAATTTTGAAATTCAAACCAATAAACCGTTTCAGAATTATGCATGGAATAATGGGGGCTATAACCGGAAAACAAATTATACCCAAGCCGGATTTGTAAAAGTAACCATTGAAAGTGCCGAAGGGTGTTTTCAGTCTGATAGTTTTTTAATAATTAATTATCCACAAAATATAAGCGCCATTACCGGTGATACCACGGCATGTACTTCATCAATCTTAGATTTAACAGCCTCTGATAATGTTACCTGGTTATGGAATACGGGCGAAACTACCCAAACCATAAAAATTCAGGCAAGCGGAATTTATACGGTAATAGTTACCGATAAAAATGGATGCAAGGATACGGCCTATCATAAAGTTACCAAAAACCCGAATGCGTTTCCTAATGAAGTTTATATGGCAAATGCTTTTACCCCCAACGGAGACAAGTTGAATGAAGAATATCCCGATTCTAAATTTCATGATATACATGCCTATTACAATTTAAAAATATTTAACCGATGGGGCGAAAAACTATTTGAAACCCAATCGCCGGGTCAAAATTGGGACGGATATAGTAAAGGCAAACTTTGTCAGGACGAAATATATATTTATTCTCTAACTTATTTAGGTTGCGACAATCAAAGCCATACTATTAAAGGGAATTTTCATTTGATGCAATAAAGTTTTTTGGGTTAGATGATGGAAAAGTTATGACAAAGACTCTTTCATTCCTTTATATAAAGAAAGCCTGATTATCTTGCAATATTCACTTTTTGAGTCCAAACCATCCCCCCATTTATTACCCTCACCAAATAAATCCCAAGTCCCAAATTACAAGTTCCAAGACCAAAGGAGGTTAATTCACAAAGGGAGAATTTTATTTCAACAGGATACGATGACTTGTTTGGAGAAGCTTCTACTTTTTTAATCAGCTTTCCCACTAAGTCATAAACCTCAATTGAAATATCTTTACCCGGATTTTCAATTTCAATTATAAAATTCCCACCATTAGGATTTGGGTAAATTTTAAAACCTTTTGGTTTATCAATATTCAATATACCCACCGTTACATTTTTGCAGGTTTGAGATACGCAGCCAGCCAGGTTGGTAACTTTAAGACAAATGGTGTATTGGCCGGAAGATTTCAATGTATGCGTGTAATTTCCATTGGTGGTAGCGGCACTATCGGTAGTTCCAAACTTCCATTGGTATTTTGTATTGCCCTGCACGGTGGCTCTCAAATCCACTTTATTGCCTGTGGTTGTATGGCTGAAATCAGAATTGGGATTGGCATTTACGGTGAGGGCTTTGGTTAAAGAATCTGAACACCCATTGGTAACAACCGCAACTAAGGTAACATTAAACGTGGTCGTGCTTGCAATTTGGAATTTGTGTTTGGCGGTTGAAATAGTTGAATTGGTTGAAATGGTTTGGCCGTCGCCGAATTTCCATTTGTAACCTGTGGCATCTAAAGATTTATTAATAAAAACAGCACTATCACTTTCACAAATATCTGAGGTTTCAAAATCAGCTTTGGATTGGGGTTTTATTACAATGGTTTTTATTAAGGTATCGGTGCAGCCGTTATCGGAGGCTAAGATTAAGGTTGAGGTTTTAATACCCGGAGTAGCAAATTTATAAGATGGATTTTCGAGGGTGGAAGTAGCTTCATTATTAAAATTCCAGTTGAGGTAGGTGGTAATGGGAGAAGATGGTTTTGTTCCTGTAAACTGAAATTTGGTAATGGTGCGGCTACAGGCTAAATCATAAGTGAAAGCTGCTTTGGGGGAAGGTTTTATGGTAATCGTTTTTTTGATGGTGTCGTTTGGTAGAGAACAATTGTCTTTTAAAATTAGGGTTAAGGTTGAGGTTAAGGTTGAGGTTGAGGTTAAGGTTGAGGTTGTGTCAATGAGGTTGTTATTTAAAAGCCAGCTAAATTTATACGCTTTTGAATCGCCGCCACGGGCGGTGGCTGTGTAGTTTATTTTTTGACCAGCACAAAGGATGGTGTCCCTTAAATTGGTTATGGCTTTCAATGGTGGTTTTACGGTTATATTAAATTCTGCCGTATCGCCCAAAGCTATACATCCATCATTTACTATCAGTTGGATTTTTAAAGTTTGTGAAGTTGTAAATTTTAAAGAATCCGCAATTGATAAAATTTTGTTTGTTATTAAATCTTTCCAGAAATATTTATACTGTTTTGGAACTCCGCCTGTGGCTATGGCTTTATAATTTAATATATGACCTGAACAAAGTGAAGTATCCCTGAATTTGGTTTTTAACACAACGGGTTTTCGTTGGCTAATGGTTAAATAAGCGGTATCGGGCTTGGCGGTGCATCCGTCTTTAAGAATTATTGCTAATTTTTCGGACGTATTCAAATCCACAGTTGGTGTATAATTGAGTGTATCGCTTAATTTATAATTTCCTTTTTTTAATGGAAAAAACGACTTGGGGGAGTTGACAAAAAACCATTGCCATTGATAGGCCGAATCGCCGCCTGTAAACTTTACCGGAATATTCAAATCTATGTTTTGGCAGAGCATAGTATCTGAAAAATCAAACAGAGCTTTGGGATATGGACGGGTAATTACCGTTTTAAAAGCGGTATCCGGCTGTCCGCATCCGCTACTGTCGGCAATTATTATTCTGTAAACGGTTGTATCTTTAATTGGCCAAACCAAAGGCTGCCTTTTGGTACTGTCATCCATCCGGTATTTGGGACTCCATGCCCATTTGGTACCGCCATAGGTAATCAATTTTAAAGTGTCGCTTTTGCAAATAGTTTCGGGTAGGCCAGGATTGGCTTTGTCACGTGAATAAATAAGAAATCTCAGCGAATCGCGCCGGTAATAACTTTGAACAGATGGTTTGGTACCCAATATTCGTATCCGGTAATTAGGTGAAGAACTTACTTGGAACGAAGGCAATTTACCAATAATGGTTCCATCCTTATTCTTTTTCAGCCTTCCTAATTCGCGGTAGCCCGATTCAAAATTTCCATTGGCATCGCTGAGTTGGGCTATGAAATAGTTTGTTGTGTCGAATTCTCCCACAAGCGTGTAGGGTATTAACATTGTATCTCCGGCACAATAAGGACCTTTTTTTATATTGCCTCTCGTTATCGAATAGTCCGTTATTTTTGTAATGAATAACTTTTGATAGAATGAACTATCGCGGAGTTTACCTAATTTTAGATTCCCACGAAAAGTACCGCCGACAAATACAGATCGTTTTCCTACTACATCCATAGATTGTATTATGCCTTCAGCTCCAAAAGTTGACCACAATATATTGCCCAAAGGATCTGCCTTAAAAATTAAAATGCCACTTCCCCCAACGGCATAGGCATTGCGATTACCAAGAAAGGTACTGTCAATTAATATCTTTTCTGATAGCCATCCGCCGAAGTAAAGATACCCATCGCAATGTTTTACATGCGTAATAATTCCAGAGTTTTTCCATTTTGAGGAGGTGTCAGGAATTTTTGGTCTAAAAAACCAGCGTGGTTGAAAGGATGCAGTCATCGAAGCAGCAAAGAGTTCTTTTTTTATTGCCGAATAATACGAGCCGCCTGTTTTATACATCGGTGATATTTTTCTATTGCCCCATTGCAGGCTATCCCTAAACAAACCACCAATGTAAAGATAATCACCATCCGTGCCTAAACATGGCAACTTAAAATAATGGCCATTGCCGATTACAACTCTTTTCCGATAATTACCCAAAGTATCTGTTTCTGCAATAAAACCACCCGGACCAAATAAAGTATCAGCCCCCACAACAGCAATTTCTTTTACAGGAGTTAAACCGAAATCACCGGAGAAAAATAAACTTTCCTTTAATTTTACAAATCCTGTTATTTTAAAATTACTAATCTTTGGAGGGCTGTATAAATAGTTTGACCATTTAATACTTAGGTTCGAAAGGTTTAGTTCCCCAAATACGCTTGTTAAACCCGTTCCAAAATTATAAGTTTTGGAGCCAATACGAGTTGTACCCGTTGTGACACATAAAAAGTAAAGATGCCCACCTATTGACATTAATTGAGTTTTGGGAGGGCAGTTATCAGTACAACTATTGGAATTCATAAAGATTGTTTTTGAATTTCCTATTTGAGCAGACCTGATATAATTAAGGTTATTATCAAATTTTGCAAATACTATACGCCCTTTCGATGCACTCAAAGTATCAGTACCTATAACATTCAATGAATCTCCCAAATAGGCCACGAAATAAAAATTACCATTGTCATCCCTGCACATATCTCTTATATCAGTTGTCCAGCCACTACCAGAATTTTTAAACCAATTTTTAAATGCCTCTGTAACTTTAATAGCTTTCCCATTGCTGTCTAAAACCGCTAAATAGTGGATTATTCCAGTAGATTTAAGAGACAAAAGCTTAAAAGTATCTAGTTTAAATGTATCAGGAGTTGAGCTTTTTCCGATATGCTCAATGGGAAAAACAATCGCAGAACTCCCATCAGGCAAAGAAGTTATGTTTTCAAAGTTATATGCCGGTCCGGTTTTTAACCATACATAGTTTTGACCATGCAATGGGCTTGATAGAAAATATATACCTAAGGTATAAATAAGTTTTTTTAGACCTATAATTGGCATTGGATTGACAAATTTGAGTAACCTATTTTGATGTTGAATCTTCACTAAACTTATATTAAAATGATTTAACTTTATAGATTTAAATCCTCTCCAAGGCTAATATAAAGATGAAGGACCATATTTTTATTTGAACAATATTAAGAAAATATTTTTATTTCATCGCTGGAGAGAAAAAATGAATTCATTTTCCTACAGTTTACCAGACCTAAAATAGTATTTATTTTACTATTAGATAGAAATCTAAGGTAGAAAATTTAAAGAAAATGCTTGTTGTGGTGGAGACGGACCACATGCTGTAATCTGACCTACAAGAATTCTATCTGTTGGAGATGCACCACCACAGGAATAACCACAATTGGAGATTACATTAGCCAATATACACCCTGTTGAGCATGTTCCTAAATTGTAAGTACACGAGCCACCTGTTTCTACTAATGTTATATAAGCTACAGTGGCAGTAGTACCTATAGCACATGTAGACACACCGGAACTGCTTGCCAGTACTGTATAATTATGAAGGAGGTTCAGGCTTATATCATAAAAAGTTACATCCCAGTCGCAAGTAGAAGTATTGTCATATTCAAAATACAAGGCATAACTTTGTGACTTGACCTCAAATCCAAAACCAATAAAGATAAGAAACAGAATTAAAGTTTTTTGAAAGAAATTTCTTTTGCCGTTGATTTTGCCACCATCGGCTGTGTTTGTTTTTTCTGTAGTTTTTTTCATGTTTTTTTAAATTAAGTGTTAAAATTTTTGATTGAAAAGTGCCTT